>CAMFFO010000096.1 GCA_945949735.1 uncultured Clostridia bacterium | reverse complement strand
GCCGGCGCCATCGCCCTGGGCTTCCCCGTGGTGGTGGACATCGACCTGGGCGAGAACCAGGTGCCCGGCGCGCTGGAGTCCGTCTGCGACCACGCCGAGACCGTCAAGAAGTCCCTGGAGCTGCGGGGCATCAAGATCAAGGTCAAGGAGCTGCCCATCCCCGTGGCCTTCGCCGCCGCCTTCGAGGGCGAGATCATCCGCAAGGCCGATATGCACAACGAGTTCTGGTCTTCCAAGAACCCCACCGCCGAGCTGGTTGTCATGCGGGAGCTGGGCGAAATCGAGGATCACAAGATCACCATCATCGGGCCCGACCTGGATCAGGCCAAGGATCTGGCTCTGGCGACTTATGTTGAGGTTGCGGGCAAGAAGATGCAGGTGGACTTCGAGTCCGTCATCGAGCGGAAGTTCCACGCCTGGTTCAACTATCTGGAGGGCGTCATGCACACCGGCCAGCGTAACCAGGTGCGTGTCCGCGTCAGCAACGCCGCTTACGAGGCGGGCCTTCGGATGAAGGACTTCGCCGAGGTTCTGTACGTCATGATCATGGACGAGTTCGATGCTGTTGTGGACAAGTGCCAGGTGACCCTGATCACCGACCCCGTGGAAGCGGGCAAGTTCCGGGACGAGGTGGCCATGCCCCGTTACGAGCAGCGGGATGCCCGTCTGGAGTCCATGACCGACGAGGCCGTTGACCGCTACTTCACCTGCATCCTGTGCCAGTCCTTCGCCCCCGCCCACTGCTGCGTGGTCACCCCCGAGCGTCTGGGCCTGTGCGGCGCGGTGAGCTGGCTGGATGCCAAGGCCACCTATGAGCTGAACGCCAACGGCCCCTGCCAGCCCATCTTCAAGGAGGGCTGCATCGACGAGCGTACCGGCCGGTTTGAGTCCGTCAACAAGGCCATTGCCGACGCTACCCACGGCGCCGTGGAGAACGTGACGCTGTACTCCATCCTGGAGGATCCCATGACCTCCTGCGGCTGCTTCGAGTGCATCTGCGGCATCGAGCCCATGAGCAACGGCTTCATCGTGGTAAACCGGGAGTACAAGGGCATGACCCCCGCCGGTATGACCTTCGGCGAGCTGGCCAGCTGCACCGGCGGCGGCGTCCAGACCCCGGGCTACATGGGCCATGGCCGTCACTTCATCTCCTCCAAGAAGTTCATCGCTGCCGAGGGCGGCATTGAGCGCATCGTGTGGATGCCCAAGGAGCTGAAGGACGATGTGGCGGAGCGGCTTAACAAGACTGCGAACGAGCTCTACGGCATCGAGAACTTCACCGATATGGTGGCCGACGAGACCGTGACCACCGACTGCGAGGAGCTGCTGAACTGGCTCACCGAAAAGGGCCACCCCGTGCTGGGCATGGAGCCGCTGATGTAATCGCTTCCTGATTCCATAAACCAACGGGCCAGCCTGCCCCAAGTCGGAGCAGGCTGGCCTAAGGCAACACCGCACAATTGCGTCAGCGGATCTCAGCGGATCTTTTGCGCCATTTCTGCAGTTCCAAAAACGGGAAATACATACAGTATTCCTAAGTTTTTGAAACTTTGAAATGGCACAAAATCTCTCGCTGAGCTTCCTTGCCAAATTATGCGGTGTTGCCTAAAATAAAGGATGGTTTTTGAAAAGGGAAGAGGAACCCGACAAATTTGTGTTTGTAGTTCTCAAACGCACTCCATTTCTACCGTAGGGGCGGCTATTAGCCGCCCGAAACGTTACGGTTTTTGAGCGTTTTCGATAGAATGGGTTGCTTTCGCAGACGAAAGCAACCCGGGCGGCTAATAGCCGCCCCTACGGTGGCATCCCGACAAACACCAATTTAACTGCCCGTTTCCTTTTTCAAAGACCATTCCATTTACGAAAGGATATTCTGACATGAAAGTGACATTCCAGATTGAGGGCGGCAATCCTGTCGTTGTCGAGTGCAGCGCGGGGGACAATCTGCTGGAGCTGGCAAGGCGTGCCAATGTGGCCATCGATGCTCCCTGCTCCGGCAACGGCTCCTGCGGCAAGTGCCGGGTGAAGCTGGTGGAAGGGGACGTGGACAGCGTGCCCAGCCGCCACATCTCCCCGGAGGAGTACGCCGAAGGCTGGCGGCTCAGCTGCAGCTGCTCCGTCACCGGGGACTGCACCGTGTTCGTGCCGGACATTGCCAGCGCGTATCAGTCCCGGATGAAAACCGCCGACCTGTCGAGCCCCAAGGAAATCGCCATTTTCGAGGAGTGCCAGGAGAAGCTCCGTCAAAGCGGCATCGAATTTATCAACAATTTCCGCTCCCTGGTGCTTACCATGGCAGAGCCGTCCCTGGAGGACACCATGCCGGACGTGGAGCGCTTAAACTGGGCCATCGAGGAGGCTCTGGGTGTGGAGAAGGTACACATCCCCTTCCCCGTGATGGTGCGGCTGGCCTCCACGCTGCGGCAGCACGATTTCAACGTCTGCGTCAAGGGTGAGCTTCAGGGGGACACCTTCCGCTGCATGGAGATCTGCGGCCCGGAGGATACCGCCATTGTGGCCTGCGCCATTGACATCGGTACCACCACCGTGACTATGGTGCTGACCGACCTCACAACCGGGAAGCTGCTGGCCAAGGGCTCCTCCGGCAACGGCCAGATCCGCTACGGCGCGGATGTGATCAACCGGATCATCGAGCAGGGCAAGCCCGGGGGTAAGCAGAAGCTCCAGGATGCCATTCTCAAGGAGACCCTGAATCCCATTATCGCGAACCTCTGCAAGACCGCGGGCATCTCCGCCCGGAGCATTCTGCGGCTCAGCGTGGGCGCCAACACCACCATGAACCACCTGTTTGTAGGGGTGGATGCCTCCCCCGTGCGGATGGAGCCCTACATCCCCAGCTTCTTCGGCTGGGAGGGACTGCTGGCGGGAGATTTGAAGCTGGTGGCGAACCCTCTGGCTCCCGTGATCATCGCCCCCAACATCGGCTCCTATGTGGGCGGCGACATCACCGCCGGTACCCTGGCCTCCGGCATCTGGGATCGGGACGAAATGAGCCTGTTTATTGATCTCGGTACCAATGGAGAGATCGTATTCGGCAACCGGGACTTTCTTATGAGCTGCGCCTGCTCCGCGGGCCCCGCCTTTGAGGGCGGCGACATCTCCAGCGGAATGCGGGCCACCGACGGCGCGGTGGAGGCCTGCACCATTGAGAAAGATACCATGGAGCCGACGCTGTCCATCATCGGAGACGAGGGTCAGAAGTGCGTGGGCATCTGCGGCAGCGGCATTATTGACATCATATCGGAGTTGTTCCGCTGCGGCATCATCAACGCCAAGGGCCTGTTTATCCGGGAGGGCAGCCGGGTGCGCCGGGACAGCCACGGCATGGGCCGCTATGTGATTGCGGACAGTCACGAGAGCGAAACCGGCCGGGAGGTGTCCCTCAACGAGGTGGACATCGACAACTTCATCCGGGCCAAGGGCGCCATCTTCTCCGCCATCGACACGCTGCTGAAGTCCGTGGACATGACCCCGGAGTGCATCGACGACGTGTATGTGGCCGGCGGCATCGGCAGCGGCATCAATATGCGAAACGCCGTAAACATCGGTATGTTCCCGGACGTGGAGCTGGAGAAGTTCCATTATATCGGCAACTCCTCGCTCACCGGCGCCTATGCCATGGCGCTTTCCGACCAGGCAAACGCCAAGTGCGCGGAGGTGGCCTCCAACATGACCTACCTGGAGCTCTCCACCTACCCCGGGTACATGGATTCCTTTGTGGCCGCCTGCTTCCTGCCCCATACGGACAGAAGCCTGTTCCCCAGCTGCGACGGGGGGCAATAAGGAGATACGAGAATGCTGGAAACGAGTCATCATATCGCGGTGATCTGCTCGGATGAGGACAGGGCCCTGAAATTCTATGTGGACAAGCTGGGCTTCCGGGTGGAGAAAACCTTCTGGCGGGAGCATCAGGGGGACTGGCTCAGGATGCTGCGGCTGGGGGACACGGTGATTGAGCTGTTCATCAAGCCCAATGCCCCCCAGCGGCCCACCCAGCCCGAGGCCCTGGGCCTGCGGCACCTGGCCTTCCGGGTGGAGGACGTGGAGCTGGCAGTGGACTGGCTGAACGCGCGGGGGATTGAGACGGAGCCGGTTCGCACCGATCCCTACAACGGCGGAAGATTCACCTTCTTCCACGACCCCGACGGCCTGCCCCTGGAAGTGCACGAGTAAAGAAGAGAGAAACGGACAAATTGGTGTTTGTCGCTGCGTGTCAAAGTTTCCTGTCATTGCGAGACCAGTCCGCAGACTGGTCGTGGCAATCCCCCGGTTGAATGGAACCAGGTAACGATTACCACCAAAATCGCAAGGTTTCCCGCTCCGTAGGGCAATTGTCGATACATTTCTCCTCTAACCGGGGGATTGCCACGCCAGTTTGCGAACTGGCTCGCAATGACAGCGTTTTTTTGACAAACACCAATTTGTATATGAGAGAATACAACAACCACACAAGAGGAAATAAGGATGCAAGTTGAAAATCATAAGGAAGAGGTTCCCTTTGCCCACTATGAGGAGCTGTTTCGGGCGATGAACCCGGAGGAGGCGGCGGAGCGTACCGGGGAGCATTGGGACGGGGAAGCGTTCCATATCACGCTGCTGGGGACAAAGTATCGGATCCCCCACCCGGACTGCGCGATTCAGGCCCAGGACGGCACGGTTCCGCCCCTGCCCACTCAGACCTTTTTGCTCCGCTATCTGCTGGAGAGCAAAAAAACCCCCTGGCAGGGTACCTGGAAAACCTTCCGGGAGATGCCCTGGGGGGAGATGTACATCAAACCCTACACCGGGAGAGTGCTTACCCGTGCGGCCTTCACCTTCGGCACCCGGGTGGCCTCCTTCCGTGCCGCCTGCGAGAAGCTGGGCGCGCTGCCCCTCCCCAACGGCGACGCGGGGTACGAATTTACCCTGGTGGGGGACTACCGTGTGCGGATTCTGGTCTGGGAGGGCGACGACGAATTCCAGCCCAACGCCCAGGTGCTCTACTCCGATAACTTCGCCGATGGCTTCGCCGCCGAGGATCGTGTGGTTGCGGGGGATATCCTCATCGGGGTCATCAAGAGCAGAATGTAGGAACACGGCAATGCTTGGACAAATTGGTGCTTGAAGGATCGCAAACGCCATTGTAGGGGCGGCTAATAGCCGCCCGAGACGTTCCAATTTTTGACTATTTCCGTTAGGGCAACACCGCACAATTGCGTCAGCGGATCTCAGCGGATCTTTTGCGCCATTTCTGCAGTTCCAAAAACGGGAAATACATACAGTATTCCCCCGTTTTTGAAACTTTGAAATGGCACAAAATCTCTCGCTGAGCTTCCTTGCCGAATTATGCGGTGTTGCCTTAGAACGCAGTGTTTTCAGAACCGGAAGGCTGCGGGCGGCTAATAGCCGCCCCTACGGTGGCATCTCGACAAACACCAATTTGTCACTTTGATTGCAAACGCGGGAATCCTTATGTCAGGGAGTTTATTGCCCTGGCATTTTTTTGCGGAAATCCTGTGTTGACAGGGCAGTGGTATCGTGCTATACTGAAACGGTTCGAAAACGAACCAATGGAGGCGGATATGGAGCAGGTTTTCTTTGAGCGGATGGTGATGGCGCGGAAGGCCTATGATCGTGCGCTGGGGCCGGTGTATGAAAGCTGGGGGCTGAGCCGCAACGAGCTGGATACGCTGCTGTTTCTGGGGAATAACCCGGGACTGGATCGGGCGGCGGACATTGTAAAGTTCCGGGGGCTGGCCAAGAGCCATGTGTCCCTGGCGGTGACGACCCTGGAGCGTCGGGGGCTGCTGGAGCGACGGGAGGATCCCGGCGACCGCAGAAACGTCCGGCTGAAGCTGACGGAGGTTGGCGCCCAGGCGGCCCGGGAGGGAAAGCTGGCCCAGAAAGCCTTTTTCAGCCGAGCCTTTGAGGGCCTGTCCCAGGAGGATTTTGACCGCTGGCGGGCCATTGCGGGCCGTGTTCTGGGGAATATCGAGGCAATGGATTCCCAGGGACGGCGGTAAATTGGTGTTTGTCGGGCTGACGGTAAGCAATACCTTCCCCCGGGGGGAAGGTGCCCCGAAGGGGCGGATGAGGAATGGCGAAACCTGTAATTTTCCGCATCGGTTGGAATTACGGTACAACATTTGGACGAAATCCGAAAAATAGGGACGATTCGGTAATCTGCAGCGGTCGCCGTTCCTCATCCACCGCTTCGCGGTCCCCCTTCCCCCCGGGGGAAGGTATCATTTCGCCGACATCTCTACAAATACCAATTTGTATATTTGCTTTATCATGAGAGATAACGGAAAGGATGACATTCATGGCGGAAAACGGAAAGCAGGATATGGGTACCGGCAGCGTGAAGAAGCTGATGGTCAAAATGGCGGTGCCTGCGCTGGTGGCTCAGTTGGTGAACCTGCTGTATAATATTGTGGACAGAATTTACATCGGGCATCTGCCGGAAATAGGGGCCCTGGCGCTGACGGGGGTGGGCCTGTTTACCCCGATCCTCATGCTGCTTACGGCCTTTGCCATGCTGGCGGGTGCCGGAGGCGCGCCTCGGGCGGCCATCGCCATGGGCAAGGGGGATACGGACACCGCGGAGCGGATTATGGGCAACTGCTTTACGGTTCTTCTGGGCATGGCCGTGGTGCTTACGGCGGCACTGCTGGAATATGCTCCGGGGCTGCTGCGGCTCTTCGGCGCCAGCGACGCCACTTTGCCCTACGCCGTATCCTACGGGCGGATCTACCTGCTGGGGAGCATCTTCGTGCTGATCGTCATGGGTATGAATCCCTTCATCACCACTCAGGGCTTCGCCAGAGTGAGTATGCTGACCACGGTTATCGGCGCGGTGATCAACATTGTGCTGGACCCCATCCTGATGTTCGGATTCGGGCTGGGCGTCCGGGGCGCGGCCATTGCCACGGTGCTGAGCCAGGCGGTGAGCGCGGTGTGGATCCTGCGCTTCCTCACCGGGAAAAAGACCGTGCTCCGGCTGAAAGCGGCGAATATGGCCTTGCGGCGGGAGGTAATCCTGCCCTGTCTGGGGCTGGGAGCGTCCAGCTTCGTGATGGTGTCCACCGAGAGCGTTCTTTCCGTGTGCTTTACCTCCTCCCTGTCCCGCTATGGCGGGGATGTGGCGGTGGGAGCCATGACGGTGCTGACCTCCATCAATCAGCTGATCACCATGCCCCTTTCCGGTATCTGCCAGGGAGGCCAGCCCCTCATCAGCTACAACTACGGCGCGGGAAAGCGGGAGCGGGTAAAGGAGGCCTTCTTCTGCCAGTTTGCCGTGTGCGTGGCCTATACCACGGTGTTCTGGGCGGCCCTGATGGCATTCCCAAGGCTCTTTGCCGGGATCTTCACCAACGATACGGAGCTTGTCCGCTATACCGGCTGGGCCATTCGGATTTTCCTGGCCTGCTGCTTCTCCGTGGGCTTCCAGATCAGCTGCCAGCAGGCCTTTATGGCTCTGGGACAGGCGAAAATCAGCCTGCTGATGGCCTGCCTGCGCAAGCTCATTTTGCTGATCCCCCTGATTTTCATTCTCCCACCCTTCTTCACGGATAAGGCCATGGCTGTGTTCCTGGCGGAGCCGGTCAGCGATTTTGCTGCCGCCGCTGTGACCACCTTTACCTTCTTCCGCTTCTTCCGGAAGCTGATGAAGGGAGAGAAGGCATAGCGCTGCGCAGACAAATTGGTGTTTGAAAATGTGCGTTACAAAATACCTGTCATTGCGAACCAGTCCGCAGACTGGTGTGGCAATCCCCCGGTTAGAGGGGAAATGTATCGACAATTGCCCTACGGAGCGGGGAAACGCTGCGATTTCTGGTGGTAATCGTTACCTGGTTCCTTTCAACCGGGGGATTGCCACGACCAGTGTG
>CAMFFO010000095.1 GCA_945949735.1 uncultured Clostridia bacterium | reverse complement strand
GCCCGGTTCATCCGTGTCGTAGGCGGGAAACTGCCCTACGGTCAGGTCATGCGCATTTCCGGCCTGCGGATCTTTGGCAACGGCAGCGGTGAAAAGTGCGAAGCGGCGCAGGCAAAGGCCGAACGGGTGGGTGATCTGGAAGCAATGGTTTCCTGGAAGCACATTGAAAACGCCCAGGGCTGTAATGTCCGCTACGGCATCGCGCCGGACAAGCTGTACATGAGCTGGATGGTCTATGGCGCGGACGAGGTCAAGCTGACGACCCTCATCAAGGGGCAGGAATACTATGTCTGTGTGGACAGCTTCAACGAAAACGGAATTACCTCCGGAGAGATTATCAAGGTGGTGTAACCATGGCAAGGAAAGCAGTTCAGCAGTTTATGCTGGGTTCTGTTCTGAAAAATGAAGCATCTGTCAGGGAAACCCTTGCCGCCGTGAAGGCGGCAGGGTATGACAGCATTGAACTCTGTGGGTTTATGCTGCATCCCATGGGCTTTGTGATTCGAATGCTGACGAAAGCGGCCGGGATGCCCGTCGGCAGCGGCGGCAATCTGGATTGGGAAAAGCTGGTGAGAGAATCCGGGTTGAACGTGGTCAGTGTTCATCAGGATTTGGGTTCCATCGAGCGGGATGCCAAGGCGGTCGCGGAGGAAGCGAAACGGTTTGGCACGGATACGGTGGTGATCACGGGTATGTACCGCTTTGACTACGGCAGCGAGGAAGCTGTGCGCGAACTGGCCCGTCGGCTGAATGCCGCCGGCAAAGCCCTTGCTGAGGAGGGGATCCGGCTTCTGTACCACAATCACAACTGTGAGCTGCGAAAGGTCAATGCCCGCAAGTGCGCCTATGACATCCTGCTGGAAGAAACCGATCCCGATTATGTAAACTTCGAGTTTGATTCCTATTGGTTCACCGAGGGCGGTGCGGATGCCAAGCTGTGGATGCGCCGTCTGGGAAGCCGGATGAAGCTCTGGCACATCAACGACCGGGGAACCCGGATGACCGGCCCCGCCATGACTCCCATCCTGAAAACCGACAGCATGGAGCTGGGAACCGGCAATATGGATCTGGAAGGGCTGGCAGAGATTGCAAAGGAAAACGGTGTGGATGCCGTGATCCTGGAAAGTCACCGGAACTGGATTGAAAACAGCCCAGTGAAGAGTTTGCAAGCCTCCGCGAAATGGCTTAACCAGCATTTCTAAGGCAACACCGCACAATTGCGTCAGCGGATCTCAGCGGATCTTTTGCACCATTTCTGCAGTTTCAAAAACGGGAAATACATACAGTATTCCCCCGTTTTTGAAACTTTGAACTGGCACACAATCTCTCACTGAGCTTCCTTGCCGAATTATGCGGTGTAGCCCTAAATCGTTTGGATGAATGCAGAGGATATTCTATGAAAGCAATCAATTTAAAGACAGAACATCTGACAGATCCCTTGGGAATTGATGTAATCCGTCCGCTTCTGACCTGGAATTGCAGCGAGGGGATCACGCAAACCGCATATGAGATCATCGCGCAATGCGGCGGGGCGGAAATCTGGAATACGGGAAAGGTTTCCTCTTCCCAAATGTATGTGCAGTTCGGTGCGGATACCTCCCCAAGGCAAAGGATCAAATGGCGGATCCGGCTTTGGGATGAAACGGACAGCCCCGGGGAGTGGAGCGAGGCCTCCTTTGAAATGGGACTGACCGGTGCGTGCTGGAAGGCGCGGTGGATCAATCCGGAGTTGACCTGTGACCCGAAGCTGCACAAGCCTGCCAGCTACCTGCGCAAATCCTTTGAACTGAGCAGTCTGGGCAGAGGACGGTTGTATATCACCTGTCACGGCTTGTATGAAGCCTGGATCAACGGCAGGCGGGCAGGAGATTTTGTTCTGGCTCCCGGCAGCTACGATTACAGCAAGCGTCTTGCCTACCAGACCTATGACGTATCTGATTTGCTCCGTCTGGGGAGCAATGAGGTGCGGGTCATCCTGGGTGACGGCTGGTATCGCAGTGTTTCCGGCGTGGACGGCGACCGGAACCTCTATGGAACCGATGTGGCGCTGTTGATGCAGCTGGAGGTGGACGGCAGCATCGTCTGCGTATCCGACGAAAGCTGGGAAGCGACGCAGGAGGGGCCGATCCGGGAGAACGATATGCAGCAGGGTGAGGTCGTGGACGCCAGACTGGACGCTTCCACCGGATACCACGCGGTGAAAACAGAGGACTTCGGCTTTGATACCCTGATCTGCTCCAACTGTGTGCCCATTCGGGAGAAAGAGCGCTTTCCCGGAAAGCTTCTTACCACCCCCAATGGGGAAACCGTCATCGACTTCGGCCAGAATCTGGCGGGCTATGTGCAGTTCCGGCTGAAGGCCCATGCCGGGGATACCATTGTGCTGACCCATGGGGAAGCTCTGGATGAAAACGGGAATTTTACCCAGGAGAACTTTCAGGACAGGAAACGCCACAAGGAGGGCGGAACCAATCAGCGGGTCACCTATACCTGCCGGGAGGGCGAAAATGTCTACAAGCCCAAGTTCACCATTTGGGGCTTCCGCTATGCCAAGGTGGAAACCGACATTGATTTGCGGGATGCCGAGTTTACATCCATCGCTGTGTATTCGGATATGGCCGAAACAGGAAGCTTTACCTGTGGGAATCCCTTGGTGAACAGGCTGGTTCAGAACACCCTGTGGAGCATGAAATCCAATTTCTGTGATGTGCCCACGGACTGCCCTACAAGAGAACGGGCTGCCTGGACCGGGGACATGGGCGTATTTGTTGAAACGGGACTGTACCTGATGGACTCCTACCCCGTAATCCGCAAGTGGCTGGCGGAGTGCCGGCTGGCGCAAAGCCCGGACGGAAAAATCGCCAATATTGCTCCGCGCAATAATAACCCGTCTTTTTTCTCCGGCTTGCTGGCCGGATCCGTCGGTTGGGGCGATGCCTGCATCCTCGTGCCCTATGCGCTGTACCAGGTCACCGGGGATGTGCGGATCCTGGAAGAAAACTACGGCATGATGTGCGCGTGGTATGGTTTCCTGGAGGAACGGGCAAAAAAGAAGCCCATGAATCCCGTGAAGCTTCTGAAGCGAAATCCCTATCGCCGCTTTACCATTGAAACCGGCATTGACTACGGCGAATGGTGCGAGCCGGATGTGGACAGCACCTCAGCAATGCGCACTCCCCAGGGAAAGGTAGCAACGGCGTATTTTGCCCGTTCCGGATTTCTGCTTTCGGAAATCGCGGGGATTCTGGGAAAACGCGAGGATGCCCAGCGGTTTGCGGGGGTCGCGGGAAATGCCAGGAAAGCCTTCCGCTTTCTTGCCACAGAGAATGGCAGCATCCATTCGGATCGTCAGGCGGAATATGTCCGCGCGATCTCTTTTGACCTGCTCTCCGGGGAAGAGAAGCAGCAGGCAGCGGACGATCTGGCCGCCCTTGTGGAAAAATGCGGCTATCATCTGAATACGGGCTTCCTGTCAACACCGGAGCTTTGTCCGGTTCTGGCCCGTTACGGCCATATCGATACGGCCTACCGGCTGCTGCTCCAGGAGTCCATGCCAAGCTGGCTTTACGCTGTTTCCAAAGGCGCAACCACCATTTGGGAAAACTGGGACGGAATCGACGCGCAGGGGCGGGTAAAGGCTTCCCTGAACCATTATTCCTACGGCGCGGTGTGCGGTTGGCTCTTTGGCGGCGTGTGCGGTATCCAACTCCGCGGCGGCAAGCTGACCATTTCGCCTCAACCCAGCAAGGAATTGGGCTGCGCCCGGGCACGGTGGGATTCTCCTGTGGGAACCATTGAAAGCAAGTGGCATTATAACGGGAACCGGGTCATATTGGAAGTGGTCATTCCGGCCAATGTAACCGCCGAGATCCGCTTGCCCGACGGAGGCGCCTTCCATGCGCAGCAGGGCTGTCATGTGTTCTCCTATGTGGAAGAAAGCGATGGGCTTATCGGGCAGACAAATTGTTGATTGAAAGATTTACAGCACCCCCTGCAGGAAGGCGTCAATGACACCTTCCTGCAGGGGGTGCTGCAAACCCATAAGCTTCAGTCCGGACGATCGGTTTTCGTAGGATGCTCCCGTAATCACGCGGTTCTCTTACAGAATCTCCGGATTGAATTTCCCGTTTACAAAGAATCTTTGCTGCGTACCGTCATAGAAGCGGATGTCTGCGGTCATATCCTCTGTGCCGAACATAAAATCCACATGGATCGCGCTGTGGTTTAGGGCAACACCGCACAATGGGGCAAGGAGATTCGGTGAGAGATTTTGACACAAGCGAAAGTATGAAAAATGCGGGAATACTGGATGTATTTCCCATTTTTTGTACTGCACGATTGGGGCAAAAGATCCGCCGAAGCCCGCAGTCCCCACCTAAGCGGTGTTGCCTTAGATTGACCCGATCCCATTCTGCCAAATCGGTGCCGGAAAGGCCGCGAAACAGAATATTGAACCCCCTGCCCAACGCCATATGGCAGGCCGCATTCTCATCGAGCAGCGTCTCCATAAACAGCAGTCCTGTTTTCGCCAGCGGAAAATCGCATTGAACAAAAGCGACCTCCCCCAGGTAGAGCGCGCCCTCATCGGTTTCCAGCGCGGATTTGAGAGCTTCATATCCCTTCTCCGCATAGAAATCCACGACCCTTCCATCGCGGAAGGTAAACCCGAAATTCTCCACAACCGTACCATTCAGCATCAGCGGACGGCTGGCTGCCACGGTGCCGTTTACTCTGTACTTGTCCGGACTGGAGGAAACCTCGGCGGTGGGAATGTTGGGCAAAAACACCTGAGGAGTATATTCGCCGCTTCCGCCGCCCACCCAGAAAACACCCTTCTGGAAGCCTACGGTAATGTCCGTTCCCCTGTTATTGTGGAAATGGATGCTGTCCACGCCATGCGCATTTAAATAGCCGGCGTACTTTCCGTTCTCTCCCATTGCGCCCAGCCAGTTTTTGATGGGATCGTTCTCATCAACAAGGCAAACATCAAATAAGGTTATCGGCTTTAGTAAGCACACTTGTATATTCCGCATTTATCGCACTCGCCCTGTAGGGCGGGGTTATGACCCCGCCGCCAACCTGACGAGATTGAGCTGTAGTATTTCACGGTGAAACGTACATTTCCTGCATCGAAACGTGGGCGGCGGGGTCATAACCCCGCCCTACAATGGGTGGTACGAAACCTACAATCACCATTTTGACGACCAGCTTACTAAAGCCGATAACCTTAACATCAAGTAATATGTCCCACAGCTTTGCGACCCCCTCCTCTGTGGAGAGCTCCGGGAACAGGTAGTTTGCCCAGTTCGCGGAAGGGGCTGTCGCGATGTACCAGGGCATCCCCTTTTCCGCAGTCCCTTTGTACCAGCAGAAGAAATCCAGGATCAGCACATCTCCCGGGAGGGTTTTCACGGCCATGGGACTGCGGTGCGACATTCCGCCCCTCAGGTTCAGAAGCATCGGAGGAACATCCGGGCCTCCGCCCTCACTGCTGACCAGCCCCCGCTTTTTCATTTCCCGCACAAACAGGTCGCTGATCTCCAGTTCGGTCATTCCCTGGCGGATCTGATCCTTGCAGGCGGAAATGCAATCCTCCGCCAGGCGGATGGACTCCTCCAGTCTGCGCAGCTCGGAGGGGGATTTCTGGGCGCGAACCGTGTCCATCATCTCTGCGGCGGAGGTGATCCTCTCCTCCAGCTCCTCCATGGGCATCCGGAAGTACCGGAATACATAGGTGAACAACCCCAGGCTCAGGCCGTCCGCGCTGGCATCCTCCTCGCTGAAATCCAGAGCCAGCTTTTCGATGGGCTCCTGATCCATGACCTCCCGAAACGCCTCGAAAAAGTCACCGGAATAAGCACGCACCGCAATGCCCCGCAGGCCGACAAACAGCCCTGCCTCCGATTCATGAACCAGCAGGCAGTGATTTCCGCTGCGGCGGAATACCGCGGCGCACGGCTGCTGCGTTACCTTGTCAAACAGCAGCTCAAAGTATCCGTCGCTCCCCTTCCGGGTGAGAATGAGATAGGTATCGAAGGTCTGATGGGACAATTCCCCCATCAGCTGGCTGATTTTTTCGTTCGCCAGCTGAATGCTGTCATCCATACATAATTCCTCCTCTTATTCCTGCAGAAAACAGTCCACATGGTGTCCGGGCTCCGTTTCGCGAAGCTGCGGTACCTCGGTACGGCAGCGATCGGTCGCATAGGGACAGCGCGTGCAGAATTTGCACCCTTTGGGGGCGTTCTCGATGCCGGGCAGCTCCCCCTGCATTACAAGACGCTCCCGCTTCCGCTCCGGGTCGGTATCCGGTACTGCGCTGAGCAGCATCTGCGTATAGGGATGCCGGGGGTTACTGAAAATGGTTTTCTTGTCGGCGAATTCCATCATGCTGCCCAAATACATCACCGCGATCCGGTCGCTCAGATGCTTTACGACCCGCAGGTCATGGCTGATAAACAGATAGGCAAGCCCTATTTCTGTCCTGCGGAATCAGAATTTGGCAAATGTATTCTATCGCCTGCGCTTGATCGAGGCTTACGGAACCGGCATTCTGAAAATCAATGAAGCCTATGATGATTATGAGATAAAGCCGTTAATTGAAACAACAGACAATGCCTTTAAGATCACCCTGCCAAACAGTAATTTCCGCTTGGAGCCTCAGGCTCCACAGAGAGTCAAAAGGAATAGTGGAGCAACCAGCGCCGACAAGAAAGAGAGCCGAATCCATGCAATCCTGGCACTATGCCGCGCCAATGGATCGTTCGTCCGCGCAGATGTAGAAGCCTCTCTGGGCATTTCTCAATCCACCGCGATCTTGCTTTTGCGTGAACTGGTGGATGACGGTGTGTTGGTTAAAAAGGGAAAAGGAAAGAACCTGCGCTATTTTGAAAACAAGTAGTTCCACCACGCACATAATACAGAAACTGAAACCCATCACAGAGAAGAGGTCCAATAGTGGAATCATTCCGGGAGAAATCCCCCTGCACAGGTTCTTTGCAGAACAAAAAACAGTTGCTGGGAATGGGAGAATTACCAATCTGACAGAAGACAGGAAGGATTTTCTTGCGATATATTCCACTTCCATGCCTGGCGAACTTTTGGAGAAAAAGCAACTGAGGGCATACTGGACGGCACCGATGATTCAGCAAGTATCCATCTTCAAACGAAAGTCAGGCATTTGGCAAAGTCAATTCGCCAAGATCTCAGCATTGAAAGAAGGGTGTCGCGAAACGCGGCACCCTTTCGATCTGCGATGATAACGGTGTTGTCCGATTCCTGTTCGCCGTCAGGATGATCGTTTGGCGTGGAAGCTTCCGGGGGAGCGCTTCACCGGCACATTCCGCCTTTTCTTTTCCCGTTTTTCATGCTATACTGTTGGAAAACACAGAAAAGGCGGGATTTCTTTGAAACTGGATCTGAAGCAGGTGAAATCGCTGTTTTCCAATGCGGACTACGCCCGGGGCATGGAGTACTTCCGGCAGGGGCGTGTGCTGGATATGACAGCCGGGGAGGGTGAGAATCCGGTGGTGAAGTGCTGCGTCCGGGGCAGTGAGGTCTATTCCGTCCGCTTTCAGCAGCTGGAATACGGATATATGCGCATCGGCTGCAGCTGCCCCCGGTTTGACGACATGGGCAAATGCAAGCACATTGCCGCCGCCATGATCGCCTATGTGGAAGACCCGCCCCGGCCCGCGGCGGCACGCAGTGACCGCTACGCTCAGGCCCTGCTGCAAAGCTATCTGCAAAAAAGCCGGGAGCAGCAGCCAGCCCTCCCGGATGTCCCCGCCCGTCTGGTGCCCCAGCTTCACACCGCCTACCGCGGCTACCCCATGTTCACCTTCCGGGTGGGGCGGGAAAAGCTGTATGTGGTGAAAAATATCCGGGACTTTCTGAGCAACGTGGATCTGCGCCGGACGGAAAGCTACGGCAAAAACCTGACGTTGGATCACAGCATGGAGCAGTTCGATGCCCGCTCTCAGGCTATAATCGATCTGCTGATGAACGAATTCAGCCAGTTCCGTTCCATGAGCGGCTCCCTCT
>CAMFFO010000094.1 GCA_945949735.1 uncultured Clostridia bacterium | reverse complement strand
CCAGTGTGCGCACTGGTCTCGCAATGACAGCTTTTTTTCAAACACCAATTTGTCGCTTCGCTGAGTTGCGCCGATAGGCACATTCCTGTATTCTATGGTAATTCCTTTTCCATCACGGGGCATTAAAAAAAGTACACCGGGATTCCTATTTTCTAACCGTTTTGCGCTTCCACCAGCAGCTGGCGGAGCACAGCCACCGCTTCCTCCAGGTGCTCCGCGTTGACGGCGGCGCCCACGATCACATCGCCATGGTAGTACCCCGCCTCGTGGAGCGCTGATCCGGAATGGAGCACAATGCCTCCCGTCACGGTTTTCCCCTCCAGGGTGTAGGTATAGAGGTCAGCCCCCGCCAGGAGCTCCCGGTCGATCAGCACGGAGAGGTCCGCGAAGGCGTCCTGCTGGGCGTACCCCTCAAAAACCGCCTCGTCAGCGGCAAAGAGGTCCAGATCACTGATGCCGAACAGCGCCGCCAGCACCTGCACCGTCTGGGCGTCATAGGCCTCGTTCAGGTCCTGGCCCAGGGTCAGGTTCGCGGTCACGTCCACGGTTCTCCCCTCCATGGGAATTCCCGCCCGCTCCGCCAGAGCGTCAAGCGGGGTAGAATCCGGTTCCTCCAGCGTTCTGTCCGAATTGACAAAAACCGCGTACAGGGCCACTTCCTCCCTGCCCGCATTGGTGAGCAGGGTGATGGCAGTCAGGATCATCACGCAGCCAAGCGCGATCAGAGGGATTCTGTAGTAATCCCATATGAATAACCATTTTTCCTGACCGGACAGCTTCTTCAGGGCTTCCCAGTCAGCCTTCCATCGTTTTTTCAGATTCATTGGGTGTCACCGCTTTCGCTTCCGGCATTGCGCCAGTCCACCGGGGTCATGCCGGTATGCTTGCGGAAAACCGTGGAGAAGTAGGAAATATTGTCGTACCCCACCAGCCCCGCCACCTCGCTGACCGACAGGTTGGTGGTCAGCAGCATCCGCTTGGCCTCTTCAATACGGATTTGATTGATATACTCCCGCATATTCATGCCCATTTTGTTCCGGAACTGCTTGGACAGATAGTTGGGGGTAATGAAGGCCACCGCCGCCACATCGTCCCGGGTGATGTTCTCCCGGAAATGGGCCCGGATAAAGCTTTCCACCCGGGCGATGACATCGTCCTCATCGGCCATATTCTGAAGCCGTTCATCCGTGACGGAAAAGAGCCGGATGGCGAACTGGCGCATATTCTCGGCGGAGCGGCTTGCCTTCAGATTCAGCTCCGAAATGGTCTTGTCCTCAAAAATCACGCTGGAAGGCAGGTTGTTGTCCCGCAGGCTGGACAGAAACAGGTGAATCAGCTCGCAGCGCAGGCTGTCCATAGCCTCCCGGGTGAAGTTGGGGGACTCCGCCAGCCGGGCAATCTGTCCGGACACATAATCGCTGAAGCTGTCTGCGTCATGGCGCTTGAGATACCAGAGCACCTGGGACTCATCCAGCAGCGCCGGAGCATCCCCCCGGACGGCCTCCGCCTCCTCCGCCGTGTAGATTGTTCCGGGCTGGAGGGTGAACTTTTTGGCAATGGCAAAGAGCCTGCACTCCTGCTCCGAAGCATCCGCCAGGGCAAAGGCGGGACTCAGGATAATCACCGGCCGCAGAGACAGCTGCCCGGTAAAAAGCTCCAGCAGTCTGCCGCATCGGGAACGAAGCTCCTCCCCGCCGCAGGCCCGCTCCGGAACAAAGCAGCTGCACCAGACATACCGCTCGTCCGAGTTGATCAGGGAATAGGCGGAGCCGATGTACCCCACCAGGGTTTCGTCGCACAGCCTGCCGATGGTGTACATCAGCAGCTCCTTGCTCCAGATTTCCTTCACCGCGTCGGTCACATCGGTCCTTGTCAGCACCAGGTGCCAGGTTTCCTCCGCCGTCAAATCCAGTCCGTTCCGCTTAAGCACGGAGTTGATGGCATCCCGGCTGCTGCCGTGGAGCCCGTCGCTGATCTGCCGGAGCACGCTGTTGAGCACCGAATCGTTCCGGGTCTGCTGCATGGCCAGCCGTTTGTCCCGCTTCTTTGCGGCGGCAGCCACCATACTCTGCAGGGCGATTTTCAGCTCGTCAAAGTCCACCGGCTTGTTGATGTAGTTGGAGGCGCCGTACTGCAGCGCCGTTTTCGCGTAGGAGAACTCCTCGTAACAGGTCAGCAGGGTGAACTCCGTTTCAATTTTCTGCTCGTGCACGAATTTCAGCACCTGCAGTCCGTCACAGATGGGCATACCGATGTCGCACAGCACCAGCTCCGGCCGTTCCCGGGCAATGATCTCCTTGGCCACCGCCCCGTTGTAGGCCCTGAGAATCTGGGTGATCCCCAGCTCCTGGTAGTTGAGCTGGCTTTGGATCACATCCACCGTCAGGATATCGTCGTCACAGATTAGCAGCTTCATGAATTCTCCTCCTGGTCGGGAATGCGTATCTCGATGTGGGCCCCGCCGCTCTCCCGGTTGCTGATGCGCAGCAAATCGTTTCTGTGGTAGATGAGCTTCAGGGTGTACCGGACATTTGTCAGGCCCAGATGCTCCTTGACAAACATGGAGTCCGGATTGCTGGCAAAGAGCTTGTCCAGAGCCTCCTGTGTAAAGCCGCTGCCGGTATCCTCCTCCACCAGCCGGATACCGGAGAAGCTCTCCTCCTCCACCCGCTGGCAGGTGACGCTGATCCCCAGAGGCTCATACAGGGTCATGGCGTGCTTGATGGAATTCTCCACCAGGGTAAAAAGCAGCAGGAAGGGGATGGGATGGTTCTCAAGCTCCGGCGGGCAATCCATGGTACAAATGATGCTCCCCGGGAACCGGGTTTCCTGCATTTTCAGGTAGTTGCGGATATGGTCCAGTTCCCCCGCCACCGTAGTCCAGGTGGAGGACATATTCAGCATATACCTTACATACCGTGCAAAGCTGGCGATATAGGAACGGATTTCCTCCGGACGACTGGCATAGGTCATGTTGCTGATGGTGGTGATAGCGTTCAGGAAGGAGTGGGGTTTGATCTGTGCCCGCAGCATGGACAGCTTGTTTTCCTCCTCCCGGATGGCCATATCGTAGGCCTCGATCCGCAGCTGCAGGATCTGTTCAGCCATATCGTTGAAGCTCTGGTAGAGCATAGCGAATTCCTGGCTTCCGGAGGTCTTGGGATCCAGGCGGAAATCCTTCTGCCCCGACGCCAGAGCCTGGTTGGCAGCAACCAGTTCCCGGGTGGCCCGGGCCACATCCCGGTTCAAGACGATCAGCAATACAATTACCAGCACCACGCACAGCGCGCTGTCCAGAATCAGCAGCACAGAGAGCAGATTTCCGCCCCCGAACATGGTATCCGGCCTGACGGAAAGGGTGACCTCTCCCTGGAGACCCGGAACCGCAGCGGAGACGGCCACAAGATTGCTGTTGTCATGTTCCTCCCCCGCGCTGTTTTTGCTGAAGGAGAACTCCCCGTCCCGAGTTGATAGCACGCAGTCGGGTTTCCCGCCCAGAACGCTGTAGGAATCCTCGATGGTATAGTATTCCGTGCTGCTGACGGCGCCCACGGTATACTTGCCCAGCTGGACGCTTTTAAAAAGGTAGTCGCTCCCCCTGACGCTGACAATCCGCCAGGTCTTGCTTCCGAACTGCTCCCCCAGCTCCACGGCGTTGCCCCGGGTATACTCCTTCAGGCCAAGGATTTTCGGCCCGGAAAGGGAGCTTTTCGCGGAGAACAGGAAATAATCATTGTAGGAATCATAAACGAAGAACGCGTCGGTATCCTCGCTGACCAGAAGCTTTTCTTCCATCATGTCAATGATTTTGATTTTGGTGCGGGCGTTCATGATGGGCGTATCACTGCGCAGCTCGGTGTTGTTGTACAGGGTGATCAGCAGCTCATAGATGTGCTCGTAAATGGCATTGACCCGGCTGGTCAGCTGGTTTGACCACATTTTCAGGGAGGCGCTGTTTTCCTGAACGAGGGTGTCCCGGTACTGCCGGGAAAAATTGTAGCTGGTCCAGGCGAGAAACACTGCCACCGTGAACAGGATCGCGATCAGCAGCGTAATCACCTTTTTCCACCAGGAACGAAACATGGACGCATACACCTCCCACTTTTTTCAACAACCTGCAGACAAGCCAGCAGTGGGCAGGCGAAAACGCCTGCCCACTTGGGGATGAAACAGGATGCTTATTTGTTGGCAGCCAGCCAGGCGTCGGCCTGTGCCTGGTAGTCGGCAATGATGATGTTGATGCCCGCGGTCTCCAGATCCGCCAGGAACTGGGGATAGAAGTCATCGGGATTCACATCGCCGTAGCTCAGCACATTGTCGTACTGGTTCACCACGTTGGAAACCGCCGCGATCTCATTGAGCACGTTGGCGTTGCTGGGAGTGAAGCCGTACAGAGGGGGCGCCCAGGCTTCCTTCATCAGCTGCATGCCGTACTCGCTGTTGGAGCCGCTGTTGGAGTTGACGAAGGGCAGACCCTGGAAGCCGTTGCCGATGATACCGCAGCTGTACATACAGTTGTAGGGAATGGTGTTGGCATCCAGACCCTCGGGATAGTCAACGGCGGTGTGGTCAGCGTTCCACACGTAGTCCTGGCCCTCAGCGCCATAGATCAGGGTATCCCATACGAACTCATCGGTGTAGAGCAGGTTGATGAACCGGGCAGCGGCGCTGGGGTTCTTGCTGGTGTAGGAGATACCGATGCCCACGTTGTCGGTGTACAGGTCGGACTTGCCGATGGTGACGGCCTCAAAGTCCGCGCCGTAGTAGTTCATCTTGTCGAACATATCCCCGATACCGGCGCAGTCGGCGGAGTGGCCCATGATAACGCCCTTGGAGGAGCCGGACATAACCGCCTCGTCGTGGGACAGGGTGTTGGCGGAGCCCTCGGGATCGGCGTAGCCCTTCTGCCGGAACTCGTAAGCCTTGTAGATGGCGGTCTTGTAGGCGTCAGAGGCGTAGTAGTTAATGAGCTCGGTGCCCTCGCCCACGGTGGCGGCATAGGTGCCCACCTGGGAGATGTTCATCTCATAGCTGTAGATCATGGGGAACTGATTGCAGTAGACCAGGAAGTGCTCCTCGGGGTAGGCTTCCTTCAGAGCGGCCAGGCACTCCTCCAGGGAGTCCATGTCGTGAACCTTAGTCATGTCATACTTGCCGTTTACCAGCTCGTTGTTGTAGATGAACTTCCAGTCCAGCACAGTGCCGAAGTACCGGGGGATCATGTAAACGGAGCCGTTGATTTTGCCGTTGTTCATGATGTTGCCGATCAGGTCAGCGGTGGGCTTCAGCTCATTGTCCAGGTACTCGTCCAGTGGCAGCAGATAGCCGTTGTCCACGAAGGTGGGCATATTGCCCAGCATCATGACAAGATCCGGGCCCTGGCCGCCGGCCAGCTCCATGGGGATGTTGGTCAGGAAGTCGGCGATGTTCACGATGGTCAGATCCACCATATACTCGGTTTCACCCAGAGTATTGCGCAGGTAATCATTCACCACGTTTTCCACCACCTTGGTGGCTTCCAGGTTGGGAACGGTCATCAGGGAAGCCATCTCCAGCTTCACATGATATACATCCTTCGGAGTCTCCGAAGCGGTGTTGGCCGTGGTGCCGTCCGTTTTCCCACTGTCCGCCGCGGGAGCGCTGCTTCCGCCGCAGGCTGCCAGGGAAAGAACCATGGCCAGAGCCAGGAAAAGCGCAATCAACTTTTTCATCTTTTTCACAAGCCTCCATTTTAAAATGGGATTTCTCCCTTGCCCCTATTAAACCAAAATACCGGGAACAAATGCTTTCGAAAAAATCATCTCTGCTATCAAAAATGCAAACACTTCCCCAGCAGCGCCGGAACGCGGAGAACGAAATCGAAAACGGCGGCTTCTTTTTTGATATGCAATTCCGGCCTTTCCCTGTATTATATAATTGTATGTTATAGGATGCAAGCCGTTATCCGATATTTTTCCAAACTCATACGGCTTCCCTGCGCAAACAGAGAAATTGGTGTTTGTAGAATTTTTGCTGTCATTGCGAACCAGTGCGCACACTGGTGTGGCAATCCCCCGGTTGAAAGGAGCCAGGTAACGATTACCATCAAAAATCGCGTCGACGCCATTCTTCCGGGTGCTATTCGGTACATTTCCCCTCTATCCGGGGGATTGCCACGACCAGTGTGCGCACTGGTCTCGCAATGACAGCATTTTTTCAAACACCAATTTACTGTGCTGTCCGGTGAATCCAATGACATTTTATCATTTTATACAGGAGGACGAACATGAGTGATTTTGAAAACGCAAAGGTCAGGGTCAAGCAGGGCTGGCTGCAGGGCTATACCGAGGGAGCCCTGAAAATCTTCAAGGGCATTCCCTACGCCGCGCCCCCCGTCGGCGCGCTGCGGTTCCGTCACCCCCAGGACCCCGGCTGCTGGCGGGGTGTCCGCAGAGCGACCCAGTATTCCGCAGCCTCCGTCCAGCAGGTGATGGAGCAGGCGGAGCTTCCCGCCAACGTCCACGGCGTCCCCCAGATGCTGGCCCCCTCCCAGTATGAGGAGGATTGCCTTTACCTGAACATCTGGACCCCCGCCAAAACCCCCGAGGATAAGCTGCCCGTATTCCTGTGGATCCACGGCGGCGGCATGGTGGCGGGCTCCGGCTGCGAGGTGGTCTGCGACGGTACGGGCTTTGCCTCCCGCAGAGACGTGGTGGTAGTCACCATCAACTACCGGCTGGGCTTTTTGGGCTTCTTCGCCCATCCCGACCTGACCGCAGAGGGCGGCGGCACATCCGGCAACTATGCCCTCTACGATATGCGCAAGGCCTGCCAGTGGGTGAAGGAGAACATCGCCCAGTTCGGCGGCGACCCGGAGCGAATCACCGTGGCAGGTCAGTCCGGCGGCGCGGCGGGAACCGGAGCACTCCACGCATCCCCTCTGATGAAGGGCCTTGTGAAGCGGGTGTCCATCGAAAGCGGCCCCATCTATTGGGGCTTTATGCAGCCCCAGGACCGCAGCGTCATGGAGCAGCGGGGCGTGGAATTCATGAAGCGCATTGGCTGCGGCAGTATCGAGGAGCTTCGCTCCCGGGACTGCTGGGAGCTGTTTGACGCCTATTCCGGGTACGTGAACGAGGTGGGCTTCGGCGGCGGCTTCGGCTTCTGCGTGGACGGGGAATTCTTGCCCAAACGCTACAGCGAGATCATGGACTGCGGTGAATTCAACGATTTTGACGTGCTCATCGGCAGCTGTTCCCAGGAGTTCCCCTGTGTGGACCCCCAGAAATTCACCGTGGAGGAATACTACGCCTACCTGGAGGATGCCTTCCCGGACAATTGCGAAAACATGAAACGCTGGTACCCCGCCGAGACCGGTGTTCAGGCCGCCAAGCAGGCCAGCACCATTGCCTCGGACATCATGCTCCTGGGCTCCGTAAAGCTGGCCCAGATTTGCAGCCGGTATGGCCGGAACGCCTGGGTGTGGCTCATGTCCAAGGAAAATGAGACTCAACGGGGCCGTGACGCGGGCAGCCCTCACTGCGCCGAGATGCCCTACGTTTTCGGCCGGGTGGACTGCGGTGAGCGCAACCCCTTCTTCCCCTACCACTGGGTAGGCGCGGACTATGACTTCATGGAACTGATCCAGGGCTACTGGTACTCCTTCTGCGCCACCGGCGACCCCAACGGCGAGGGACGTCCCCAGTGGGACAAAAACATCGGAGATCTGGAGATCTGTGAGCTTTGCAACCATACCCGCATGATCCCTCCGGAGCAGTTTGACAAGTACCGCTATTTCTATGACAAGCTGTCCCACAATGACTACACCGTATCCCTCTTCGGCCTGCCCCGGTTTACCCCTAAGAAATAGTATCCATATATTGACTTTTTCCCCAGGTATGGTAAATTGGTGTTTGAAAGGGTGCGTTGCTAATTACCTGTCATTGCGAACCAGTCCGCTTAAGTGGTGTGGCAATCCCCCGGTTGAAAGGAACCATGTAACGATTACAACCAAGAATTGCGACGACTCCCATTTTTACTGGTACTTTTCGGTACATTTCCCCTCTAAGTAAGGGGATTGCCACGACCAGTGTGCGCACTGGTCTCGCAATGACAGGATACTTGGAG
>CAMFFO010000093.1 GCA_945949735.1 uncultured Clostridia bacterium | reverse complement strand
AGAATCTGGATTACTACGGTACGTTTTATTCCCGGGGCGGCTGCGCCTACGACGAGAGCGATTGCCCGCAGGAAGCCCCGTCGCCCTTTCAGATTCAATATGACGAAAAAGGCATCGGTCACGCGGTCAGGAGGGACGTAAAATGAGTATTTTGAAGAAGAAAAAACAGTCAGACTATACCATCATTGTGGGCTGCGGACGGCTGGGGGCCAATCTGGCCGACACCCTGTCCGAGGAAGGCGAAAACGTCCTGATCCTGGACAAGGAGAAGGAGGCCTTCCGCAAGCTGTCCCCCTCCTTTGGCGGCCTGACGGTGGAGGGCGACGGGACGGATCTGGACGTGCTGAAAAACGCGGACATCTCCCGGGCCAATGCCGTCATTGCCGTTACCAACAACGACAACACCAATATTCTCATTGCCCAGCTGGCGAAGGAATTTTACTGCGTGGGGCGGGTGATCTCCCGGCTGTACGACCCGGAGCGGGAATGCGTCTACCGGGAGCTGGGCATCGACACCATCTGTCCGGCAGTGCTGTCCGCCAATGAGATCGACAAGCTGCTGGAGAAGCCCGCCGCGAAGGAGGCAGTGTAACCATGAAAGGAAATGTGCTTTTGGTAGGCGGCCGGAGCAAGGCGAAATCCCTCGCCCAGTCCCTGCTGAAAAAAGGCTATCAGGTCACGGTCATCAATAAGGAGCTGCCGGACTGTGAAAGGTTGGCGGAAAACGAAAAGCTCATCGTCATCCACGGCGACGGCACCAAGCCCTATGTATTGGAGGACGCGGGGGCCGGGAATATGGAGCTTGCCATTGCCCTGACCCCCCGGGACGAGGACAATCTGGTCATCTGCGAGCTGTGCAAGAAAAGGTTCCGGGTTCCCAAAACGCTGTCATTGCTGTCCGACCCCCAAAAGACGGACTTCTTCTACAAAATGGGCGTGGACAGCGTGGTCTGCGCCATTTCCGCCGTCACCGGCATCATTGAGCAGCAGGCCTTCATGGAGGAGATGGCAAAGGCCATCCCCATCGGGGAAGGCCGGGTGCAGCTTCTGGAGGTGCCCATCACGGAAACAGATCCGGCGGCACAGAAGCAGGTCTGGGAAATCAATCTGCCCAAGGAGGTCATCATCGGCTGCATCCTGCGCCGGGATCAGACCCTGATCCCCAGAGGCGACACCCGGATTCTGGCGGGAGACATTCTTGTCCTGATCTCGGGAAACGAGCAGGAGGAAATCGCGATTCTGGAATTAAAGGGCGGTGAGGCCAAATGGCGAAAATGAAAGACTGCTCCAACCGCGGCAAGCTGATGATCATGATCGGCCTTCTGGTGATCGCGCCGCTGGCAATTCTCCCGTTCTATCCCCAGGAGCTGGGGTATGCGGTCTATTTTCTGCTGACCGGGCTGCTCTCCATCCTGGCCGGGGGACTTGTGTGCGTCTTTGGAAAGCGGGAAACCTATTTCAGCGCCGACCGCCTGACGGCCCAGCGGCACAGCAACAACACCGTGCTGTTCACCTGGTTCTGGGGAATCGCCGTCGGCGCGATGCCCTTCTTCCTCTCGGGGCAGCTGAGGCTTGTGCAATCCCTGTTTGAATCCGTCAGCGGCTGGACCACCACCGGACTTTCCGTGATGGATGTGACCCAAACCTCCCACATCTTCCTGTTCTACAGGAGCTTTATGCAGTACTGCGGCGGCCTGGGCTTTGTGATGATGATGGTCATGCTGGTTTCCGGAAAGCGCTCCATGGATCTGTTCAACGCGGAGGGGCATCCCGACAAGCTGATGCCGAACCTGAAGCAGACGGCTCAGACCATTTTTGAAATGTACATCATTTTTCTGATTCTGGGAACGGTTGCCTATGTGGTTTGCGGAATGCCGCTGTTCGACAGTCTGTGCCACGCCATGTGCAGCCTGTCCACCGGCGGCTTTTCTACGAAGCTGAACAGCATCGGCGAGTATCACAGTCTGTCCATTGAAATCGTTACAATCGTCCTGATGCTCATCGGCACCACCAACTTCGCGGTGCTGCTGCTTCTGCTCCGGGGAAAGTGGCGGCAGGCGGCGAAAGTCAGCGAGGTGCGGTTTCTGTTCCTGCTGCTGTTGGTCTTTGTGCCGCTGATGGGCCTCTCGTTGTCCGGGGAATTGGGGATGGGCTTTGGGGAAGGGCTGCGCCACGGACTGTTCAACGCGTCCTCCGCCCTGTCAACCACCGGCTACGCCACCATGCCCTATGAAAGTTGGCCCGCTTTCCCGATCGGCCTGATGATTCTTCTGATGCTGATCGGCGGCGGCATCGGCTCCACCGCCGGTGGTCTGAAGCTGACCCGGGTGTACCTGATCCTGCGTCTGACCGGCCAGAACATCAAGCGGAAGCTGCTGCCCCAGCGGTGCGTGGATACGCCCACCTATGTAAAAGCCCAGGGAAAAACGAAGATTGACGGGGAGCTCAGCTCCGACACGGTGGCCTTTGTGGGCTGCTATCTGCTCCTGTTTATTGCCGGAGCGCTGCTGCTCACCCTGACCGCCGGATGCGGTCTGGAGGAGGCCATGTTTGAATTTGCCTCCGCCCTGGGTACGGTGGGATTGTCCATCGGGCTGACGGGAACGGCAACCAACAACGCCACCCTGATCGTGGAAATGCTCGGCATGATCCTGGGCCGGCTGGAAATCTTCATCGTACTCACCGGAGCCTACTATGGGCTTCACGAAATCAAGTCCCTGGCCCGAAAGCTGTTCCGCGCACGCCGGTAAAGCCCCTTGCAGGCTTTGCGCTTCGCGGGAAACAGAACAGATTCCCCGCTTGACGGAGCTAACCGGAAAATTGGTGTTTGTCGCGCAGCCTCAAGCAACAGAAAACCTTGTCATCCTGAGCGAAGCGGAGCGGAGTCGAAGGATCTTCGCACCAAGTTAACCTGAAAGCGTAACGAAATGCGTAGATCCCTCGACTCCGCTTCGCTCCGCTCGGGATGACAGGCGGAAGAACCGGGGGATTGCCACGCCACTTAAGCGCACTGGTCTCGCAATGACAGCATTTTTTCAAACACCAATTTGTCGTACTGCTGAGTTAACCCGATAAGCATTTTATGTTTTATCCCGAAGGGATTCCTTAATTGTCAATTATAAGCGCCAATTTATCGGCCTGCCGGATAAAAACGACAGGCGCTTTTATTTTGTCAGCTTGTCTTTTTTGGTTTTCAGAATCAGGGACAGAACATTCTTTGCCGTTCTCTGGAGCTCCGAGCGGGTCATGCCGTCGGGTTTGCCCAGGGTTTTCAGAAGCGTTCCGTCGGAATGGTAGGATTTATGCAGGTGCCCCATATTTCCGGGCATCAGCACATCCACCTGCGCGCGCACCCGGTAGGCATTGTCTTTCAGCCTGGGGAATTCTGGGCTTGCGCTCTTTCGCATCCACCAGTCGGTGATGACCACGCCGTCAAAGCCCCATTCCTGCCGAAGAACCGTGGTCGCCAGATCGTAGTTGTAGTGGGACCAGACGCCGTTGATTTTGTTGTAGGAGGTCATGATCACATTGGGACTTGCTTCCTTCACCACGATCTCAAAGCCGCGCAGATAGATTTCCCGCAGCGCCCGCCGGGAAACTCTGGAGTCATTGGTATTGCGCCTGGTCTCCTGATTGTTGCAGGCAAAATGCTTGGGGCAGCAGGACACGCCCTGGCTTTGGACGCCGCGGACAATGGCTGCGGCGATTTTTCCGGTCAGCAGAGGATCCTCCGAGAAATACTCAAAATTCCGTCCGCAGAGCGGATTTCTGTGGATATTCATGCCGGGGGACAGAACCACATCCACCCCATGCTTCACCATTTCCCTGCCAACGTGGGTGAACAGCCGCTGGATCAGATCGTCATCGAAGGTGCAGGCCAGGGCAGTGCCGTTGGGAAGCAGGGCGCAGTATTTCTTCAGCCGCAGGCCGGAGGGGCCATCCGCGGTGATGACCGGCGGGATCCCCTTTTCTCTCAGAGACGGCAGCACGCCGCCAAAGGCTCCGGCATTGCCCGCGACGCCAAGGGAGCTTCCCATGCAGCCCTCGCCCCGGGTCAGGGCTTCCAGCTCCTTGTCGTCGAGCTGCGCGACAAAATCGTCCAGAGAGATCTTCCCCTCCGCCGCGTCGGACAGCTTGCAGCCCCGATCCCCGGTGAAGGGGATTTCCTCCGGCAGCCGATCCAGGATCCTCCGCCGCAGATCCACGTTGCCGCATGGAAGCATTTCCTCCCTGGCAACAATCGTTCCGTTTTCTTCCTGGGCAACCATTCTGCCAAAGGGAGCCTCGATGCCGCAGACTTCCCCGCACTGTTCAATGACTCGGGTTTCATCGATCATGACGGTTCCGGCAAGCACGTCACCAAGGAAGAACTTGTATTCTCCCGCCTCCAGCACAAAGGCGTTGGCGAAGCCCGTCCTGCCGGTATCGTCGAAGGACGCGATGGTTCTTTCGTCGAAGCAAAGGGGGATCGTTTCGGACTCGCCGGGAGCAAGCAGCTTCGTCTTTCCGTAGGCAGTCAGCACCTTTGCCGCTTTGCCCAGCTTCCCCTGGGGGGCCGCGCACCAAAGCAGGACGGTTTCTCTTCCCGCGGCCGCGCCCGTGTTGGTCACCTGTGCGGTAACCGTATAGGTACCGCTCCCGCAGTTCAGGTTTACGGGCCTACTTTCAAAGGTGGTATAGGACAGACCATAACCGAAGGGATACAGCACCTTCCCCTTGGCAAAGGTCTCAAAATACCGGTAGCCGACAAAGATGTCCTCCGCGTAGCAGTTAAATTCCTCGCCTCCGAAATGGGCGCAGTTGGGATAATCTTCATAGCTTTTCGCGATGGTATCCGTCAGCTTGCCGCAGGGATTGACCGAGCCTGTCAGCACGTCGGCAACCGCGTTTCCGCTTTCCATACCGCCCTGCCACGCGATCACAGCGGCGGACAGCTGATCCCCATAGGCTTCCGTCCAGGCCATATCCATGATGCTGCCGATATCCATGACAACGACCGTATGCCGGAACGCGGAGGTCACGGCATCCAGCATGGCGGTTTCTTCATCGGTCAGGTAGTAGCTGCCCTTGGTCAGGGTGTTCTCCCGATCCTCACCGGCCGCCCGGCCGATGACAACAATTGCTGTATCACACCGTTTCGCCGCTTCGCTGACCACGTTCTGCTCCAAGGGCATTTCCGGATGGCTCATGGGCCAATGCCCCCACCAGCCGTGATCCGCTTTATTATCCTCACTGAAGCACCAGTCCGCGTAAGTTTTGGCAACCGCCTCATCAAAGGGAACCCCGGCATTTTTCAGGCCCTCCATCAGATTCACCCGATAAGGAGGATGTACATCGCCGCCGCTGCCGTAGCCGACATAGAACCAGTCCAGCTGGCAGCGGCCAAACACGGCAACCGGCTGCCCCGCCTTCAAAGGCAGCGTCCCATCATTTTTCAGCAGCACACAGCCCTCCGCGCCTGCGCGCCGGGCCAGCGCCGCCATTTCCGGCGTGACCATATCGTGGCCGTCCGCGATCAGCTCCTCCTGCATCAGGCCGTTGCCCATGCCCCAGTCCACGACCCGCTGGACAAGCGCTCCCATTTTTTGTTTCAGTTTCGTCATACTGTCTCCTCTTTCCCCGTTGGTATGGACGCGATCCTTTTCCCGTTCCGGTTACCGGCTTTCCTGAGGCAACGCCGCATAATGGGGCAAAAGATCCGCCGAAGCGCGCTGCGCCGTTTTTTACAGCAGGATCGCCGCCGACAATCCGGATCTTGCTTTCATTATACACCGGGAGAACATGGTTTGTCTTGCATTTTTGTTTCCGATTTGGAATAATTGTAAGCAATAGGAGCCGCCGGGAAGGGGATCGAATATGTTCCGGAGGGCCGTGATTGCTTCCCGGCGATTGTGCCGGAAAGCGTCATCCCCATTCCCTGCGATCGCGAGCCTGTGAGGAAAACGGGCGCACCTGTGCGCATCCGGCAAGCGCAGGGGCTGGCGCCGGTATCTCCGGAAAGGACGGAGCGCGGGGATCTTCTCCGATTGACAAAGCAAACGGGCGGCGCTATGACAGCTGTAGTTAGCAGCCGCTAACCTCCCCTGCCGAGGGCGGCCATGGACGCCGGGGGCCCAGGCAGGTTCCGGATACTGCAGCTGCCCGGCTGAATCGCCGGATACAAACACAGGAGGATGATACGATGGTAAAGACAACGCTCAAAATCGACGCAATGGCCTGAGGTATGTGCGAGGCCCATGTGAACGACGCGATCCGCAAAGCGTTTTCGGTGAAGAAGATGAGCTCCTCCCACGCAAAAGGAAGAACGGAGATCCTTTCAGACCTGCCTCTGGAGGAACCCCGGCTCAAGGCGGCGGTAGAAGCCTCCGGGTATCGTGTGACGTCCATCCAAAGCGAGCCATACGAACGGAAGGGCTTTTTCCTTTTCAAAAAATAACGAATTCAGGCAGCAGCAGGACAAATTGGTGTTTGAAAAAAAGCTGTCATTGCGAACCAGTCCGCAGACTGGTCTCGCAATGACAGGAAACTGGGAGCCAGCCCGACAAACACCAATTTACCGATTTGCTGAGTCAAGCCGATATGCACATTTTCTTAATTGCTTATCGGCTGACTCTGCTTCCAGATAAATTGGCGCCTGAAGGACTGCAAACGCCACCGTAGGGGCGGCTATCAGCCGCCCGAGACGTTCCAATTCTTACATATTTCCGTTAGTGCGCAGTGCTATCAGAACCGGAAGGCTGCGGGCGGCTAATAGCCGCCCCTACGATAGCATCCCGGCAAACACCGCTTTTCCGCCTTGCTGACTCCGTAAACCGCTTCATTTGCATTAGCCCCTATGCTGGTTCCACTTCGGATAATCTGCTTTGTAATAACCGTTTCATGCTTTTCCTTGCATAAAGTTTCACAATCCGGGCTGCAAATTTGAGGACTTATTCAAGATGATACTGTCCCCGCTCATATCGGCAGCCCGCTTTTAGATAATAGATAAGAGATAACAGATAATATGGAATAGTACAGAAACGCCGCAAACACCGGCAAATATCTATTATCTATTCTATATTATCTATTATCTCTTATCTGAGCCCCGAAGGGGCGTTCCTGGGAATAATGTGCAACTTTGATAGAATAATTTTGTGGGGTGCAAATGGGGTGCATTTCATTTAGGGCGGGGGGTGCTTTTTGTTATTCATTCCATCAAAACCAGGGAAACTCCAATTCAAAATACGATCTGTCCGTATGACCGTCGTTTGGAGAATAAAAACCACGAAGGGTCTCAAATCCGTCAAATTGAATCCAGTAAGTTTTACCGTCAAATTCGATGGATTTTAGCACTGCCCCAATAAAACAGTTTCGCACACGCTCCTTCACCGGCAATTCTTTTATATTACTCCGGGGTGGAACTACTGTTGAAAGCCCATCAACAGAAATATATATGCTACTGTCACCAAATTCTAAGGTTGCGTATCCAAATTGTCCAACCGAAAAATCTACACCGCCAAGAGCAGGAGTAAAATCGAATTCGTCAATACCATATGCTTTGATATTCGTTACTGCTTTGCCGGTAAATTGCGTTAGTACAGATGCCCTTGCATTTGAAAAGCCTGTTTTCCAGTTGTATACAAATACCGCAGCCTCATGCTTGTCTGTTTCTGAATTGCCCCACCACAGGGTGTGCATTTCCCAATTATTCATAATATCAAGTACGGCTGGGTGGTATGTTTTTGAGCAACGCACATTTTCAATGTAGGCGGGGTTTGTGTCGATCACATGGTATTTCCTGCTGCCTCTGGTTATTCCGATTGCCGCAATGGTTTTTCTCGAAGGATCCCAGTATTTTCCGCAAAGGTAAACTTTTGTGCCGCCAGTAAATGCAGGTGTGCCGTATCTAACGATTCCATTTTCATCTGAATGCGATTTCGTAATATTTCCTACTACACAGTATTTCCAGTCTGCAGATTGTGACATCATACCGTCTCCTTCCCTGATGCTGTTACCATATCACAGAATGTGTCCAATAAACAGGCACAATTAAAGAGATTTGTTTTGTTTTTAATTAACCCAGCAATTCGCTGAACGGACTATTGTCATTTTATTCAGCACTTCCTCAAGACCATGCCCTGCTTACTCTTCTGCAGGTCATTCAC
>CAMFFO010000092.1 GCA_945949735.1 uncultured Clostridia bacterium | reverse complement strand
CTAATCTTGAAACTCTTTCGCATTTTCACGGTCTCACATCATTGACAAATGAACATTTCCCGAGTTCCTTTTCCCTTTTCGGGCCTTGAAAAGCCGCTGTAAAAATGATATGATAGATAATTAATATGATCTACTCCAAGGAGGAGCCCATGAATACCAAAACCACCGTGATCTCCCGGCAGCAGCTTCAGGAGCAGTTTTCCTATTGCGACAAAATCGCGGCCTTTTGGCAGCAGCAATCCCGCACACCCACAGCCTTCGTGGACACCTACGGCTGCCAGCAGAATGAGGCCGATTCCGAAAAAATCCGGGGATACCTCACCCAGAGTGGCTATTCCATTGTTTCGGAAGCCGAGGGAGCGGATGTGGTGGTTCTGAATACCTGTGCCATCCGGGAACACGCCGAGCAGCGGGTGTTCGGCAATCTGGGGGCCCTGACCCACACCAAGCGCCGCCACCCGGAGCAGAAGATCTTCCTGTGCGGCTGCATGGCGGGCCAGACCCAGGTATCCGACCGAATCCGCGTGAGCTTTCCCCACGTGGACGGCGTGTTTTCCACCCATCACCTGTGGCAGTTTCCGGAAATTCTCTGGCGGGTGCTGTCTCAGCAGAAACGCCAGTTTTACATTGCCGACGAGCCCGGCTCCATTGCCGAGGGCATTCCCCAGATCCGGGACTCCGGGCTGAAAGCCTGGGTGTCCATCATGTATGGCTGCAACAATTTCTGCACCTACTGCATCGTCCCCTACGTCCGGGGCCGGGAGCGCAGCCGCCAGCCGGAGGATATCCTCTCCGAATGCCGGGAGCTGATCGCGGCAGGAGCCAGGGAGATCACCCTTCTTGGCCAGAATGTTAACTCCTACGGCAAGGATCTGGGGATCCGGATGGACTTTGCGGATCTGCTGGCCGCCATTGCCCAGCTTCCCGGGGATTTTCTCATCCGCTTCATGACCAGCCACCCCCGGGACGCCTCCCACAAGCTATTTGATACCATGGCAAAGTACGACAAAATCGCCAAGCAGCTCCACCTCCCCTTCCAGTCCGGCTCCAGCCGGGTCTTAAAGGCCATGAACCGCCATTACGACCGGGAAACCTACCTGGAGAAGGTGCTGTACGCGAAGAAGGTCATGCCGGAGCTGGTGCTGACCAGCGATGTGATTGTGGGCTTCCCCGGGGAGACAGAGGAAGAATTTGAGGAAACCATCTCCCTGATTCAGGCCGTCCGTTATGACAGCCTCTTCACCTTCATTTTTTCCCCCCGGCCCGGCACCCCCGCCGCCTCCATGGAGGATCCCACCCCGAAAGAAGAGAAAAACCGCCGTTTTGACCGGCTGTGCGCCATTCAAAACGCCATTTCCGAGGAAATCCACCGGAGCTATGTGGGCAGAACCCTCCGCTGCCTGGTGGATGGTCGTGAAAAGAATCTGCTCACCGCCCGAACGGAGGGTGGCCGCCTGGTGCGCTTTACCGGGCCGGATTCTCTCATCGGCACCTATCAGAATATCACCATCACCGGCGCCACCACCTGGAGCCTCACAGGACGGCTGGAACCAGCTGACGAGATCGCCCGGTTTGTCCGGGAGTCCGGGCTGGACATTCCCGAATACGATGCCTATTATTATGGCTACCCCGAGCAGGCCGACGAAATTCTGGAAGCCCTTCTGCGTGGGGACAAGCGGGCCACCACAGGGCTCAAGCCCCTGTATGATCTGGAGGGGGAACCCCTGCCCCGGGTCGGACAGTTCTCGGTCATTCTCGACAGCAAGGGACATCCCCATTGCATCACCCGGATCACCAAGGTGGAGATCACGAAATTCAAGGACATCACCCCCGAGTACGCCCGGATCGAAGGCGAGGGCGACAAGTCCCTGACCTACTGGAAGGATGCCCACACCCAGGTATTCACCAGGGAATGTCGGGAGGAACACAACCTCACGTTCTCCGAGGATATGGAATGCGTCTGCGAATTTTTTGAGGTTGTCTACCGGAAGGCCGAACAATAAGTTCATTCACCATGGGCGTATCCGCATACGTCATCAAACCAACAAATTGGTGTTTTTCGGGCAGCCTCAAACAACAGAAAACCTTGTCATCCTGAGCGGAGCGAAGCGGAGTCGAAGGATCTTCGCACCAAATTAACCAGAAAGCGAAACGAAATGCGTAGATCCCTCGACTCGCTGCGCTCGCTCGGGATGACAACCTCTCTCGAACAAATATCAATTTATCAGGCAGCTGATACAAATCGGGAAACGTAATATATTTTATAGAAAAGGAACCTGAATTATGGCCAAGCCAATCAATGAACTGACCCCCATGCAGCGGCAGTATCAGCAGATCAAGGAGCAGCATAAGGACTGCATCCTGTTTTTCCGGCTGGGCGACTTTTATGAAATGTTCAACGAGGACGCGAAACTGGCGGCCCGGGAACTGGACTTAACCCTCACAAGCCGGGACCGAGGGAAACCCAAGGAGGAGCAGACCCCCATGTGCGGCGTGCCCTACCACAGCGTGGACTCCTACATCGCCCGTCTGGTGCAGAAGGGCTACAAGGTGGCCATCTGTGAACAGATGGAGGATCCCGCCACCGCCAAGGGGCTGGTGGAGCGGGACATCACCCGCATCGTCACCCCCGGCACCGTGACGGAAAGCTGTATGCTGGACGAGAACAAGAATAACTACATCAGCTGCATCTACGGCGAGGGCGGCAAATTCGGTCTGGCCTTCTGCGACGTATCCACCGGCGCGTTTTACGCCACGGTGTGCCCGGACGAGCAGACCGTGGCCTCGGAGCTGGGCCGCTTCGCTCCCAGCGAGGTCATCCGTTTCGGCCCCGGAACCGAGGGCGAGGTGATCTCCGACGCCCTGTTCCGCCGCCTGAACTGCTGCGTCAACGAGGGTAAGCCGGAGCTGTTCTCCCAGGAGAAGTCCGAGGAGCTGCTCCAATCCCATTTTGGTTCCACCCTGTCCCAGTTAGGGCTTGGCGGCCTCCCTGCCGCGGTCATCGCCTCCGGTGCGCTGCTGCAGCACCTTATGTCGCTGCAGCGTAATGATCTTGCCCATATCCGGGAGCTTCAGTATTACACCACCGGAAAGTTCATGGAGCTGGATATGGACGCCCGCCGGAACTTAGAGCTCACCGAGACCATGCGCTCCAAGGAGAAAAAAGGCACCCTTCTGTGGGTGCTGGACAAAACAAGAACCGCCATGGGCGGGCGGCTGCTCCGCTCCTGGCTGGAAAAGCCGCTGCTGGATCCCGCCGAAATCACCCGCCGCCACGCGGCTGTGGGGGAGCTGGTGGACAACGTGATCATCCGGGGAGAGCTGGAGGAGGCTCTGTCCGATGTGACGGATCTGGAACGGGTCATGACAAGAATCGTCACAGGCACCGTCAACGCCCGGGATCTTCTGGGCCTGGCACGGGGCCTCCGGGCTCTGCCGGAGGTAAAGGCGCAGCTTTCCAAAATGGAGTCCCCCATGCTCACGAAGCTGGCCCAGGCCGTGGATCCGCTGACGGACTGCGCCGACCGGATCGAGAATACCCTGGTGGACGATCCTCCCCTGACCATCCGGGAGGGCGGCATCATTCGCCGGGGCGCCAGCGCCGAAGCCGACCGGCTCCGGGACATCATGGAGGGCGGCTCCGGCACCATCGCGGCCATCGAGGCCTCTGAGCGGGAGAAAACCGGCATCCGCACCCTGAAGGTGGGATTCAACCGGGTATTCGGCTACTATATTGAAGTCTCCAAATCCTTCATGGATCAGGTCCCCCCGGACTACATCCGCAAGCAGACCCTGGCCAACTGCGAACGCTACATCACCCAGGAGCTGAAGGAGCTGGAAAACCAGGTGCTCACCGCCAAGGATCGGCTCACCGCCTTGGAGTACCAGCTTTTCACCGAGCTGCGGGAATTCCTTGCCCAGCAGGCGTCCCGGGTGCAGCAGGCCGCCGCTGCCGTTGCCGCAGCAGATACCTTGTGCTCTCTCGCCGCCGTGGCCGTCCAGCGGGGCTACTGCCGCCCGGAGATCACCCTGGGCCGGGAGATCACCATCGTGGACGGACGGCATCCGGTGGTGGAAGCCACTTTGAAGGATTCCCTCTTCGTCCCCAACGACACCTCCCTGGGCAGCGAGGATCACCAGGTGTCCATCATCACCGGCCCCAATATGGCGGGCAAATCCACCTATATGCGCCAGGTGGCTCTCATCGTCCTTATGGCCCAGATGGGCTCCTTCGTCCCCGCCCGCAGCGCCCGCATCGGCCTGGTGGATCGGGTATTCACCCGAATCGGCGCCAGCGACGATCTGGCCTCGGGACAGTCCACCTTCATGGTGGAGATGGCGGAGGTTGCCTCGATTCTGAAATACGCCACCTCCAGGAGCCTGTTAATTCTGGATGAAATCGGCCGGGGCACCTCCACCTACGACGGTATGGCCATCGCCCGGGCGGTGCTGGAATACGCCGCCAATCCCAAACGCCTGGGGGCCAAAACCCTCTTCGCCACCCACTATCACGAGCTGTCCGCCCTGGAGGATCGGCTCCCCAATGTGAAGAACTACAATATCGCCGTGAAGAAACGGGGCGACCAGATGATCTTCCTTCGGAAAATCGTCCCCGGAGCCACCGACGACAGCTACGGCATCGAGGTGGCCAAGCTGGCGGGCATCCCTGCTCCGGTGATTACCCGGGCCCGGGAGATTCTGCGGGAACTGGAAGAGAACCCCGGTGCCCCTGCCCCCACCCCGGTTCATTCCCCGGATGCGGAGGATCAGGTCAGCATGCTGGATCTCGCCTCCCAGCGGGTCTGCGCCGCCCTGAGCAGCCTCAGCGTGGAAACCCTCACCCCCATCGAGGCCATGAATGAGCTGTACAAGCTCAAACTGATGCTGTCCGAATAAACTCCGGAACGGGAAATTGTTGTTTAGCGGCTTTGCCTCAAGGTTTTCTGTCATTGCGAGCCAGTGCGCTTAAGTGGCGTGGCAATCCCCCCGTTGAATGGAACCAGGTAACGATTCCTACCAAAAATCGCAGGAGTTCCCATTTGTGCGGGTAATTTTCGGAACATTTCCCCTCTAAGTAAGGGGATTGCCACGCCAGTGTGCGCACTGGCTCGCAATGACAGCATTATTTTTCAAACACCAATTTAGGTTATCGGGTTTAGTAAGCACACTATTGTAGGGTGCGGGCATGACCGCACCGCTCCGGTTGGATGACTGAGAACTACCGTTTTACGGTATATTTTACGAGCTCAATCGCGTCAGGTGGGCGGCGCGGTCATGCCCGCGCCCTACAGAGCGTGTGCAGCAAACATCAATTTGACGACCAGCTTACTAAACCCGATAGTCTAAACACCAATTTATCCCTCCCCTTCTGCAAACCAACCTTCCAAACCATTAGGAATTTGTTATGAAAAAATACCGTTCCCTCAGCACCCGCCAAAGTGAACAGGAGATCATCTGCGGCTGGGTCTATTTTATTTTACAGCTCTTGGTTTTGCCCTCCTGTCTGACCTGGCTCAACGCCCGGACGGGATACCATATGAAAGAAGCAGAGCTGCACTTTATTTTCTTCGCCGTGAATTTCGCCGCGGTCGTATGGATTTTCCACCGTTTTCTGGGCGGCTCCTTCCGGCAGGTTCGCCTCCACCCCGCCTACTTCTGTCAGGCCGTAGTTCTGGGATTGGTCGCCTATCTTGCCTGCTCCAAGGGCATGAACTGGCTCTTTGCCCGGTTTGCCCCGGGGTATTCCAACGCCAACGATGCCTCCATCGCCGCCTTAAGCCGTGGGAGCTTTCCCCTGATGGCCATCGGAACCGTTCTGCTGGTTCCCCCGGTGGAGGAATGCTTCTTCCGGGGGCTGATCTTCCGTCCGCTCTACGGACGCTCTGCACTGGCTGCCTACCTGGTTTCCATCGCTGCTTTCTCCCTGGTTCATATCCTGGACTATCTGGGAACCTACTCCCTGCAGGAAATGGTAATTGCCTTCCTGCAATACCTCCCAGCGGGACTCTGCCTTGCCTGGAGCTATACCAAATCCGATACCATTTTCGCCCCCATTGTGGTTCACGCCCTGGTGAACGCCTGGGGGATCTGGCAAATGAGGTGACGCTATGCCGAAAATCATTCAGCTTTCCCCCCATGTGGCCAATCTGATCGCCGCCGGCGAGGTGGTGGAGCGCCCCGCCTCCGTGGTCAAGGAGCTGCTGGAAAACGCCGTGGACGCCGGCGCCTCCCAGGTCACCCTGGAGATCCGGGACGGCGGCATGACCTTCCTGCGGGTCACGGACAACGGCTGCGGTATGACCGCCGAGGATGCCCGCACCGCGTTTCTGCGCCACGCCACCTCCAAGCTCCGCTCTGAGGAGGACTTAACCGCCATCGCCACCATGGGCTTCCGTGGGGAGGCCCTGGCCGCCATCGCTTCGGTCAGCCGTATTGACCTGCTGACCAAGACCCCCGGCAGCCTTACGGGCACAAGTCTGCACCTGGAGGCCGGGGTCATTCAGGAGGAGGAAGAAGCCGGCTGCCCCGACGGCACCACCATCATCGTCCGGGACCTGTTCTACAATACCCCCGCCCGGATGAAGTTCATGAAATCCGACACCGTGGAAGGAAGCCGGGTGGCCGCCGCCGTGCAGCAGCAGGCTCTGGCCCATCCGGAGGTGGCCTTCCGGTTCCTCCGGGACGGCAAGCAGCTTCTCTCCACCCCCGGCACCGGAGAGCTGAAGGACGCACTGTACTGCGTCTACGGCCGGGACTGCGCCCGGATGGCGGAGGTTGCCAGCCGCTGGGAGGGGTATTCCCTGTCCGGGTATGTGAGCCTGCCCACCGACGCCCGGGCCACCCGGGGAATGCAGACCTTCTTCGTCAACAACCGGCCGGTAAAATCCAGGCTGCTGATGACCGCCCTGGAGGAAGCCTACCGGAATCAGATCATGGTTGGCAAATTCCCCGCCTGTGTTCTCCACCTGAACCTCCCCGCCGGGGCCGTGGATGTAAACGTCCACCCTGCCAAAACCGAGGTGAAATTCCTCTCCGAGAAGGCCGTCTTTGACTGTGTCCACTACGGGGTGCTGGCCGCCCTCAATAAGCAGACCGACCGGCCGGAAATGAAGTTCCGCCCCGCTCCGGCTCCCCAGAGTGTCCCGGAGCAGAAAGCCCCTGCTGCCGAGACCCACGCCGCTCCGGCCCCCAGGAAGGAGCCCTTCTTCCGCACCATGACCCCGGAGGAGTTTAAGACCTTTTCCTCCGCCCTGAAGGACGCCCCCCAGCCCAAGAAGGAGGCCGCCGCCGCGTTCCTCAGCAAGGTAGAGGTGCCCGCGCCTGCCCCTCTGCGAGAGTCCGTCATGATGCCGCGGTCACAGGCGACCATTCCCGCCCCGGCTCCTGCTGTTGAGGACGAACCCCACACTTCTTCCGCTCCCATTCCCATCGCCCCCATTGTCCCGGCGGCCCACCCGCCCATTAATAGCGGCGTGCCCATCGTCCCTGCGCAAACGCCTGACCCGGAGGAAACGGAGCAGACTGCTCTGGAGCTGCCCAGCGTCCCCTCTTGGCGCATGGTGGGCGAGCTGTACAACACCTATATTCTGGTGGAAGAGGGAGAGGACGCTTTCCTGATCGACAAGCACGCCGCCCACGAGCGGATTCTCTTCGAAAAACTGAAAGCCACCCAGGAGAGGATCTCCTCCCAGGCCTTACTCCAGCCCCTCCCCGTCCGCCTGAGTCCCACCGCCGCCGGGGAACTGCTGTCGAGCTTCGATATGCTGGACGAGCTGGGCTTTGAGGTCGAGGAATTCGGAGAAAACACCCTGCTGCTGCGGCAGATTCCCATGGATTTGAGCCCCGAGGACGCCGCCGACGCCCTGGAGAGCCTGGCAAGCGACCTTCTGAACGGCCGCCGGGGAAGCTCCGATACCGTCCGGGACGAGCTGCTGCACACCGTTGCCTGCAAGGCCGCCATCAAGGCCGGCTGGCACAGCGACGAAAAGGAGCTTCTTGCCATTGCGGAGGCTGTCATGGGCCGCCAGGATCTGAAATACTGCCCCCACGGCCGCCCCATCTGCATTTCCCTGAGCAAAAAGCAGCTGGAAAAGCAGTTTAAGAGAACCTGACCCCCAACCCAAGCCCTCGACGCCGTTACAAATTGGTGTTTGTCGCTTTGCGTCCAAAACTATCTGTCATTGCGAACCAGTC
>CAMFFO010000091.1 GCA_945949735.1 uncultured Clostridia bacterium | reverse complement strand
GAACCACCGCCGGAGCCGCCGCCGGAGCCGTCGCCGGAACCACCGCCGGAGCCGCCGCCGGAGCCGTCGCCGGAACCACCGCCGGAGCCGCTGCCGGAGCCGTCGCCGGAACCACCGCCGGAGCCGCTGCCGGAGCCGTCGCCGGAGCCGCTGCCGGAGCCGCTGCCGGAGCCTTCTCCGGAACCACCGCCGGAGCCGCCTCCGGAGCCATCACCGGAGCCGCCTCCGGTGCCTTCGCCGGGACTGCCTCCGCTGCCTTCTCCGGAGCCGCTGCCGGAACCTTCTCCTTCGGAACCGCCGGGTTCCGCGGGGGGCTCAGGTTCCTCACCTACGATCCTCACAAGCACCCGTTTTGTGCTCATGTAAGCGGAGAGCGTCTCAAAATCCCGGGAAATCAGCTCTCCGGTATCAAGGCTGTACTTGCACTTGTAGGTGCGCACATGGTAGCCGGTGCTGCCGCCCTCCAGAACCTGACCGTCCTGATAGCCGCTTCCCGGCCCGTATTCCACATATTCCACCTCCGGAGTGATGATGCGGGTGATCTCATACTCCATTTTGATGTAGTAATCCCGTTCCTCCGTGCCCAGAATCTTCATTCGCATGAAGCCGTCGGAAACCTCCGCCTGGATTTTGATCGGGTAATTCCAGTTGTTGCGGAATTTCAGATCCGGGCCGCCCCAGTTGACAGTGGCGTCCATACCCATGTCGATATAGCTGGAGGGGAAGCCGTGGTTGATCCGTTCGGTGATCTCCATATCCGCCAGCAGGGCGCAGTAGTACAGGGTGGAGGAGCCCTGGCAGACGCCGCCGCCCACGGAATTGACCAGCTCCGTGCCGGAATAGGCGGGGGCCGCCTGGAAGCCCCGTGCCGTGGTTCGCTCTCCCACGGCGTCATTGTAGGAGAACTCCTCCCCGGGGTTCAGAACATAGCCGTTGAGGATCTCGCAAACCAGGCGCAGATTGGTGGTGCGCTTCTCATTGGAGCCGTAGGGGGTATCACAGGAACCAAGGACGTCCTGGAACAGAAGCTCATCCGCCTGGGTTTCCGGCTCAATATAGGATAGCTTCACGGAGACGGTCTCTCCGTAGGCCGCCTGATCCACAAGCTTCCGGGCCTCCTCCAGATCAAACCCATAGCCATAGGAGCCGGGGATGGGCTCATAGGTCTGGAAATTCATGGAGGCATTCACGGGCTCCACGCAGCATTCCTCAAAGATTGCCTGGAGGTCCGGCGGATCGGGGGTCATGCTGGGGGCCATGGTTTTGCGCTCCACCAGGAAACGGTTAAAACTGTAGGCGTCCAGAATGTCCTGGTACAGCTTGTCCACATCCAGGCCCAGCCCCGGGGTACCCAGGGTGATGTACAGCGTCTGGCCGGGGGCGTCGGGGTCAATGTCCTGAAGGTCGGGACGTTCCCCCTCCAGCCGGAAGCTGGCAGGGGTATAGGCGCCGCCGATGCCCGCGGCATACTCCCGGAGCGTCCGCTGGATGTACTCCTGATCCAGCCGGAGATAGGGGAGCAGGGCGATGGTGTGGTTTCCGGTGAGGGAGGCCTGGTAGGCCGCCTGACGCTCCGTCTGGGTACCGGTGCGGCCATACTGGTACGCGGCCTTCACCACGGCGGACACGTCCAGTTTGGCTTTGGTATCAGCGGGAGAGAAGCGTAGGGCCGTACCCGAAAGCTGCACCACCATGTCCTGTTCTGTAAAGGTGTTCTGCGTGGCGCTGCGGACGGCGGCTTCTGCCTGGGAACGGGTCATGCCGCCCACGGGAATGTCCCCGATGAGTACATTGTTCAGAATTTTCCCATTGTAGGGATCGACGGCGCTGCTGATGGCAACGAAGCCGATGATTCCCAGAATCAGGATCAGGGCGAAAGCGCACACGCCCACCAGCAGAATTTTCTTGTTGCGCAGGAAAAAGCTGCCGGAATCCCCGGACTGCCTCCGGTTGACACCCGTGACCTCCGCGAAAGCATGATCCATTGCCTCCTCCTCGGGCAGCAGCCGGGGTTCCTCCTGGGGCGGAACGGCGGGGTCATGGGGCCGTGCTTCGGGTGTGGGGGATTCTTCGGGGAAATCGCCGGGGAGGGGATCCTCCTCAAGCAGCGACTCCCAGGGGGCGAAGGAGTCGGGAACGCGCTCCGGCTCCGCCGGGGTGCGGGGCGTCTCAAATCGGCCCCGGGGCTTGGAAAACTTGCCTTGTGCCATGATAATACCTCCTCAGGGTCAATGGGAAATGCAGGCCCGGTAACGGTCGATAAAGATCTTGCTCTGGCGCAGACTATCCACGCCGGAGGCAAGCTTCAGGCGAAGGGTGGGTTCCTTGGTATTGGCCAGGAAGGTGACCCGGGTCTTGTAGTCCGGGTCCGCGCACAGGCTGCTCACTGCCTCGAAATTCAGATTGTGCAGGGTGAAGAGCACGTCCCCGGCCTTCTGGCGGATGTCCTTGATGCCCGCGTCCTTTGCCTTGGCCCGGAGCAGGGCAATGTCGATAAGGTTCAGCACGCCCTTGGGCGGCTCACCGTAGCGGTCCACGATCTCGTCCAGCAGATCGTCCGCGTCCTCCTGGCTGCGGATGGCCGCCATCCGGCGGTACAGATCCATCCGTTCCTCGCCCCGGGATACAAAGTCCTTGTCCACGTTGGCGGTGACGTTGAGATCCGCGGTGCAGTCGGGGGCCTGAGGCGCCTCGCCCCGCTCCTCCAGCACCGCCTCGTCCAGCAGCTTCAGGTACATATCATAGCCCACGCTCATCATGTGACCGGACTGCTCGGAGCCCAGAAGATTTCCTGCGCCCCGGATCTCCAGATCCCGCATGGCAATCTTGAAGCCGGAACCAAATTCGGCGAAATCCCGGATGGCGCTAAGCCGCTTCTCGGCGATTTCCGTCAGGTTTTTGTCCGGCTTATAGGTGAAGTAGGCGTAGGCGTGCCGGGTGGAGCGGCCCACCCGGCCCCGGAGCTGGTGGAGCTGGCTCAGGCCGAACCGGTCGGCGTTTTCGATGATCAGGGTGTTGGCGTTGGGGATGTCCAGCCCGGTTTCGATGATGGTGGTGCACACCAGCACCTGGATTTCTCCTTCGGCCATGGATTGCATCACGTCCCCCAGGGCGTCCTCACCCATCTGGCCGTGGGCCACGGCAACGGTGATGCCGGGAATCCGGCGGCGGAGGGCCCCGGCGCACTGGTCGATGGTTTCCGTCCGGTTGTGCAGGTAATACACCTGGCCGCCCCGTTCCACCTCCCGGCGGATGGCATCGTCGATGATGGCGTTGTTATGCTCCATGACGAAGGTCTGCACCGGATAGCGGTCGGCAGGAGGCTCCTCCAGGGTGGACATATCCCGGATGCCGGAAAGCGCCATGTTCAGCGTCCGGGGGATGGGAGTTGCGGAGAGGGTCAGCACGTCCACGCCCTTGGAAAGCTCCTTTAAGCGCTCCTTATGGCTGACGCCGAAGCGCTGCTCCTCGTCCACGATGAGCAGACCCAGGTCTTTGAACTGGATGCTCTTTTGCAGCAGCTTGTGGGTGCCGATGATGAGATCCACGGCTCCGGAGCGGAGATTCTGCAATGTCCGCTGCTGCTGCTTGGGGGTGCGGAACCGGCTGAGCACGTCGATGTTCACCGGGAAGCCCCGGAACCGACTGACGGCGGTCTGGTAATGCTGTTGGGCCAGCACCGTGGTGGGCACTAAGATAGCGGCCTGCTTGCCGTCCATGACGGCCTTCATCACCGCCCGGAGAGCCACCTCGGTTTTGCCGAAGCCCACGTCGCCGCAGAGCAGGCGATCCATGGGGGTGGGGGACTCCATATCCCGCTTGATCTCCCCGATGCAGCGCAGCTGGTCGTCCGTTTCGGGATAGGGGAAATTGTCCTCAAACTCCTTCTGCCAGGGGGCGTCCGCGGAGAAGGCGTAGCCGGGCTGCCGCTTCCGGGCGGCGTAGAGCTGAATCAGCTCCCCGGCCATGTCCTTGGCAGCCTTGCGGGCCTTGGCTTTGGTTTTCTGCCAGGCGTCGGAGCCGATCTTGTTCAGGCGGACATTGGCGTCCTCGCCGCCGCCCCCGATATACTTGCTGACCAGATCCAGCTGGGTGGCGGGGACGAAGAGGGTGTCGGAGCCCTGGTAGGCGATTTTGATATAGTCCTTGACGGCACCCTCCACCTTGATCTGTTCCATAGCCACGAAGCGGCCGATGCCGTAGTTCTCGTGAACCACCAGGTCCCCGGGGGTTAAGTCCGTGAAGGAGTTCAGCTTCTGGCGGTTGGTGGCGGTCTTTTTCGCCGCTTTTCTGGGAGCCTCCCGGTGGGCAATGAGTTGGCCTTCCGTGAGGACGGCCAGACCGCTCATGGGATACTCCATGCCGAAGGGCAGGGAGCCCTCTGCCAGAAGAATCTGGCCGGGCTTGGGGAGGCTGGTCAGGGGGATGCAGAGAAAGGCGGAGAGTCCCCGATCCCGCAGCATCCCCTGCAGCAGCTCCGCCCGGTGGCGGGAGCCGCAGAGCACCAGGGAACCGAACTCCATCTTTTGGTAATGGGTCAGGTCGGAAACGGCGGTGTCCAGGTTGCCGCCGTAGCTGGGAAGCTGCTTGGCGGCAATGGGAAGCAGAACCTTGGGGGGATTCTCCTCGGGATAGGCGGCGCCGCCGAAGGCGTCAAAATACACGGCGACCTTGTTCCGAAGCTGGTCGCAGAAGTTTTCCCACTGGCAGACGAAGTCGCACAGTTCCCCGGCCACCAGCCCGCCCTGGAGCATTCCGTCCAGCTGCATTCCCATTTCCTCGGTACGGGTTCGGGCGGCGCGGCGAAGGGAGGCGTGGTCGCAGAGCACCCATACGGCTCCCTCCGGAGCGTAATCCGCCGCGTTGGCGTACTCCGGATAGATCAGTGAAAGATAACGGTCGGAGGCGGGGTTCGAAAGGCCGTTTTCGTATTTTTCCAGATCCCGGGTCAGAGTGGCGATAAGAGGTTCGTTGAGATTCTTGCGCCTGCGCTGCCGGGTGATCAGATTCCGAAGGTCCCGGCACAGGCCCTCCAGACCGCCGGAATGAAGATGGGGCAGGGTTTCCGCCACGGGGAGAATGGTGACAGAGTCGATGTTCTCGCTGCGGCGCTGGGTATCCGGGTCAAAAAAGCCCATGGTGTCCAGCTCGTCCCCAAAGAATTCCGCCCGGATGGGCTGCTCCTGGGCGGGGGAATAGATATCCACAATGCCGCCCCGAAGGGCAAACTGTCCCGGGCCCTCCACCAGTGCGCAGCGGCTGTAGCCGGCATCGGTGAGACTGCGTACAAGGGCTTCCGATGGATACTCCCGGCCCACCTCCAGGGTGAACGCGGCGCGCATCAGGGATGCTTTGGGCATGGTTCGCAGACTCAGGGATTCCCAGGTGAGGATCTGCACCCGGGTTTTCCCGGAGGCAAGATCATATAGCTGACGCAGCCGCTTCTGCTCCCAGGCCCTCGACACCACGGCGGCGTCGTAGAGGGTCAGCTCCCGGCCGGGGAGAATGGGGACTGTGTCCCCGAGAAAGCAGCGCAGCTCCTCCTGGAGCCGCCGGGCAGCCATGTCATCCTGGCACAGGATCACAAGGGGATGGCCGCAGTCCCGGGTCAGCCCCGCAATGAGATGGCTGCGGTTGATCTGCCCCACGCCGGTGACGGCGGCGGTATGCCCCTGGGACAGGGCGTCCAGCAGGGCGCTGTACTCCGGTATGGAGCGAAGCTGGGTGAGTAATAGTTCCATGAAGCTACCTCAGAAAGGGTGTATGATATCGATATGGCTCGCCAGAGCGGCAAATTGGTGTTTGTTGAGTATACACTGTCATTGCGAGCCAGTGCTCACACTGGCGTGGCAATCCCCCTGTTGAGAGGAACCAGGTTACGATTATCACCAAAAATCGCAAGGTTTCCCGCTCCGTAGGGCAATTGTCGATACATTTCTCCTCTAACCGGGGGATTGCCACACCAGTCTGCGGACTGGTTCGCAATGACAGGAAATTTGGAGTCAGTGCGCTAAACACCAATTTGTCTGTCTGTTCAGAAAGGCCGGTGCTTGGAAGGAAGCAGGATCACTTGTGGTATTTGCTGCCGGCCTGGATGGCTTCCGCCCGGTAGAGCTGCTCGAGAACCATGATCCTGGCCAGGTGGTGGGGGAAGGTCATGGGGCCCATACTGAGGCGGAAATCCGCCCGGGATTTCACCCGGGGGGCGATCCCAAAGGAGGAGCCGATGAGAAAACAGGCGCTGCCCTTGCCGGAATTTTTGACCTCCCGGAGCTTCTGCGCGAAGTCCTCGCTGGACAGGATCTTTCCCTCCGGGGTAAAGACGCACAGCCAGGCGCCCTTGGGAATCCGGGCGAGAATGGCGTCCGCCTCCTTCTCCAGCCCCTGGGCGATTTCCGCGGGGGAGGGGTTTTCGGGAAGCCGGGCTTCCGGCAGTTCCAGAAGGGTGAACCGGCAGTACCCCGACAGCCGTTTGGCGTACTCCGCCGCGGCGCTGAGGTAGAAGGGTTCCTTCAGCTTCCCCATGGCGATAAGGGTGATGTCAAACATGGCGCACCTCCTTAACCTTTCTATTTTATCATTTCTCAAGAAAAAAAGCAACTGGGAGAAACGGAGGAATGCTGAGATACGGGGAAAGCTGCGGCAAGGCAGGGGACGGAAAATTGTTGTTTACAGCACTATCACCGTAGGGGCGGATATTATCCGCCCGCAACCTTACCGCATGGATAGCACGCACATTCACCGGTAATGCTCAGAAACCGGAACATTTCTGGCGGATAATATCCGCCCCTACGGTAGCAACGTAAGATGCTTGAAAACTGTTAACAACAATATACCGCCCTCGGGTGGGGGTTGACAATTGGGGGCGGCTGGGGGATAATAGGCGAAGAATGATCAAAGGAGCGGATCGCATGACACGAAAATATCCTCTGAACGGTCTGGGACTGAAATGTCTGGGATGGGTGTTCACCCTCTGCGCCGTGGGCGGGATAATGCTTCCCGGGGGCGCTGCGGGAGCTATTTTATCCTATCTGGGATATATTTCTCTTCCAATTTTTGGCTTTCTGCTGGTGGAGGGCTTCCGGAATACGGGGGATTTTCGCCGGTATGCGATCACTATGGTCGTTACCGCGGTGGTGACGGAGCCTTTCTATGACTATGCCTGTAACGGGGTGTGGCTGGACATGGTGGAGGTCAACGGGCAGAACATCCTGTTCGGTCTGGCCCTGGGGATGGTGCAGCTCTACTTTCTAAAGGCCATGGGAACGGGCAGTGCCGGAAGAATCCTGGCCAGTGGGCTTATGGTGCTCTGCAGTGCCCTGTGGTGCTTTGTTCTGAATGTGCCCGGAGGCGCGCTGCTGCAGCTGATGGTGGGGCTGTTCTATCTGCTGAAGGAGCATCCCCGGGCGATGTACGCTTCCACAGGGGTCCTTGGGCTGCTCTTCGGAGGGACGCCGGTGCTGGCGCTGCCGCTGGTTGCGCTCTACAGCGGGGAGCGGGGGAGGTACTGCAAGTACATTTTCTACGCCGCGTACCCCGCACTGTGGGCGGGAATCGCAATCGTGAAATTGTTTGCCGTGTGACGGGCTGCATGGTTTGCGCTGCTCCGGGAATGATAATACCGGAGGTGAGACCATGGGGCAGGAGAAAAAGCGAAAGCGCATTGTGACCGATCCAAATGGCAGCTACACCGGTCGGGGCACAAACCCGGAGGAAAAGCCGGTACAGGACGCGGATGACCTGTAGAAATGCTTCAGGCCCGCCCGGAGTTCCGGGCGGGCTTTCGCTATTCTCCCTTGTATTTCCTTCGGGTGGCGATGCCGCCGCGGATATGACGCTGACGCTTGTTTTCCTCCAGAACTTCCCGCACCTGGAGGTAGAGCGTGTAATTGCACTGCCGCAGCCGCTGGCAGTCCTTGTGTACCGTGGATTTGGAAACGCCAAACCTCCGGGCGGCGGCCCGGACGGTGGCGCTATTTTCAATTATGTACACAGCCAGGTCGCAGGCCCGCTTCTGGATGGTTTCTGTCATAGGCTTCCCCTCCGTTGCTGTGTCTGTATGGTTACTCTATGCCGGCGCGGGGACGAATATGCGGCCTTGACAGAGGACGCGCCCGGGGATAAAATAGGAGAAAAACGCCGCTTCACTGAAGAGGGAAATTGGTGTTTACAGCACTATCACCGTAGGGGCGGATATTATCCGCCCGCAAC
>CAMFFO010000090.1 GCA_945949735.1 uncultured Clostridia bacterium | reverse complement strand
AAAAATAATGCTGTCATTGCGAGACCAGTGCGCACACTGGTCGTGGCAATCCCCCCGTTGAGAGGAACCAGGTATCGATTACCGCCAAAAATCGCAGGATCCCCCATTTTCGGGTGCTAATCGGTACATTCCCCCTCTAACCGGGGGATTGCCACACCAGTGTGCGCACTGGTTCGCAATGACAGCATTTTTTGGCTCGCATTTTCAAACACCAATTTATCCGCCTTCCCGGCAAAATGGAATCCCGGCACAGCCATGGGGCTGTGCCGGGGACAATCATTTCAGGGGCTTTTTTCCCACCCTGCGTATAGGGTCATGTCCTGCTGGATGGTATCCGATTCCAATATCCAGGCCTCATAACAGGCGCTGTCCCGATACCAGCCGGTGAAGCGGTAGCCCTCCCGGGTGGGAGGCTCCGGGACGGTAAGCAGCTCCCCGTACATCCGGTTCTGGGGGGGCACATCCGTGCCGCCCCTGCTGTCGAAGGTGATGGTAAAGCCGGGGTTTTGCAGGTCGATGGCCAGCAGCACCACAATCACCAGGATACAGGCAAGGATAATGGTATCCAGGGTTTTCACGGAGATCTTTACATTCCTGTAAAGCCCCCGGAGCTGGCGGGGAGATTCTTCTGCCATTACTTCTTCACCAGGTACTTGCGCATATCCAGGGCGCAGGCGCACAGGATGATGGCGCCCTTGATGATGAACAGGCTCGACGAATCCACGCCCAGCATGGTCAGGGCCACGAAGATCAGACGCAGAACCACCACGCCCAGGATGATGCCGCTGATCTTACCGGTGCCGCCGACGAAGGACACGCCGCCGATGACACAGGCCGCGATGGCGTCGCACTCGGCGTTCAGGCCGGTGCTGGCCGCCACGGAGCCGCTGCGTACGCCCTCGATGAAGCCCGCGTAGCCGTACATGGCGCCGGCCAGGGTGTGCACCAGCATGGTGGTCAGGAACACGTTGACGCCGGAAACCCGGGCTGCCTCGGCGTTGGAGCCCACGGCGAACATATTCTTGCCAAAGGTGGTCTTGTTCCAGATGAACCACATGAGGGCGGTGAGGATCACGGCATACAGCACATACCAGGGGATCGCCACGTTGCCCAGACGGAACATGGTGCCGCCCACAAACTGCTTATACTCGTCGCTGAGGCCGGAGATGGGCTGGCCGTTGTTTCCGTTGAGGGAGAAGAACCACAGGATGATGCCGTAGGTGATCAGCTGGGTGGAAAGGGTGACGATGAAGGGGTGCAGGCTGAACTTGGCCACGAAGAAGCCGTTGACCAGGCCGATCACCGCGCCGATGGCAACGACGATGAGCATGGTGGCCAGGATCCACCAGATGTTCACGGTGGGAAGGTTCTGGAACATCTTGTTGGCGAAGCCGACCTTCTGCAGCAGCACACCGGCCACGGCGGCGGTCAGGCCCACCACCCGCCCGGCGGACAGGTCGGTACCGGTCAGCACGATACAGCCGCCGATGCCCAGGGCCAGGGGCAGATACGCCGCCACCTGGGTAATCAGGTTGGCGAGGGACCCCAATGTCAGGAAGTTAGGCCGCTTGATGGCGGTGTAGATCACGAAGATCAGCATCAGGATGTACAGCGCGTTATTGAGAATGGCGTCGACGACGCTGCGTCTTTTGTCCTTCGCGTCCATGCGCTGAAATTCCTCCGCGGTTTTGCGAAGGTTGGTTACGGGATTTGCCATGTTCAGTTACCTCCTTAAGCGTACTTGGCAGCCAGGGTCATGATCTGCTCCTGGGTCGCGGTCGCGGCATCCACCTCTCCGGCCACCCGGCCGCCGGACATGACCACGATCCGGTCACAGACGCCCAGCAGCTCCGGCATCTCCGAGGATACCATGATAACGGTCTTGCCCTTGTTGGCAAGATCCAGAATCAGCTGATAGATCTCATATTTCGCGCCCACGTCGATGCCCCGGGTGGGCTCGTCCAGCAGCAGCACCTCGGGCTCGGTGAGCAGCCAGCGGCCGATGATGACCTTCTGCTGGTTGCCGCCGGAAAGGCTGCGGATCTTGGTCTCCTGGGAAGGGGTCTTGGTCCGCAGGGCGTCGATATATTGCTGGGTGTCCTCCCGCTGGGATTTCTCGCTGAGGTACAGCCCCAGGCGCTTATGCCGCTTCAGGCTGGAGATCACCGTATTGTCCCGGATGTTCAGCACGCCGAAGATGCCCGTAGCCCGCCGCTCCTCGGTGAGCAGGGCAAAGCCGTTTTTGATGGACTCTCCCGCATTCCGGTTTAAGCACCGCTTGCCCCCCAGGGTGACCGTGCCCTCCTTCCGGGTGCGGATACCAAAAATACTCTCCAGGGTCTCGGTACGGCCGGAGCTGTCCAGCCCCGCCAGACCCACGATTTCTCCCCGCCGGGCCTCGAAGGACACGTCCCTCAGCTGGTTGTACATACCGGTGATGCCCTCCACCTTCAGGTAGACCTCACCGGGAGTATTGGTCTTGGGGGGGAACTGGTTGGTCAGCTCCCGGCCCACCATGAGCCGGATGATGTCCGCCATTTCCAGTTTATCGGCGGGCTCCGTGGCCACCCACTGGCCGTCCCGCATCACGGTGATGTAGTCGGAGATCCGCTTGATCTCCGCCATCTTGTGGGAGATGTAGATGATGCCCACGCCCCGGTCCCGGAGCATATTGATGATCCGGAACAGATGCTCCACCTCTTCCTCGGTCAGCGACGAGGTGGGCTCGTCGAACACAATGATCTTGGAATTGTAGGAAACCGCCTTGGCGATTTCCACCATCTGCCGCTGGGACACGGGCATGGTGCTCATGATCCGGTGAGGATCTACGCTGATGCCCAGCTCCTGAAATACCGCCATGGTATCCTTATACATTTTCCGCTCATTGACGGCGATACCTGCCACGGTGGGATAGCGTCCCAGCCAGATATTGTCCATCACGCTGCGCTTGAGGGCCTGGTTCAGCTCCTGGTGCACCATGGCCACGCCGTTTTCCAGGGCCTCCTTGGAGCTTTTGAAATTGACCTCCCGGCCCTCCAGGTAGATGCGGCCGGCATCCTTGTTGTAGATACCGAACAGGCATTTCATCAGCGTGGACTTTCCCGCGCCGTTTTCCCCCATCAGAGCGTGGACGGTGCCTGCCCGGACCTCCAGGTTCACCTTGTCCAGCGCTCTGACGCCGGGGAAGGTCTTGGTGATATCCACCATTTTCAGCAGAACATCCTGCCCCATATTGCGTTCCTCCTTTGCTGAAAGTTCTCTTTGATCGGCTTCGTTCAAAGAATTGACAATTGACAATTGACAACTATCCTATCATAACCGGGACGATCCCGAAAGCTGCTGATCGTCTTAACGCATCCGTCCGGAAAATTGGTGTTTGAAGTTTTCAAACACATTGCGTTACCACCGTAGGGGCGGATAGTATCCGCCCGAAACGTTCCGGTTTTTGAGCATTTCCGGTGAATGTGCGTGCTATCAATGCGGTAGGGCTGCGGGCGGATACTATCCGCCCCTACGGTGATCGTGTTGTAAACACCAATTTATCGTTTGGCATCGTCCGGGCGATTCACATCTTCATGCAGTTTTTCCCGTAAGGGCCCCTTAATTGTCAATTGTCAATTGTCAATTGCTTTCCGGACTGCCGGGTTGCCCCGGAAGTCCGCAAAATAACGAGGGGCAGCTGCCGCCGGAACGACAGCTGCCCGGATGGTGTGTTGCAATGGCTTACGCGCCGGTGTAGGGGGCGTAGGCAACGAACAGCTTGGAGCCACAGTCGGAAGCCACGGTGAAGCGCTCGTCGGTCAGGCCAGCCAGAGCCTTGGCGGGCTCGGTACCGCCGGCAATAGCCTTCACGGTCTGGGCGATGGCGGCCGCCATGCCCTCGGCGTCCTGCTTCACGGTGCCGGTCATGGCGCCGTCGGCGATCAGAGCCTTGGCATTGTCGGTAGCGTCAACGCCGAACACGGGAATGGTGTGGGCGCCGGGTACGTTGTAGCCCTTCTCCTGCAGGGAGGCGATCACGCCTTCAGCCATGCCGTCGTTATTGCAGATGACCAGCTCGATCATGTTGCCATTGGCCTCGTTGTAGGTAACGAAGTTGGTGTCCATGTACTCCTTGGCAGCGGCAGCGGACCAAGCGCCGCCCTGGTCAACCTGGTAGCAGTCGGAGTTGGACGCGTCAAAGTACTGCAGCGCGGGCTTGCCGGCGGCAGTCAGGACAGCGTTGGCATCCTCAACGCCGTACTGGGTGCGGTAGATGGCCTCGATGTTGGCCTCGTCGCCCTTCATCATGGCGTAGGAGATGACACCGTCGCCGTTGACGTCGATGTCGTCATAGTTTGCCAGGATGTGCTCGCCGATCATCTTGCCCTGCATATGGCCGGCCTCAGGGGCGTCGGTGCCGATGAAGCAGGCGTTGGCATGGCCGTTCAGCACGGGCAGGTCGGAGCCGTCGGTGCCGATGGCGCGGTTGAAGAAGATGACGGGGATGTCGCCCGCGGCGGCCAGGATGTCCTCGGCGGTGTCGGCAGCGCCGGAGGTGACCTGGTTGACGACCAGCAGGTTGGCGCCGCCGGCGATGGCGGTCTTAATCTGGTCGAGCTGCTTGGACTGGTCGTTGCCGGCATACTGGTTGTCGTAGGCAACATCCAGCGCGTCCAGTTCCTTGTTCAGGGCGGTACGGACGGAGCTGAGATACACGTCGCTCTCCTCGTACCAGAACACGGAGACCTTCGTCTCCTTGGAGCCGGAGCCGCCGCAGGCAGCCAGGGTCAGGGCCAAGGCCAGCACCAGAACAAGCGCGATGATCTTTTTCATTGGTTGTTCCTCCTATTTGGATGAAATATATGCAGTTACGGCACCCGCCGCAAAAGCCAAAGGATCATTCCCATTCCTCTCAGGAATGAGAAAAAAGGGGCGCCCCTTTTCGCCGGAAAACCGTCCGCCGGGTGAGCGGAATGCGTCACGGGCGCGGTTCTTCCGCAGCAATTTCCTCAAACAGTGAAGCAATTGTAGCACAGATTGTGTGAAAAGTAAATAGATTTGCTTAACATTTCCTTCACATTTTCGTTAAAGCGCTATTTTTTGGTGACTCTGTACAATTCTGTTCCGGTTATTTTATACATAAATCCCATTCCCCGCCGCAAAGCAACCCGGCGCCGCACCCAATTGGCAATCGCCGTATCCCCCCGCGCTGCCCCCCATCCGCTTCCCGTTTTCACGCAGCAGGCTGACAAATTGGTGTTTGCAGATTTCCAAACACGTTGCATTGCTACCGTAGGGGCGGCTATTAGCCGCCCGAAAGCGTTCAGGTTTCTGAGCATTTCCGATAAACGGAAGCACTCTCGTTGACGAAACGAAAGCGGGCGGCTAATAGCCGCCCCTACGGTGGAATCTCGCCAAACACCAATTGATCGCGCTGCCATTGGGTGCCTTTGGAAGAAATTCTTAATACTTTCCGGCGGACTTTTTCCTTTACAGAGCCTCCCGAAGATGGTATACTGTAATTTACGAACCTTCCGCAGGCCAGCGGCCTGCGGCATTCAATCTCAAATCGTCCCCTGCGCGGAACGGAGCAGTTGGAGGAAACATGAATCGAAATTTGAAAAAAGCCGCCAACGCCCTGTTTCTGGTTCTGGTGTTCGCATTGACGCTCTGGGCCGTGTTTCACGGGGAGAATCCACGGGAGATCCGGACGGATCTGGGCCGGGCAGACCCCATGTGGCTGCTGCCCTGCGTCGTGTGCGTATTGTGCTTTATTCTGGGCGAATCGGTGGTGATTTACCACCTGACCCGCTCCCTGGGGGTGGGCATCCGGCTGGGAAGGTGCTGCCTGTATTCCTTTATCGGCTTTTTCTACAGCGCCATTACCCCCTCCGCCTCGGGAGGGCAGCCCATGCAGGTGGTGTATATGCGCCGGGACGGCATTCCCGTGGCAGTTTCCACCGTGGTGCTAGCCATCGTCACCATCACCTATAAGCTGGTGCTGGTGCTGGCCGGAGCCCTGGTATTCCTGCTGCGTCCCCCGCGGCTCATGGTGTACCTGGATCCCGTGGCTCCCATTGTGTATCTGGGCATGGGTCTGAATGTGGTGTGCGTGGCGGGGCTGCTGCTGATCGTATTCCACCCCAATCTGGTGCGGGTGCTTTCCCGGCGTCTTCTGGGGCTGCTCACCCGGCTGAAGCTCTTCCGCAGCCCCGAAAAACAGGCTCAGCGCTTAGAGCGGATCCTGGGCCAGTATCACGGCACGGCGGACTTTTTCCGCAGCCACAAGGGGCTGATCCTGCGGGTATTCTTCATCACCGTGGCCCAGCGGTTTTCCCTGTTTCTGGTGACCTGGTTTACTTACCGCTCCTTCGGCCTCCATGGTCACTCCCTGCCGGAGGTGGCGAGCCTGCAGGCCATGATCTCCGTGGCGGCGGATATGCTTCCCCTCCCCGGGGGCATGGGCGTCAGTGAGACGCTGTTCCTGGACATCTTCCGGGACGTTTTCGGAAGGGATCTGGTGCTTCCGGGCATGATGCTCAGCCGGGGCATCAGCTACTATACCCAGCTGATCCTGTGCGCCATCATTACCGCCGCCGCCACCCTCTCGTGGAACAGAAATACAAAGAAAGGCAGAGAAGAGATATGATCCATTTTATCGGCGTCTACGATTACACGGTGATCCTGACCCACCTGAGCCTGATCTCCGCGGTGTTCGGCATGACTCAGGCCATCCACGGCGACTACAAGACCGCTATTTTCTGTCTGGCCCTGTCCGGCGTCTGCGATGCCTTCGACGGACGGGTGGCCCGGAGCAAGAAAAACCGCACCGAGGACGAGAAGAACTTCGGCATCCAGCTGGACAGCCTGTGCGATGTGATCTGCTTCGGCGTGTTCCCCGCGCTGCTGTGCTACCTGCTGGGGGTGCGGGGCGTTCTGGGCCTGGCCATCGCCTTTTTCTACTGCATCTGCGCCGTGATCCGGCTGGCCTTCTTCAATGTGCTGGAGGGCAAACGCCAGCAGTCCGAGGGCGGCTGCAACAAAACCTACCGGGGGCTGCCTGTAACCAGCATCTCCTTCTTCCTGCCCCTGGCCTTTATGCTCCAGTTCCTTATGTCCGATATGGCCTTTCTGGTGCTGCTGCACCTTCTGCTGCTGGTGGTGGGATTCCTGTTCATTCTGGACTTCCCCATGCCCAAGCCCGGCTTAAAGCACATCCTGGGGCTGATTGCCGTCATGGCCGTCACCGTGGGCATCATTCTGGCCTTCACCAAATTCCGGCTGCCCAGCCCCGCCGACCGTTCCAACCTGATTGTGGACGAGCTGATTGATGAAATCTGCGAAACCGACGCGCCCTGAGGGCGCCCAGGAGCGGATCCTCTCCGCTCTGTATGACCATGCCGCCGGGCGGCTGCTGCTGAAAATCCTCACCGCCCCCTGGGTGTCCAAAGCGGGAGGATGGCTCCTCAGCACCCGGATCTCCCGCCTGGCCGTGGGCCCCTTCGCCCGCCGCAGCGGCATCGACCTGGGGGAGTACCTGGGCGCGCCCTACCATAGCTTCAACGAATTCTTCTCCCGGAGGATTCGGCCGGAGCTGCGGCCCATCCCGGAGAACCCGGAGCTTTTCATCAGCCCCTGCGACAGCCGCCTGACCGCCCTGCCCATTACGCCGGATTCCCGCTTCACCCTGAAGGGGACGGAGTACACCCTGGCCTCCCTGCTGCGAAATGAGGAGCTGGCGGAGCGGTTCTCCGGCGGCTGGTGCCTGATCTTCCGGCTGTGCGTGGACGATTACCACCGCTACTGCTATGTGGCCGACGGGGAAAAGGAAGATAACACGTTCCTTCCCGGCGTGCTGCACACCGTCAACCCCATCGCCTGCGGCCACTACCCGATCTATAAGGAGAACGCCCGGGAATACGCGGTGCTCCATACCGAATACTGGGGCGACATTCTGATGATGGAGGTCGGTGCCCTGATGGTGGGAAAAATTGTGAACCATCACGGCGCAGCCCGCGTCGCTCGGGGCCAGGAGAAGGGCTTCTTCCAGTTCGGCGGCTCCACCGTAGTGCTGCTGACCCAGAAGAACCGCCTGAATTTGGATGCCCCATACCCGGAAAATTCCGAACAAGGCATCGAAACCCGTGTCCGCTACGGCCAGCCCATCGGCAAGAAACCCCCTCAGCAGTGAGCTGAGGGGGTTTTCGGCTGCCGTTGGACAACATCCTATGGCAAAATGGCAAATTGGTGTTTAGCGCTTCGCGCCCAAAATTATCTGTCATTGCGAACCAGTCCGCAGACTGGTGTGGCAATCCCCCGG
>CAMFFO010000089.1 GCA_945949735.1 uncultured Clostridia bacterium | reverse complement strand
CGTAAAGGGGATCGTCCCAGGCATTAAACCGGAGCTGGGCGGCCATATAGGACTGGTCCACAGCCATATCCAGCTTGGCCGTCAAATCCTCCGCGCTGTAGTCGAAAAATTCCTCCCCCAGGCCCTCCAGATACGTCCGGCAGAAACCCTCCAGAATCTGCTGCATCTCCCAGGAATCGTATTCCGCTTCCAAACCCCGGTATTCCACCGAGCACACCGTTCCCGTCCGGTCGTCGATGACCATATGGAACCAGGAATTCCACTCCTGGTCTCCGTAGTCCACGATCCAGAACACATTGCTGGAGGTTTCCGGCCCATAGACCAGCACCGTATAGTCGCCTGCCATGGAATAGCCGGAATAGTCCCCGGGGGCCCCCAGCAGCACGCCTGCCTGGTCATACCGCTGGGCAGTGTCGGCGGCGATGCGCTCCACCTTGGATCGTTTGAGGGTGGCCAGCTCCTCCGGGATATTCACCACATCCCGCATCGGGCCCATAATCGCCAGGGTCTGCTTCATGGTGATGCCGCTGTCCGCAAACTCCAGCCGCACCTCCTGAACCGGGGCGAACTGAATTCTGCCCTGCTCCGCGGCATCCCGGCGTTGGCCAACGATCCCGGGAAGCATTGCCCCCAGAGCTATCACCGCTCCGGCGCAGAGAATCATAAAAATGGATCGGAGCTTCACTTTCTTTTCTCCCCCTTTCCGTAGAGGGTTACGGTCACCTGGGTGCCCGCGCCGGGCTTGCTGTCAAAGTGAATGGAGCCGTTGTGAAGTTCCACGATCTGCTTGCACAGCGCCAACCCCAGCCCCGCGCCGCCCTGGGCCCGGGAGCGGGACTTGTCCACCCGGTAGAACGCCTCGGTGATCCGGGCCAGCTCCTTTTCCTCCATACCCCGGCCGTTGTCCGCCACATAGAACTGGCAGCCCCCGGGGATGGCCGTGGCCTTTACGCCGATGATTCCCCCCTGATCCATGGCCTTGGAGGCGTTGTCGATCAGGTTGTAAAGCAGCGACTTTACCAGATCCGGCTCCAGCACGGCTCTTGCCTGCTCCGCCCTGCACACCAGCCGGATTCCCTTCTCCCGCAGAGAAGGAGCAAGGGCACGTTCGATTTCCTCCAGATACCGGTTCAGCCACACCCGCTTCATGGCGATGGCGTCCTTTCTCAGAACGATCAGCTCCAGCAGCTTGAAGGACAGCTTTTCCAGCCGCCTTCCCTCGGTGAAGATGTAGTTCGCCGCCGTCATCCGGGTGCTCTCGTCCAGATTGCCCTGCCGCAGCAGATCCGCGAAGCCGATGATGGCGGTCATGGGGGTTTTCAGCTCATGGGCAAAGGCGCCCATAAAGCTCTCCTGCTGCTGCATATCCGCTTCCATCCGGCTCAGGGTTTCCTGGAGCTTATCCGCCATGGCGTCAAAGTCCCGGGACAGCTGCCCGAATTCGTCCGACGAGGCGATCTTGGAGCGGGTGGTGAGATCTCCCCCCGCGATTTTCCGAACCGCCGTGGTCAGCCGCCGCAGCCGGCGGGTCATGGTGAAGGAGAGCACCACAGCCGCCAGAATTCCCAGGGTCACCACCGCCGCGTAGGCGGCAAGGTAAATCCTGTTCTGGCTCTCCCGGGTGCGGTACAGGGAGGAAAAATCGAACCTGGCAGTTAATACCAGCTTTTCGCTTCCCGCCGCGATGGTACTCTGGGCCAGAAGCCCCTGACCGTAACTGTCGTCCAGGCGGATGAAGCTGCATTGGCTGGTGGAGAGCGCGGGCAGGGCGTAGCCCATCAGCAGCTCCCCCCGGCTCTGGTAAATGGTGTGATCCCCGGCCTTGAGGCACAGGGCCTGCCAGCGGCCCACCTTTTGCTCAGCCATACCGTCCAGTGCCTCCCGCAGATTGTCAAAGCCGGTCTGGGAGCCCATGGAGTTGAGAAGGAAGAGGGTGTTCTGAATTCCCTGGAAGTCATTGAGCGCCGCCTGGGTTTCCGTCTCCAGGGAATTCTGAAAGGATACGGAAATCAATATGGTGCCTCCCGCGCTGAAGGTCAGGGCGATGAGCACCGAGATCGTCAGAATGAGCTTCAGCCGGTAGCTCATGATCTAGCCCTCCAGCCGGTAACCCATGCCGTAAACCGGCTTCAGCCGGTCGTCCCACCCCAGCTTTTTCTTCATCCGCTGGACGTGCAGCTCCACCGTGCGGGTATTGTCCGGGTATTCTCCGCCCCACACCCGCTCATAGATGGTGGTTTTCGACAGCACCACCCCCACATTCCGGGCAAACAGGAGCAGCAGCTCATATTCCTTCCGGGTCAGACTGATCTCCTCGCCTCCCCGGATCACCTGCATGGAGAGCGTGTTGATGGTCAGATCCCCCACGGTGAGCACGGTCTGCAGCTTTCCATGGCGGCGCAGGACGCCCTCCACCCGGGCCAGCAGCTCCTGGATATCGAAGGGCTTTACCATGTAGTCCTCCGCCCCCATGCGAAGCCCCTTCACCCGGTCGGAAACCGCGTTTTTCGCCGTCAGGAAGATCACCGGGACCCCGGTGGAACGGATGTAGTCCATCAGCTCAAACCCGTCAATGCCGGGCAGCATGATGTCCAGCAGGATCAGGTCGAAGCTCTCCTTCTCAATTCGGTTGGCAGCCTCCAGCCCGTCATAGGCGCAGACGCATTCATACCCTGCCCGGGTGAGGCTGAGCCGCAGCAGCTCCGCGATGGGCCGTTCATCGTCCACTGCCAGAATTCTAACCATGATTCGATCCCCTTCTTTCTTTTTCTACACTATAACATACCTGCATCAAAAAAGCATCATCCAGATTTCGCACCCAGTGGGCAGATAAATTGTTGTTTACAGTTTCCAAGCACCTTACGTTGCCACCGTAGGGGCGGATATTATCCGCCCGAAACGTTCCGGTTTTTGAGCATTTCCGGTGAATGTGCGTGCTATCCATGCGGTAAGGTTGCGGGCGGATATTATCCGCCCCTACGGTGATAGTGCTGTAAACAACAATTTACCCCTCCGGCCCTGACTCCCGCCCTTCTGGAATTCCCCTCTTTTTTTCCGTCAAATCCAATAAAAATCCCAACTGCCTATTGTGCATTCGGCGGGTTTTTGGTATACTACAGGGAAAAGAAATAATTGGATGTGTGTGCGCGTGAAGTATGGTATTTGGAATGTATCGCAGCCGGACGGAGCTGCGGTAAACGCATTGGTTGAAGGGGGCTATACGCCCCTGGCCGCTATGATCCTTGCCTCCCGGGGAATGAACACCCCCCAGCAGGCAGCGGTTCAGCTCAGCTGCAGCGGCCCGCTGCCGGAGCCCCTTGCCATGACGGACATGGCCCCCGCTGCGGAGCGGGTGAGGCTCGCCCTTGGCCGCGGGGAGAAAATCGCTGTTTTTGGGGATTATGACGTGGACGGCATCACCGCCACCTGCCTGCTGACGGACTTTCTCCGCCGCCGTGGGGCGGACTGCGTCCCCTACATCCCCGGACGGCTGGAGGAGGGCTACGGCCTGAATCCCATCGCCATCCGGCAGCTGGGCAGCCAGGGGGTCAGGCTCATCATCACCGTGGACTGCGGCATCACCGCCCTGCAGGAGGCGGAGCTTTGCCGGGAGCTGGGCATTGACCTGGTCATCACCGACCACCACGAGTGCAAGGACACTTTGCCCCGGGCTGTGGCCGTGGTGGACCCCCACCGTCCCGACGGGGGGTACCCCCACAAGAATCTTTCCGGCGTTGGCGTAGCCTTCAAGCTGGCAGCCGCTCTGTGCGGCAGTCAGGAGGAGGTGCTGGAGGAATACGCCGATATGGTGTGCCTGGGCACCGTGGCGGACGTGATGCCCCTTCTGGGGGAGAACCGGGTGTTCGTTTCCCGGGGCCTCCAGTCCCTGGCCCACACCCATCGGCCCGGCATCGCCGCCCTGATGGCGGAAAGCGGCTGCGATCCCCGGAGCGTCAATGCCTCCTCCATCGGCTTTACCCTGGCCCCCCGGATCAACGCGGCGGGGCGCATGGGCAAGATCGAGTTGGCCGTGGAGCTGTTTCTCACGGATGATCCCATCCGGGCCCAGGAGCTGGCAAAGGGGCTGTGCGACCTGAACCGTCAGCGTCAGAATGTGGAATCCGAAATCTACCGTCAGGCCGTAGCCATGCTCCCTCCCGGGCAGAACTGCGACGCCATTGTGCTGGCGGACGAAGGGTGGCACCAGGGTGTGGTGGGCATTGTGGCCAGCCGCATCGCGGAGGAGTACGCCTGTCCCGCCTTCCTCATCTGTCTGGACGGGGATCACGGCAAGGCCAGCTCCCGCAGTCACGGAGGCTTCAACCTGTTCGCCTCCTTAAGCGCCCTTTCCCCCCTGCTGGAGAGTTACGGCGGGCACGAGCTGGCGGCGGGCTTTACCATCTCCCGCAAGAACATCCCGGAATTCCGCAAACAGATCAGCGCCCTGGCCGCGGGCTTTTACAGGGACGACATCCCCCGCACCAGTCTGGACGTGGACTGCGCCGTTCCTCCGGAGCTTCTGACCATCCGGGGCATTGAATCCCTCAGCATTCTGGAGCCCTGCGGCAACGGCTGTCCCAAGCCCGTGCTCATGGTGAAAAATCTGATCATCGAGCGTATTTCCCAGGTGGGCTCCGGGCGGCATATGCGGCTGCGTCTGCGGCAGGGCCATATGACGCTGGGCGCCATCTACTTTTCCGCCAACGCGGAAACCGCCTCCATCGCCCCGGGGGATCTGGTGGACGTGGCCTTTGTCCCCCAGGTCAACGATTTCCGGGGGGAAAAGACCGTCCAGATGAACGTGGTGGACATCCGCCCCAGCTGCGCGGCGGAGTGCCTTCCGGAGGTTTCGGCCTACCTGGCCCTGCGGGAGAACCGGCTCACACCCAAAGAAGCGGCGCTCCTGACCCCCGACCGGGCGGAGCTTGCCATCGTGTGGCGGTTCCTGGCGGGTTACGGCGGCGTCATCCAAGAGTCCCCCATCTGCCTGTGCCGCAAAATCGTCCGGGCAACCGGGAATCCCATGACCCTGGGGCAGCTGATGACCTGTCTGGATATCTTCCGGGACGTGGGACTGCTGTCGGTATGCCGGATGCACAAATACATATCCATTACCCTGACCCCCGGAAAAAGCAAGGCCGACCTGAACGGGAGCCAGACCCTGCAGCGGCTGCTGCAAGCGAAAGAGAGCTGACAAGAAATGGAAACCTTTGAACAGCATTACGCCTCCATGCGCGCTGCCATCGAAAACCGGATGCCCGGGGCGGATATGGCCCTGGTGGACCGGGCGGTGGAATACGCCAACGACAAGCACAGCCGGCAGAAGCGCAAGGACGGCTCCCCCTATATCATCCACCCTTTGGCCGTGGCCGAGATCGTTACGGAGATGGGTCTGGATATGGACGCCATTCTGGGCGCCCTGCTCCACGACTGCATTGAGGACACCGACGCCTCCCACGAGGAGATCGAAAAGCTCTTCGGGCGCACCGTGGCGGAGCTGGTGGAGGGCGTCACCAAGCTGACCCGGGCCAACTTTTCCAGCACCGAGCAGGCCCAGATGGAGAACCTGCGCAAGATGTTCATGGCCATGTCGAAGGACATCCGGGTGGTGCTGATCAAGATTGCCGACCGGCTCCACAATATGCGCACCATGCAGTACCAGACCCCGGAAAAGCAGATCCTCAAATGCCGGGAGACCATGGACATCTACGCGCCCCTGGCTCACCGGCTTGGTATGCAGAAGATCAAGTGGGAGCTGGAGGACACCTCCCTGCGGTATCTGGCTCCGGTGGAGTACAACGAGATCATGTCCTACCTCCAGGCTCACAAGGAGCAGGATGAGGCCTTCATGCGCACCATTCAGAATAAGATCACCCAGCGTCTGACCGCCATGGGCATCCGCAACACCACCTATGGCCGGATCAAGCACGTCTACTCCATCTACCGCAAGATGCAGACCCAGGGCAAAACCCTGGATGAGCTGTACGACCTCTACGCCTTCCGGGTGATCGTGGACACCATTCCCGACTGCTACAACGTGCTGGGTCACGTCCACGACCTGTTCAACCTGGTGCCGGGCCGGTTTAAGGACTACATCTCCACCCCCAAGCCCAATATGTACCAGAGCCTGCACACCACCGTCATCGGCTCCCAGGGCATCCCCTTCGAGGTGCAGATCCGCACCTGGGCCATGCACGAAACGGCGGAATACGGCATCGCCGCCCACTGGAAGTACAAGCAGGGCAGCGGCAGCGGCAGCGAAAAGGATTTCGAGTGGGTTCGCAGGCTCCTGGAGAGCCAGCAGGACTCCGATGCCGAGGAATATGTCCAGTCCCTGAAAATTGATATGTTCGACGATGAGGTGTTCGTCTTTACCCCCAAGGGCCGGATCGTCTCCCTCCCCTCCGGCTCCACACCCATCGACTTTGCCTATGCCATCCACTCCGGAGTGGGCAACTCCATGGTGGGCGCCAAGGTCAACAACCGTATCAGCAACATTGACGCCACCCTGAAAAACGGCGATATTGTGGAAGTCCTCACCTCCAAAAACGCCAAGGGCCCCAGCCGGGACTGGCTGAACATCTGCAAGTCCAACCAGGCCCGCACCAAGATCAAGCAGTGGTTCAAGAAGGAGAAGCGGGAGGAAAACGTGATCCACGGCCGGGCCTCCTTCGAATCCGAGATGCGCCGCAGCGGTCTGCCCCTTTCCATCACCGTGGATCCGGAGGTGGGCCCCCAGCTTCTGAAAAAGCTGGCCTTTGACGATTGGGAGGATATGTACGCCGCCATCGGCTACGGCGGTCTTACCGCGGTGAAGGCCGTGGGCCGGATCCGGGACGACATCAACAAGGCTCTGAAGGTTCAGGCCAATGAGAAGATGAATATGGTCCAGCAGAATCCCCTCAAGACCAACCCCGACCCGGATCCCGTCAAGCACAACCGCCACGCGGTGAACGGGGTCATCGTGGAGGACATCGACTCGTGCATGATCAAGTTCGCCAAATGCTGCACCCCGGTACCCGGGGACGCCATCGTAGGCTTTATCACCAAGGGCTTCGGCGTCAGCGTCCACCGGGCGGACTGCCCCAATACCCAGAACCGGAACGAGCCCCATCAGGCCGCCCGCTGGGTTCGGGTCCGCTGGGCTACCCAGGACGAGCAGCCCTTTGAGACCACCCTGGAGCTGGACTGCATCACCAGGGACGGCCTCCTGCTGGACGTAGCCACCACCATGACCACCGCCCGGGTACGGGTAAAGGAGCTGGTCGGCCGGGACCTGCCCGACGGCCGCAGCACCTTCACCGTCCGCTTCGAGGTCAAAGACGTTCAGGAACTGGAAACCATCCGCAAAAAGCTCATGAGCATCCGCGACGTCGTCGGCTCCCGCCGGGGACAGAACTGACGGATGTTAAGGTGCGATAAATTGGTGTTTACAGTTTTCAAGGACCTTCCGTTGCTACCGTAGGGGCGGATATTATCCGCCCGAAACGTTCCGGGTTTTGAGCATTTCCGGTGAATGTGCGTGCTATCAATGCGGTAAGGGTGCGGGCGGATATTATCCGCCCCTACGGTGATAGTGCTGTAAACAACAATTTACCTTCCCGACAAATCCCTTCAATCCGAATCCAACACCGGAGGTATTGTTATGTGTAAGAAACTGGAAAAATTCTGGAGCTCTCTGGACCGTACCATCCTCGTCAACAAGCGGGAGCTGGTGTTGGGTCTCACCGTCTGTACCCTGGCGGGCGTCGTGGCGGGCATTCTTCTCAGCCCCCGGAAAACCGTGACCATCGGCAGCCATAACAGCAATAACCACGCGGGAGCCTCTGCGGATCTCACCACCGCCGAGGAAGCGGAGGAAACCGCCGCCGAACAGGAAGAGGAGGAATGATCCATGCGCGCGGTACTGACCCGGGTGCGCTCCGCCAGCGTCACCATTGACGGACGTGTGAACGGCTCTATTGGCCGGGGCTTTCTCATCCTTCTGGGTGTGGGCCCCAACGATACCGAGCGGGAGTGCCGGTACCTGGCGGAGAAGGCCCTGGGACTGCGGGTTTTCGAGGACGAAAACGGCAAGATGAACCTGGGTCTGGACGCCGTGGGCGGTCAGGTGCTGGTGGTCAGTCAGTTCACCCTCTACGGCAACTGCCGCAAGGGCCGCCGTCCCAGCTTCACCGACGCCGCCAACCCGGAGCTGGGAAATACCCTGTATGAAAAGTTCCTGGAAATCTGCTCGGAGCTGGGCTATCCTCCCCAGCACGGCGAGTTCGGCGCGGATATGCAGGTGGAATCCGTCAATGACGGCCCCGTCACCCTGATCCTGGACACCGACCAGCTCATGACCGAACCCCGCAGGGGGTAATTGACAATTGAGAATTGACAATATGCTTATCGGCTTAACTCAGCAAACCGGCAAATTGGTGTTTGTCGCTGCGCGTCCAAAATTATCTGTCATTGCGAACCAG
>CAMFFO010000088.1 GCA_945949735.1 uncultured Clostridia bacterium | reverse complement strand
AAGCGGGCGGCTAATAGCCGCCCCTACGGTGGCATCTCGACAAACACCAATTTGTTGTTTCCTGCGCGTTGGTGTTTTAGTGCTTCTTATATCGATATAAATATATTTTCTTCTCTGATTTTGGTTATTTTGCCATATTTGTATGGACAAAAGTCAAAAAATGCGCTATGATGAAATCCGGAGAAAAGCGGCTTTGTTCCGCAGAAACAAAGAAGAGGTGAAGTTCGATGGCGTTTTCTTTTTTTGGGGGCATTCACCCCAATGAAAACAAATGGTACACCTGTGACCGGGAGATCGAGGAATTCCCCGAGCCGGACATTCTGGTGGTTCCCATGTCCCAGCATATCGGCGCGCCCTGCAAACCTCTGGTGAAAAAGGGAGACCCCGTGACCGTGGGGCAGAAAATCGGCGAGTGCCAGGGGTTGGGCGTCCCGGTGCATTCCCCGGTTTCCGGCAAGGTCAAGGCCGTGGAGATGAAGGCCCACACCAGCGGTACTTCGGTGATGAGCGTGGTCATCGAGAATGACCACAAAAAGACCCTTTCCCCTGAGGTTCAGCCCCGGACCCAGGACGAGGTGGACGCCCTCAGCCCTCAGGAGCTGATGGACATTATCCGCGAGGGCGGCGTGGTGGGTATGGGCGGCGCCACCTTCCCCACCCATGTGAAGCTGTCTTCCGGCATCGGCAAGGTGGATACCATCATCGTCAATGTCAGCGAGTGCGAGCCCTACATCACCGCCGACGACCGGCTGTGCCGGGAGTTCCCCGAGGAAGTGATCTCCGGCCTGCGGGTCGTGATGAAGGTTCTGGGACTCCAGAAGGCCCACATCGCCGTGGAGGACAACAAGCCCGAGGCGGCCCGGACCCTGAAGCGGGTGCTGGCAAACCAGACAGGTATTACCGTGGATGTGCTCCCCGCCAAGTACCCCCAGGGCGCGGAAAAACAGCTGATCTACGCGGTCACCGGCCGGGAGGTTCCCTCCGGCGGGCTGCCCGCCGCCGTGGGCTGCGCGGTGTTCAACGCCGCCACCTGCAAGGCCATCCATGACGTGGTCTACCTGGGGATGCCCCTGGTCAAGCGGGTGGTGACGGTCTCCGGCGACATCGCCCTGGACCCCAAGAACCTGATGGTCTGCATCGGCACCCCCTTCCTGGCCCTGATGGACAGCGTGGGCAACAGCGAGAACCCCTACAAGGTGCTCTCCGGCGGCCCCATGATGGGCGTGACCCAGTACGATCTGATGGTGCCCGTCATCAAGGGCGTCAACGCCGTGACCATTCTGGGACGCAAGAACAAGTACGCCGTGGACGAGCCCCGGTGCCTGCGCTGCGGCAAGTGCATCGAGGCCTGCCCCATGCGGCTGATGCCCGTGCTGATGTACAAGGCCATGCAGACCGGCTCCACCGAGGAAATGAAGGCCGTCAACCTGATGGACTGCATCGAGTGCGGCTGCTGCGCCTATGTGTGCCCCGCCGGGGTGCCCCTGGTGCTGGGCTTCCGGGCCGGAAAGCAGCGCCTGCGGGATGCCGCTGCCAAGGCGAAAGTATAAAGGAGGCGGCGATCTATGGAAAAGAAAATGAAAATGGCCCGTCCCAGATACTTCTATGAGGTGACCATCTCCAGCTCCCCCCATGTCCACTCCCCGGTGACCACCCAGACCATTATGCGGGACGTGCTCCTTGCGCTGCTGCCCGCCATGGCGGGCGCGGTGTACTTCTTCGGCCTGCGGGCCCTGGCGGTGACGTTGGTTTCCGCCGCCGCCTGTGTGTTCTTTGAGTATATGTGGTGCGCCCTGACGAAAACCCCCTGCCATGTCCACGACCTGTCCGCCGTGGTCACCGGCGTGCTGCTGGCCTTTGTGTGCCCCGTGACCATTCCCTACTGGACCATCATCCTGGGCGACTTCTTCGCCATCATCGTGGTCAAGCAGCTCTTCGGCGGCCTGGGCAAGAACTTCGTCAACCCGGCTCTGGCGGCCCGGGCCTTCCTGTTCAGCTGGCCCTCCATCATGACCAACTGGACGGCCCCCGGCTACGCCAATGGGCCTGACATCATCATCAAGGCCGCGGACGCGGTTTCCTCCGCCACGGCGGACGCGGAAGCCTATGCCACCCCCCTGGCTGCCATGCACACGGGCCAGCTGCCCGCCTGCTCCGTTTCCGATCTGTTCCTGGGCAATGTGGGCGGCTGTCTCGGTGAGACGTCCGCTGCGCTGCTGCTGCTGGGCTTCGGGTATCTGCTGATTCGGAAGGTCATCACCGCCCGGATTCCCGCGGCGTACCTGGTGACCGTGGCGGTACTCACCTTCCTGTTCCCCCGGGGGAACAACGGCGCCGAGTGGATGTGCTATCAGCTCTTCGGCGGCGGCCTGATGCTGGGCGCCATCTTCATGGCCACGGACTATGTGACCTCCCCCCTGACCCGTCACGGGCAGATCATCTACGGCATCGGCTGCGGCGTGCTCACCGTGCTGATCCGCTATTTCGGCGGCTACAGCGAGGGCGTCAGCTACGCCATTCTGGTGATGAACACCTGCGTGGTGCTGCTGGACCGGATGGGCAGACCCACCCGCTTCGGCGCGCCCAGGAAGGAGGCGGCGAAAAAATGACCAGGAAGCAAACCGCGCTGTATGTGGCCCGGCTGGGCCTGACCTTGTTCCTCATCACCGCTCTGGTGGCGGCTGCTCTTGCCGCGGTCAATCACATCACCGCGCCCCGGATCGCCGCGGAGAAGGAGCGCAAGACCCAGGAGGCCATCGAGAAGGTGCTGCCCGGCGGCGGCAAGCTGGTGGAGCCCGGCCGCTACGACAATCAGGACGGCCTGGTGGCCAATGTGTATGAATCGGACACCGGCTATGCCGTGGAGGTGACCCCCTCCGGCTTTGACGGGGCCATCACCATGATGGTGGGCGTGAGCCGGGACGGAAAGGTGCTGGGCATCAGCATCATCTCCCACACGGAGACCGCCGGCCTGGGCGCAGTGGCCGCGTCGGACACCCCCGACGGGGAATCCTTCCGGAATCAGTTCAAGGGACTGTCCGGAGAGCTGACCGTGAAGAAGGACGGCGGTACCGTTGACCAGCTCAGCGGCGCAACCATCACCTCCCGCGGCGTGACCCGGGGCGTCACCGCGGCATTGAAGTGCGTCGCCGGTATGGGCTAAGGAGGCGGAAGTATGAATTTCAAGAAACAGTTTACGGAGGGCCTGCTGACCAAAAACCCGGTCACCGTGCAGCTTCTGGGTATGTGCTCCACCCTGGCCATCACCACCAGCCTCTTCAACGGCCTGGGCATGGGCATCAGCGTCACCCTCATCCTGATCTGCTCCAACGTGCTGATCTCCGCCCTGCGGAAGGTGATCCCCTCCCAGATCCGCATCGCGGCCTACATCGTCATCATCGCGGGCTTTGTTACCATTGTGGATCTGCTGCTGCAGGCGTTCCTGCCGGAGCTGTCCGAGAGCCTGGGCGTGTTCATCCCGCTGATCGTGGTCAACTGCATCATCCTGGGCCGGGCGGAGGCCTTCGCCTCCAAGAACGGCGTCCTGGCCTCGGCGGTGGACGGGCTGTGCCAGGGCATCGGCTATACCGTGGCGCTGGTGGTCATGAGCGTCCTGCGGGAGCTGCTGGGCTCCGGCACCTTCGGCGGCGGCCTGCTGGGCGGCGGCCTGGGCTATGTGGTCATCCCCGACCCCTATCCCGCCATGAAGATCGTGATGCCCGTGGGCGGCTTCCTGACATTGGGCGTGGTCATCGCCTTCTCCCAGTGGCTGGTCGCCCGGATCGAGAAGAAGAATAAGAAGAAGGAGGCGGCCAAGGTATGACCTATGTACAGTCTCTGCTGGGCATTCTCATCAGCGCCCTGCTGACGGAGAACTTTATCCTGGTGAAATTCTACGGCATCTGCCCCTTCATGGGCGTTTCCAAGAAAATCGACACGGCCCTGGGCATGGGTATGGCGGTGACCTTCGTCATGGCCATCGCCTCCGCCGCCTGCTGGGCGGTGTACCACCTGATCCTGGTGAAGCTGAGCCTGGAGTACATGAAAACCGTGGCCTTCATTCTGGTCATCGCCGCCATCGTTCAGGTGGTGGAGATGTTCCTGAAAAAGGCGGTGCCCGCGCTGTACAAGGCCCTGGGCATCTACCTGCCGCTGATCACCACCAACTGCGCCGTGCTGGGCGCGGCCCTGGTGAACGTGCAGATGGGCTACGACTTCTTCCAGAGCGTGTTCTTCGGCTTCTGCGGCGGCCTGGGCTTCACCCTGGCCATCGTGCTCTTCGCCTCCGTCCGGGAACGGGTGGAGAAGGCGGAGTGCCCAGCCTGCTTCAAGGGCTTTCCCATCACCCTGATCAGCGCGGGACTTCTGGCCCTGGCCTTCATGGGCTTTTCCGGGCTGAAGCTATTCTGAGGAGGGCGAGCGTATGGAAATTATCATTGCCATTGCCATTCTGGGAGGCTTGGGGCTTATTTTCGGCCTGGTGCTGGCGGCGGCCTCCAAAATCTTCTATGTGGAAACCGACCCCCGGCTGGAGCGGCTGAATGAATGCCTGCCCGGCGCCAACTGCGGCGGCTGCGGCTACGCCGGCTGCGCGGGCTACGCGGAAGCGGTTCTGAAGGGGGAAGCCCCCATCGGCAAGTGCGCCTCCGGCGGCAACGAGGCTGCCCAGGAAATGGCCGCCATTATGGGCGTGGAGGCCCAGGCCGTCACCCGGAGGGTGGCCCTGGTGCGCTGCTCCGGCGAAAAGCACTATGACAAGGACGGCAACCTGACCAGCGGCGCGAGAGTGAAGGCCGAGTATGAGGGCTTTAAGGACTGCCTTGCCGCCTCCAAGGTGGGCGGCTACGGCCCCCTGTCCTGCAAATTCGGCTGCCTGGGCTTCGGCACCTGCGTCAAGGCCTGCAAATACGGGGCCATGAGCGTGAAAAACGGTGTCGCCCATGTGGACGAGGATCTGTGCGTGGGCTGTATGGTCTGCGCGGAGGCGTGCCCCCGGCACCTGATCGTCCCGGTGGAGCCGGATCGGAACGTGGTCATCGCCTGCGCCTCCCTGGCCAAGGGCGCGGTGACCACCCGGGGCTGCACCACCGGCTGCATCGGCTGCGGCCTGTGCAAGAAGATCTGCCCCAAGGACGCCATCACCATCGAGCGGAACCTGGCCTCCATCGACTACTCCAAGTGCGACAACTGCGGGATGTGCGCCACGGTCTGCCCCAAGCACCTGATCAAGGACTCCAAGGTGGAGACCCTGGGCGAGCCCGTGGTCAAATCCATCAACGGCCCCGAGGTCAAGGTCTGACAAACATCCCCCAATGCCCTCCCAAACCCGGGAGGGCATTTTTGATGCAGCGGACAGTTAAGGCGCCCCTTCAGGACGATGAGATGTAACGCAGCGACAAATTGTTGTTTGAAAGGGAGCACTGCAAATTACCTGTCATTGCGAACCAGTGCGCACACTGGTGTGGCAATCCCCCGGTTAGTGGGGAAATGTACCGAATAGCACCCAAAAATGGGAACTCCTGCGATTTTTGGAGGTAATCGTTACCTGGTTCCTCTCAACGGGGGGATTGCCACGCCAGTGTGCGCACTGGCTCGCAATGACAGCAAGTATTCGACAAACACCATTTTGTCGGTTTGCTGAGGCAGGTCGATCCGTATTTTCTCTTTGCACTCCCTGTTTTTCGCGGGTTGTTGCATTCCTCCGCCTGCCGTGCTATAATAGGCTCAAATCAAAGCGATACATGTCGATTTGCGGTAGAAGAAATGCCAATTGCCGGTGAAACGGCCTCGCCGAATTGGCAATTTGCCCTTTTCGGAATGCCCCCCAGTTTTTTGTCAATACAGCGGGCGGTTTGCCCGCAAACGGGAAAGAGGATTGATGGCAATGGAAAACCGATACACAGAACTGTTTCGCCTGGAGCCCGGAACCCACCAGGACGGCTGCCCCGTCTATCTGGAGGCCGGAGCGCTACTGCGGGACAACGCCGCCCAGCGGGTTCTTGCCCAGCTGAAACTGAAAAATCTGGCTGCGGGGAAGGTTGTTTCCTGCACGGTGGAGATCCGCGCCTCCGCAGTGAACGGAAGCGCGCTGGAGGGGGTTACCTTCCAGTACGCGGATCTGTCCGTGGAAAACGGTATCAGCTTCGCGGAGAGAATCCCCATTCTGCTTCCCGACGACAATACCCGGAGAATCCAGCTGGTGATCCGGGAGGTTGTTCTGGAGCCCTTCCGGGTCTGGACCGCCTCGGACGAGGAAGCCCGGCCCCTCCCACAGCCGGAAAAGCTGGAAAACCTGCTTGGAGACGAACGCTGCATCCGGCAGTATTCCCAGCGGGTTGGAAAGCCCTGTGTGTACATCCCCAAATGTGAGCAGGGTCTGTTCCTGTGCACCTGCGGCAGGGTGAATCTGGCGGAGGATCAGGTCTGCGGAAAATGCGGCTGCACCTTTGAGCAGCTGCAGGCCAAGCTGGACCCCGAGGCCATCCGCGAAGAGGCAGCCCGACAGCTTCGGGAAGAGGAGGAAGCCCGGCAGGAGGCGGAGCGTCAGGAAGCCGCCCGGCGGGAGGAGGAACGCCGCCAGCTGGAGGAGATGAAGCAGGAGCGCCGGCAGAAGCGGGAGAGAACCCGGAAAAAGCTGGTCAAAGCGATGCTGCTTCTGCTTTGCCTGGTGCTGGTCGGCACGTTGGGCACCCTTGCCGTCACGAGGATCGCGATCCCCGCCATGGAGCAGAAAAAAGCCTACCAGGCAGCCCAGGAGCTGTTCGCCGCCGGAGCCTACGGCGAGGCTGAGGAGGCCTTCCTCGCCCTGGGGGATTATCAGGATTCCCCGGACCGCGCGCTCCAGAGCCGTTATCAGATCGCCCAGGTCTATTACGAGAACGGAAATTTTGAACAGGCCATCGCGGTCTGGGAGGGCATGAACGGCTATTCCGACAGCGCCGACCGGGCAGCTCAGGCCCTCATCGATTGGAAGGAAGAGGATTATCAGAGCGCCCTGGCGCTGAAGCAGCAGACACGGTTCCTCGATGCCGCGGAGGCGTTTGCCCTTCTGGGCGATTACAAGGATTCCGCAGCCCTGCGGGACGAGTGCGTGGAGCTGCAGAATGATGCGGATTACACTGCCGCGGAGGCCGCGGTGTCGGGCGGCGACTACCCCACGGCCATCGGTCTGTTCCAGAAGCTGGGGGATTATCGGGATTCCGACCAGAAATACCTGCAGACCTGCTATCTTCACGGCGCATCGCTGTATGACGGCGGTTCCTATATGCAGGCGGTCACCTGGTTCCAGGCTGCCGGAGAATATGAGGATGCTTCCCAGCGGGCCATTGAGGCCACTTACCAGTATGGCTGCCAGCTTCTGGCGGAGGAAAAGTTCACCGATGCCATCCGGGAATTGAGCAAATGCGCGGACTATTCCGATGCCGCGAAGAAGCTTCAGGACGCGAAATTCGGCTATGTGAACGCCAATCTCAAGGCGGATAACCAGACCACCCAAACCTACCTGAAGGAATTGATTGACGCCCGTTATCCCGGTGCCCAGAAGGTACACGATGAGCTGTATGCCTGGAAGGTGGAGATCGTTGCCTTCAACAACAGCCCTTACGACAGCAGCTACAATATGACCAGCCTGAGCAAGTACCAGTATATGTGCGTACACTTCAAGCTGACCGGCGGAGCGCCCGGTACCACCACCAATATCCGCACAACGATCACCCTGCCCAGCGGATATTCCGGAAACATCCCCCATCCCAACGTGTCCGATGGTTACATCGGCTGTTCCTACGGATGCTACGATACTCCCGCCTACGCTCCGGCGGGCACCCTGACCTTCCGTGCCTATGACGAAAGCGGAAAGCTCCTGCTGACCGCTACCGTCCCCGTTACGAATTAAGGCCGCAGTGCCGTTTCCCCACGATGCCCTCCCGGAACGGGAGGGCATTTTTGACGCGCTGAATCGTTTGCACCCCCCTTCGGGGCAATGCGGTGAAGGCAGCGGTAAATAGGTGTTTGTACGTTTTTGCTGTCATTGCGAACCAGGCCGCAGCCTGGTGTGGCAATCCCCCGGTTAGAGGGAAAATGTATCGATAATTGCCCTACAGAACGGGGAAACACTTCGATTTTTGGTGGTAATTGTTACCTGGTTCCATTCATCCGGGGGATTGCCACGCCACTTAAGCGCACTGGCTCGCAATGACAGCGTTATTTTTCAAACACCAATTTGTCAAATGGCTGTGGCAAGCCGATAAGCACAATATTGATTACGGCCGCTGTCTTACAGGGTTGGCGACACGAAAACAGGCGATACCCGGGTTGACCGGGTATCGCTTTTTTATGGTCACAGCGCGTTTATAAGCGCAGAACCGGGAAAACATACCCCCAAAAAGTTGCCAAACGGGTATTGCGCGGAGGCGGAAACTGTGCTAACATAAAAGAAATCAATGCTTATCGGCTTAAGTCAGCTTTCCCGACAAATTGGTGTTT
>CAMFFO010000087.1 GCA_945949735.1 uncultured Clostridia bacterium | reverse complement strand
ATAACGCTGTCATTGCGAGACCAGTGCGCACACTGGTCGTGGCAATCCCCCGGTTTGTGGGGAAATGTACCGAATAGTACCTGAAAGAGTGGAACTCGCTGCGATTTTTGGTGGTAATCGTTACCTGGTTCCTTTCAACCGGGGGATTGCCACGCCAGTGTGCGCACTGGCTCGCAATGACAGCGTATATTCGACAAACACCAATTTGTCGAAGAAATTGGAAAAAGGGGAAAACAGAATTGACAGCGCAGGGCGCCTGTGGTAGGATATGCGGGATAATTGTCATAGGTATGCTTAAGGAGGTCGAAAGAGAATGATCTGGAGCGTGATTGGTATTACTGCTCTGGCAGGCATGGGCGGAACCGGCGTGGGCGGACTGGTATCCTGCCTTTTCCGCAAGGATTCCAGCAAAACCGTCAGCCTGCTGCTGTCGTTTGCCGCCGGGGTGATGACTTCGGTGGTGTGCTTTGATTTGCTGTCGGAGGCCCTGCATCCGGATAACATCCACACGAATGTGGGACTGGTCGTGGCGGGCGTATTGGTGGGGTATGTGGTTATCGCCGTGCTGAATGCCTGGATTGACCGCAACACCAACCATGAGGTTGCCCATATCGACGAAAACCACCCCCGCACCGCCGATTCTCTGGAGGAGTTGACCCATGCCAACCACTATCAGGAGCACCGGGAGGGCCGTCAGCCCCGCAGCGGCCTGTTTCTGGCGGGTCTGGTGATGGCGGCGGCCATTGCGCTGCACAACGTCCCCGAAGGGATGGTCATCGGCGCCTCCTTTGCCAGAACCGCGCGCGAAACACTTCTGAATCGGGGCGGCATGACCATGGCAATCGTTATCGGCCTGCACAATATTCCGGAGGGCATGGCTGTGGCCGTGCCGCTGATATCCGGCGGAATGCCCAAGTGGCGCTCCGTCCTCGTCACATCGGTGACAGGCTTTCCCACCATTCTTGGGGCGGTTCTCGGCTTTACCGTGGGGGCTATGGGGCCTATCGCCCTGACGCTGTCCCTTAGCTTTGCCTCCGGAGCCATGCTGTATGTGGTGTTCGGCGAGCTGCTGCCGGAATCCATCCTCATGTGGCAGTCCAAGCTCCCGGCAGCCGCGACGATTATTGGAATGCTGACGGGACTTGTGATCATCTATGTGTGAGAATGGAGCTTGTTTGCGCGTGAGAAAGGAAACGGAAGTGGTGGCGGCTTTGATCCGGGACGGCGATCGTTTTCTGATCTGCCAGCGGCCCGGCGGCAAGGCCAGAGCCATGCAGTGGGAATTCGTGGGCGGAAAGGTAGAGCCGGGGGAAACCAAGGAGCAGGCCTTGCTCCGGGAGTGCCGGGAGGAATTGGGGGTCGCCTTGTCTGTCGGGACGCCCTTTCTGGAGCTTACCCACGCGTACCCGGATATTACGATTCATCTGACGGTTTTCAACGCGGTCATTGCCCGGGGCGTTCCCCAAAAGCTGGAGCACAACGACCTGAGATGGGTCCGCCCATCGGAGGCTGCGGCGTATGATTTTTGCCCTGCGGATCAGACGATCCTGGCGAAGATACTCGGAGAATCCCGGCACGGAAATAACAACTGCCAGTGAGGATTGTCTGCCGCGCGATACCGGGATGCCGGAACCCCATACTATGTGGACGAATCGGTTCCCCGCAGCCTCCTGATAATCGGAACACCAGTTTGTCGTACTGTTGAGTTAAGGCAACACCGCACAATTGCGTCAGCGGATCTCAGCGGATCTTTTGCACCATTTCTGCAGTTTCAAAAACGGGAAATACATACAGTATTCCCCCGTTTTTGAAACTTTGAACTGGCACAAAATCTCTCGCTGAGCTTCCTTGCCGAATTATGCGGTGTAGCCTTGAGCCGATATGTATAAGCGGATAATCGGTATGGCAGACGAGTTTTTTGTTATCCATGAGGGCGGAAATATTGGACAGAGCACACGCTTCGGGATCGGGTAGGCCTGCGGCGACGGAAAGACTGTGCGCATCCGGAGGAAACAGCATGAAGCTCATCAAAGAACAGGTGCAGAAAGATCTGGACGCGCTGCCGGAGCATTACAAAACCGGGGATGTGGATCGATTGATCCGGCAGTATGTAAAGCAGAAAGCGGATGTGTCCGCGCTGCGTCCTTACATCCTGGATCAGCAGCAATTCCATAGAATCTATTTCTATGTGACCCTTGGCCAGATCAGCGGTGCGGAGGAGCGGATGGCGTTTATCCATGAGAATCTGCTCTTTTCCGACTGGTGGCATACCGACCAGCTCATCAGCTATGTGGCGGAGCTGGATTTCGATTCCGCGCATCGGTACGCAAGGGAATACATCCACGCTTCGGATCCCTTCATCCGCCGCTGGGGGTATGTGCTGTTTATCTCCCGGCTGTGTAAGGGACGCGGGGAACGGCTTCTGCCGCTGATGCACGATGATGAAGCCTACTATGTCCGGATGGCGGAGGCCTGGCTCATTGCGGAGCTTGCGGTCCATGAGCCGGAAACGGTGTATGAATGGCTCCGGAGCAACGATCTGAAATACAACATCAATGGCAAGGCCATCCAGAAAATCTGCGATTCTTACCGGATCTCCGGGGAATGGAAACGCAGGTTTCAGGGGCTTCGCCCGGAGCTGCGGAAGCGGAAATGACGTTTGAGGCCCGCCGGGATCTGCGTGGGAAACCCGTGAATACGGGTACCCAAGCCCGGTTGCACCCCGGGATCTTCCGCGCCGCCGCGATACGATTTTGTGAGAGCTTACCAAATATATCGGCTGAGGCCGCCGGTTTTCCTTACGGAAACCGGCGGCCTTTACATTGCTGCCCATGCCATGCTCCCGGGAGCAGAAGAATGGGAATGCGCGCGTGACGATGGAAAACCGGCAAATTGTTGTTTGATAAAATGCTGTCATTGCGAGACCAGTGCGCACACTGGTCGTGGCAATCCCCCGGTTAGTGGGTAAATGTTCCGAAAAGTACCAGTAAAACTGGGAGCAGCTGCGCTTTTTGACGGTAATCATTACCTGGTTCCATTCAACTGGGGGATTGCCACACCAGTCTGCGGACTGGTTCGCAATGACAGATAGTTTTGGACGCAAAGCGACAAACACCAATTTACCGATTTGCTGAGTCAAGCCGATATTCACACAATTTGCTTACGCTGTGTTCAGGATGACAGACTCTTCTTTTGTTTGTGAGAAGCTCCTCAAAAGCAGCTTCTCGCAATGCTTACGAAAGCCCATAACCCCAATTGGTGTTGCCTTAAATATATGCTGCTATTACGAACCGGTGCGCGCACTGGCCTCGCAATGGCAGCGTTATTTTTCAGACTCCAATTTACCGGCGGCAGCCTTCGCCCGGGGGTGGATCTCTGCCGCCTGGGGAGAGGGAATGGAACGCGGCGATCAGTTGCTTTTCTGTTCCGGACTGTGTCCTTTCAGCATTCGCCACATGGTCGTCCGGCTGATTCCGAGACTTTTTGCGGTCTGGGACTGGTTCCCGTGGTTCTGCTCCAAAAGAATGCGGATGATATCCCGGTCGATTTCCTCCAAAGACTTGGTCAGATCCAGAAAGGTATTTGCGCCAAGGTCGGTCTCTCCTTGCGTATACAGCATTTCTGTCGTCAGCGCCTCGGAAACCATGTCTTTTGTAATCGGGCCGTTCCCTGCCAGAGTGGCAACCTTGTTGATTACGCGGATCAGCTGATTGTAATTCTGGGGCCAGCTGTAATGCAGCAGCAGCGCCATTGCTTCAGGCTCCGGATCTCCTGCCCGGCAGCCCTGCTTGCTTCGGAAATCCGAAAGAAAAAGATTGATAGACGATTCGATCGTCTCATATTTCCCGCGCAGCGGCTGCATATTGATGGTCAGGCAGGAGAGCTGGTCAATTACTTTCGCTATGGAGGGCAGGATGGCCCGATCCCGTCGGGAGGAACAGGAAATCAGGATCCGGTTCCGTTTTGCCACTTCACCTTCCATCAAAGCGGCAAGAAGCTGCGTGATCTGGGAAACATCCAAAGCATCGATGTTTTTCAGAAAAAGCGTATTGCTGTTGTCGCACAGGGGGGATTCGTTGTGCCCAATGAGAAAATTCCAGGTCTGCTTGTTGAGCAACGTGAAATCAATGAATACAAAAGGATTTTTCGTAAACTGGCTGTTCAGATAAATCATTTCCGCCAGGTGATTTTTGCCCACGCCGACTTCCCCGAAGATCAGCACGGGATTCCGGTGGTTCAGGGCATGGTTCAGTTCTGTGGAATAATACGCTTTCAGATTGGCAATTCCAAATATACTGCCGCCCATTTCCGCGCGGATCTCGGCTTCCGTAAGATAGCGGATTCCTTTGTGCGAATTCTGAGGCAACACCGCACAATTGCGTCAGCGGATCTCAGCGGATCTTTTGCGCCATTTCTGCAGTTCCAAAAACGGGAAATACATACAGTATTCCCCCGTTTTTGAAACTTTGAAATGGCACAAAATCTCTCGCTGAGCTTCCTTGCCGAATTATGCGGTGTTGCCCTGAATGTTCAGGATTCTCCTGCTGATGAAATAGGCATAGTAAATCCGGTTGCTGACAGTGACCTTCCTGGCGGTGATCCGGTACAGATAACCGGCCCGCAGCTTGATAATTTTGAATTTGTCGCTTGTTTCAAAATCCGGAAGCCGTTCCTGCAGGTAATCAAGAATTGGGGCCTCCTGCCCGCCCAGGGAGGAGTAGTAGAGCTTTTGATCCTGGGAAAAGACAACGGTTTCACTCTCGCTATTGACAGAGGCCAGCCTGCGCAGGAGCTGGTTTTCCTCCAATATGGAAACGCTGGATTGCTGCAGCAGATTGACACAATCAAAGGCGTAGGGTATCAACATCCCCGAGAAGAAGCCGACGCCTCCGGATACCGTATTCAGCAAGGCCCTGGGCGGCTGGTATGATATCGTTGTGGTGATGTACCATGACCAGGGGCACATTCCCCTGAAGGTCAAGGGCTTTGTGTACAATAAGGAGGAAAAGCACTGGGAGGCGGTAGCCGGTGTCAATGTGACCCTGGGTCTGCCCATCATCCGCGCCTCCGTGGATCACGGCACCGGCTTCGGCCACGCGGGCAGCGGTCACGCCAATGCTCTGAGTCTGGTCAATGCCATGGACTACGCCATCAAGCTGGCAATCAACAGAGAATAAGGAGGCGAACCCATGAATTATCCCAAGCTGCAAGAGCTGCTGCCTGACGGCCAGATTTACGAAAACACCCACATGAACACCCTGGAAGCTTTCCTTCCCACCGGAGGCTTCGACACGGCCCACGGCCCCGGACTGCTGGAGGCGGAGAACGGCGACCTGATCTGTGTGTGGTTTGCCGGTAGCTTTGAGGGCAACGCGGATATTCATATTGTCTCCTCCCGTCTGCCCAAGGGTTCCGACCGCTGGGAGCCGGTTGTGGATGTTTCCAACGATCCTCACCGCAGCGAACAGAACCCCAGCCTGTTCCAGCATCCCAACGGGGAAATCTGGGCCCTGTATACCGCCCAGCTGGACCGGGTGGAGGGAAAGGATAATATGCAGTTTACCTCCATCGTCCGCCGCCAGACCACCCGGGACTTTGGGCGCACCTGGGAGGAGCCGGTGGTGCTCTTCCCGGAGGAGGGAACCTTCTGCCGTCAGCCCATCCAGATCTTGTCCAACGGACGCTGGATCATGGGCAACTGGATCTGCACGGACAGCGCGGACGGTCTGGCGGGAGATCCCACGGCTTTCCGGATCTCCGATGACGAAGGAAAAACCTGGCGCAGGGTCGATATGCCCAGAAGCAACGGCCGGGTCCACGCCAATGTGGTGGAGCTGGAAAACGGAAACCTGGTTGCCTTCATGCGCAGCCGCGCCGCGGACAATATCTACATCAGCCATTCCCATGACTTTGGAGAAACCTGGAGCGAGCCCAAGCCTACTTCACTTCCCAATAACAATTCCAGCATCAGCGCGGTGAAGCTGCAAAGCGGCCGCATTGCCATTACCTACAACCCCACCCATGCCCCCGATGCCGACCCCAACGGCTCCATGGCCACCTGCTGGTATGGAACCATGCACCCGGAGCTCTACGCGGCAATTTCGCCCTGGAATAGTCCCTTGGTAAGCTTCGAGGAAAAGCTGCTGGAAGAGGGATGGGAAATGCCTGTTTTCGCCATAAACGGCGACCTGGATCACAAGATGGACATTCCCAGGAAATCCTATGCCAAGCTGTTCGAAACCTACATCCGGCTTAACGGGGGCCTGCCGAGAAGGGCGGAGGTTCCCATGCCCTGGTATTGGAAGTGCGATGCCCAGTGGAACGGGGAAAATCGTTATACCCCCGAGGCGGGCTACCGCCAGGGTTGGCGGATGACCACCTACGAGTATCAGAATCTGGACGGGTATCCCCGGTTCTGTTTTACGGAAATGAAGAATATGCCCCATGGCACCATCCGGGAGGAAACAGTGGCTGCGTGGGACTTCATGAAGCATTTCCGCAGAAAGTCCGACGGAACCATTCAGATGTTCTGATGGACGGCCTATGGGCGCAAACGATCCGTGATCATTGAATATGCTTTGACCGCTATGGCGTCCGACAGGAAACCATAGCGGTTTCAGCAAACAGTGGGAATCTATTCACTTCGGTTCGCTTATCCGACGCGCGGCAAAAATCCCGAATGCGGCAGCATCCGGGATTTTTCGGATTCGGGTTATGGGCTTGAATAAGCAAAAAAGTGCAATGTCAATGATCGTCCCTTGGGGGAGCCAAGGGACGATCATTCGGTAAAGCACAAAAAGCTGATGGAAGCCGATAACCTGATTTTGGATTTGTGGAACTGTATTTCCCTGATCAGTGCGGTGTTCGGGCGCTAACGGGGCCTTCTGGGAGGGCGACAGGAGCCATTCTGGGGCAGATCGAATTTCATAAACTGATCCGGGCTGTCCTGAACACCGGCATCCCGGGGCGGGATGCCCTCGGCAGGGACGCTACAAGCCAAACGTACCTTGGCTTGTACACGGGCAGTCAAGGGATGGGCCGCCTCGAAATAGAACAGCTCCTCTTCGGGAAGCTCCAGGATTTCCTCGGGCCGCATGACCGAAATCCGCTCGGCAATCTCCGGCTTGGTGCAGATCCGGACGGAGCTGCTGTTGACAAGATCATAAACGGTAAAAATGAGTTTCCCTGTTTTATAAAACAGCAGACGCTTTTTCCCGGTGGTGCAGTGCAGTCCAACCTGGATGGCATCCACACAGCAGCCGTCATTCTCGCAGACACAAACCAGACGGTTCGCTTCCGCCTTCTTCAGCTCAAGCCGCTCCAGGGCGGTATGGCATACCCGGACGCCCAGCGCAAGGCTGGAGCAGGCTTTCCCGTGAAAACGGACGCAATTCATCCATGTTTTGCGTATGCAATTCCTCGAATACAGATTCCTCAAGGTGAAGTCGCCCTCCTCACATTGTATAAACGGCGGCACACCCCGGTCTGCCGGAAGCGTATGCGGTGTACCTGCCGCAGCGCGGGGACAGGGTGGCCCCGCATTTTGCGTATCTTCAAAAAAGCGTGCAGTCAATCATTAGGAAATACGTACAGTATTCGCCCAATTTCAGCGCTGTCGGCTGAGCCAAAATCCCTTGTCGTCACCTCTTGCCGAGTTAATAAGAGGTTCCTTAGCGCAGAGCAGCCGGCTCGGCTTCGCCCCCTTTGGGATGAAACGTTTTGATTTACTGCACCGGCTGCAGCGTTTTTTCCAGGAACCGTATTTCCTCTTCCACAAGTTTCCAATATGGAGGAATCCGGAGGCATTTCGGGTTTTAAAGCCGCGTGGGTCTTTGCCAATACCTATACGCCGTGATCTTTCCAATCTCGCGGCGCGCTGCCGGGGCGTATATGGATCGATTCACCGGATTCCTGGAATTCTGCGGGAGACTGGCATTCCCGCTCTTTGTCTGGCGTGGGAGGAGCCCAACTGGTCAGCAGCTTATCCAGAAGCTGGGAAAGCAGCTGCTGCTCCTCCTGGGTCAGAGCAGCGAAATCCGTTCCATGCTGGCCTTTTCTCTGCCTGCGAAACCGCTCCACATCCTCCCGCCCGGCATCGGTCAGGGTCAGGAGAATCTGACGCTTGTCCTGCGGGTCCTTCTGTCTGCAAAGCAGCCCTTTATGCTCAAGCTTCGCCGCGATTTCGCTCATGGAGCCTGGCTGGATATCCAGCTTATCCTGCAGGGCTTTCTGGCTCATGGGGCCTTGCAGATACAGTATTTTCAAAATCCGTCCCTGGGTCTGGCGTTTGCCATGGCCGCTCCCAAGCTTTTGCCCGCAGCGGATCAACTGCACGCGTAGCAGCTCCTGGGGGTTCATTTCCAGGGCGTTTTCCTGATGGAACATGGCGTTCACATCCTTTTCTTTTGAATCCATCCCTCCGAAAGCAATGGAGAGTACACGCGGGAAATCCCGCTATCCCACAATAAGGCAGATGAACGGCTCTTCGGGATGCAGGCTCTCGCGAACAAACCGATAAATTGTTGTTTAGCGCACTGACTCCAAATTTCCTGTCATTGCGAACCAGTCCGCAGACTG
>CAMFFO010000086.1 GCA_945949735.1 uncultured Clostridia bacterium | reverse complement strand
ATCGGCATCGGCTTCCTGCATGACGGCATCACCCAGATCGTGGACAACGGCTACGGCAACATTGAGCTGATTATTCCCTCCAGCGGCACCTCCTTCGAGATCGGCGCCACCGCCATCTTCAAGGGCTGCCAGCATCCCAACGCTGCCAAGCTGTGGATCGAGTTCGCCCTGAGTCCTGACTGCGTCAACCTGGCCAAGGAAAACGGCTCCTACCAGTTCCTGGTTCTGGACAACGCGGAGCAGCCCGCCGTGGCGGCTGAGTTCGGCTTGGATCCCGAGAACGTGATGGACTATGACTTCCAGGATGCCAAGCAGAACATTAAGACCTATGTTGAGGAAGTTATGACCGCTCTGGGCGGCGGCGACGACCGCTTCAAGACCGAATAAGGATAACCGTTCGTACATTTGCGGGGGATGGAGGAACACCTCCATCCCCTTACTTTTTCTGTACCGAAAGAAAGGAGGTATCTCCGGATGGCTACCCGCCAGGGCGCGGCTTTGGATCGGAAGAAGCTGCTGGGTGATCCCGTCATGGTCACCACCATTGTGGTGCTGATTGCTTTTCTGACTCTGTTTATCCTGTATCCGCTGGCGATATTGCTGGTGGACAGTGTTTACGGTCCGGAGACCGGGCTGACAGGCTCTGTTTTCAAACGCATTTTCCAGATGAAATCCTTCCGCACGGCCATCACCAACACGCTGAAGGTGGGCCTGACCGTGGGCATTCTCTCCACATTGGTGGGGCTGCTGTTTGCCTACGTGGAGGTGTATGTGAAGGTGCGCACCCGGTTCATGGGCGGGCTTTTCAAGCTGGTTTCCATGCTGCCGGTGGTTTCGCCTCCCTTTGTGCTGTCGCTGTCCATGATCATGCTCTTCGGCAAGGCGGGCATCATCACCCGGTTCCTGCTGCATATCTATGACAACGAGGTCTACGGCTACGGGGGCATTGTCATCGTCCAGGCACTGACCTTCTTCCCGGTGTGCTACATGATGCTGAAAGGTCTGCTGAAAAACATTGATCCCAGCCTGGAGGAGGCAGCCCGGGACATGGGCGCTTCCCGGTTCAAGGTGTTCACCAGCGTGACATTGCCCCTGATTCTCCCGGGCCTCGGCAACGCCTTCTTAGTGACCTTTATCGAGTCCATCGCGGATTTTGCCAACCCTATGATTATCGGCGGCTCCTATGATACGCTGGCAACCACCATCTACCTGCAGATCACCGGAGCCTACGACAAGCAGGGCGCGGCGGCTATGGCGGTGGTGCTGCTGACCATCACCCTGGCTATGTACCTGGTGCAGAAGTACGTCCTGGAGAAAAAGACCGCCGCCACCCTAACCGGCAAGGCCTCCCGGGCGCGCATGGCCATTGAGGACAAGTCCGTGACCATCCCGCTGACAGTGCTCTGCTCCGGAATCGCGCTGTTCGTAATTCTGATGTACATCTGCGTGCCCTTCGGCGGCCTGTTCACGACCTGGGGTTACAATTTCAACCTGACGACCAAGTGGTTCAAGCTGGTATTTACGAAGTATAAGGGGCTGAAAGCCTTCCGGGATTCCTTCCTGCTGTCCATGGCCTCCGCACCTATTACGGCGCTGCTGAGCATGATTATCTCGTATCTGGTGGTAAAGCGGAAATTCAAGGCAAAGGGCTTTATTGAATTTGTATCCATGCTGGCCATGGCGGTTCCCGGCACGGTGTTGGGCATCGGCTATATCCGGGGTTTTGTCAACGGCGTGTTCGGAACGGGCTTTTTGCAGGGCATCTACGGAAGCGCGGCGATTCTCATCATCGTGTTTGTGGTGCGCTCCCTGCCTACGGGCACCCGCAGCGGCATTTCCGCCCTGCGCCAGATTGACAAGAGCATTGAGGAATCGGCCTACGACATGGGCGCGGACAGCTTCAAGGTGTTTATGACGGTGACACTGCCCCTGATCAAGGATTCCTTCCTCAGCGGCCTGGTAACTGCCTTTGTACGCAGCATTACCGCCATCTCCGCCATCATCCTGCTGGTAACGCCGCAGTTTTTGCTCATTACCGTGCAGATCAACGAGTTTGCGGAGAAGGGCTCTTACGGCATCGCCTGCGCGTTCGCCACCATCCTGATTGCTATTACCTATGGCTCGGTGCTGCTGATGAACCTGGTTATCAAATATTTCGGAACCAGCCGGAAAATCAAGGAGGCTCAATAATATGGCAAAAGAGAAAAAAGGCGTGCGCCTGGAGCATATTTCAAAAATCTATAAGGACCCAAAAACCGGGAAGGACTTCTATGCGGTGAAGGATACTTCCCTGGAAATCACTCCGGGCTCCTTCGTGACATTGCTTGGCCCCTCCGGCTGCGGCAAAACCACCACCTTGCGGATGATCGCGGGCTTTGAAAGCCCGGACGAGGGAGAAATCTACCTGGGCGGCGAGCCCATCAACGCACTGACCCCCAACAAGCGGGACACCGCCATGGTGTTCCAGAGCTACGCCCTGCTGCCCCATTACAATATCTATGACAACGTCGCCTACGGCCTGAAGCTGCGGAAGCTGGACAAAGCCACCATCCGGGAGAAGGTCACCAAGATTCTCAAGTTGGTGGGCCTGGAGGGTATGGAGGAGCGGATGACCAACCAGCTCTCCGGCGGCCAGCAGCAGCGGGTGGCCCTGGCCCGTGCCCTGGTGCTGGAGCCCGGTGTACTGCTGTTTGATGAGCCGCTGAGCAACCTGGACGCCAAGCTTCGGGTAACCATGCGCACGGAGATTCGCCGGATTCAACAGGAGGCGGGCATCACCGCCATCTATGTGACCCACGACCAGTCCGAGGCCATGGCCCTGTCTGACCAGATCATTATCATGAACAAGGGCGTGGTGGCCCAGATCGGCACCCCCCAGGAGATCTACTACCACCCGGCCAACGAATTTGTGGCGGACTTCATCGGGGAGGCCAACTTCCTCCGGGGTCCGCTGACCGAGAAGGCTGGGAACGAGGGAACGGTCATGGTCAATGACATCCCGGTGGAGGTGACGGGCGTGGCCAATATCGACCAGGGTGCGGATTGTACGCTGGTGCTCCGGCCGGAGTCCGCGGTTCTGGCGAACCAGGGCCAGCTGCCCTGCAAGGTGATCGTGTCCTGCTTCATGGGCTCCTACCAGAACTACCATGTGATGGTGGGGGACACCCTGGTGAAGATTACGGATTTCAATCCCAAGAACAAGCGTATTTTCGCCGTTGGAGAGCAGGCGTACATTCGGTTTGATAAGGAGATTATCCACGTTCTGTAAGGAACAGACAAAAGCACCGGGGTCTCCCGGTGCTTTTTCCATGGATATTCAGGAATATGCCTTGTCCAACCGGATGATAAAATTGGTGTTTGTCGACTATACACTGTCATTGCGAACCAGTGCGCACACTGGTGTGGCAATCCCCCTGTTGAGAGGAACCAGGTAACGATTACCGCCAAAAATCGTGGAGTTTCCCATGTTCTTGGCACTTTTCGGTACATTTCCCATCTATCCGGGGGATTGCCACGACCAGTGTGCGCACTGGTCTCGCAATGACAGGAAACTTGGAGCAAAGCGACAGACACCAATTTATCAGTGTGCTTACGAAAGCCGATAGCTTGAAGGCGATTTCAGTGGTCGCCGAAGGTCAGTTGCGCGCAGACGGGATAGTGGTCGGAGAGATAGAGCTTTCCTTCCCGATCCGTCCATTTTTCCAGAGCGGTGCAAAGAAATTCCCGGGTGGCGAAGATATAGTCTATGGCGGCCGGTTCCGCGTTGCCGAAGCCGTGGAAGGTAATGCCGATTCCCTCCGTCAGGTTCCGAAGCCCGGAGGAACGGGTCACCAGCCGCATTTCCGCGCTGTCCGGCTCCGCATTCATGTCCCCGGTCAGGAGAACCGGGATGCCGGGGAGGAAGGTTTCTCTGCGGAGCTTCTCCAGAAGCTGCTCCACGGCAAGAATTCTGGCGGGCTGCCCCTCGTGATCCAGGTGGGTGTTCAGCAGCCGAAAGACACGGCCCTGGGACAGATCCTGGAGGGTCAGCTCCGTGCAGATTCGGGGGCAGATGCTCTGCACCTCGTAGCGGGAGCCGGGGACGTTGGGGGTGGGGGAGAGCCAGAAAGCTTCCATCCGCAGTAGGTTGAAGCCGCTTCTGCGGTAGGCCACGCAGGTCTGCTCGTCATCCAGCAGGGCACCTCTGGGACAGCCCACGATATCGTATTCCGGCAGCGACTCCTTCAGCCAAAGCGCCACATGGGGAAGCACTTCCTGAAAACAGACAATATCCGGGTTCTCCCGGCGGAGCTTACGGAGAATGAAATCCTTTCGGAAAGAAAAGTTGTTCTCGCCGTCCATCCCGCAGTCCAGGCGGATGTTGAAGGTTACAATTTTCATGGTTTCTTCCTTACTTATACATTTTCATATAGTCCCCGTGGGCCTCCACAAGCTCATCCACCAGCCTCGCCATATCGTCAATGGACAGCTCCGCGGCGGTGTGGGGCTCCAGCATCACAGCACGGAGGATGTCCTCCCGCTTCCTGGTTCGGGCAGCCTCGATGGTGAGCAGCTGACAGTTGATGTTTGTCATGTTCATAGCGGCCAGCACCGGGGGCAGGGAGCCCACATAGGTTGGGTGGATACCGGATCCGTCCACCAGGCAGGGCACCTCCACACAGGCCTGCTGGGGGAAGTCCTCGATGATGTGGCCGGTATTCAGCACGTTGCCGCCGATCCGGTAGGGGGTGTCCGTGACAATGGCCTCCATGATCCGGGAAGCGTACTCCTGGCTCCGGGTGTGATCCAGTTCCGACTGGGACAGGAGCTGCCCGCTCATTTCCTTCCAGCCGGCAATTTGATTGACGCATCTTCTGGGGTACTCGTCCAAAGGAATCCGGAAGCGGTCGATGAGCTCTGGGTACTTGGATTTGATGTAGAAGCAGTTGTATTCCGCGTTGTGCTCGCTGGATTCCGTACAGTAGTAGCCGAGCTTGTCAATATAGTCGAAGCGAACCATATCCGGGTGGCCTCCCCGCGCGTTCATTTCCCTGGCACGGCGGCGAATCTCGGGGTACAGGTCGTTGCCATCCCGGTCGGTGACCCGGAGAAGCCAGGCCATATGGTTGATGCCCGCGATGAAATCCCTTGCTCCCGGGAGCTTGTCCTCCATACCCAGCTCCTTCAACAGGGTTGAGGTGCAGACCTGAACGCTGTGGCACAGGCCTACGGTTTTGACGCCTGTGTAGCGAAGCATGTAGCCCGTCAGCATGGCCATGGGGTTGGTGTAGTTCAGGAGCAGCACATCGGGGCAGACCTCCTCCATATCCCGGGCAAAGTCCTCCATCACCGGGATGGTGCGCAGGGCCCGCATGATGCCTCCGATGCCCAGGGTGTCCGCAATGGTCTGACGGAGGCCGTATTTCTTGGGAATCTCAAAATCCAGAATGGTGCAGGGGTCATATCCGCCCACCTGAATGGCATTGACCGCGAACCGGGCTCCCCGCAGGGCTTCCTTCCGGTTTTCCGGCCCCAGGTAGGTCCGAATGGAGGCCTTCCCCTGATTTACAGAGGCGTTCATGGCGGAAAGAATCCGGTAACTCTCGTCCAAACGGACCGGGTCGATATCGTACAGGGCAATCTCGCACTCGCAAAGCGTGGGGGTACACATGACGTCTCCCAAAACGTTACGGGCAAAAACGATGCTTCCGGCACCCAGGAATGTGATTTTCAGCATGGCCTGTTCTCCTCCTGATTTCCCCGGCATGGCGGGGCATTGGTATGGTTACTATAGCACAGGATCGGACGGGATTCAAGAGTGACGGAGAGTCTTGACGGGAAGGGTTATTACTGGGGCGACCGGTTGAAAAAAGCATTGATTTATGCAACATACCTATGGTATAATGATAAAAGATAAACAATTGGGATTTAGATTCATTTTCTGCGAAAAAGGGACCCAAGTACTGAAAAAAAGGAGAAATTTGGATGAATGTTGTTGTAATTGGCGGCGTTGCTGCCGGGACCAAGACCGCCGCGAAGCTGAAGCGTCAGGATCGCGGCGCCAAGGTGACCGTTTACACCAAAGGGGAGGACATTTCCTACGCCGGCTGCGGTCTGCCTTACTATGTAGGCGGCGGCATCGAGACCCGGGACGAGCTGATTGTCAATACCCCCGCCAAGTACACCGGGCTCACCGGTGTGGAGGTCAGAACCGGAATGGAGGCTGTGGGCGTGGATGCGGCGGCCAAGACCGTTTCCTTTGCCAACGGCGAAACGGTTCCCTATGACAAGCTGGTGATTGCTACCGGCGCGGCGCCCTTTGTACCCAACGTCCCCGGAACCGACCTGCCCGGCGTGTTCACCATGCGCACCCCCGATGATGCCATCGGTCTGCGCTCCTTCGTGGATGAGCAGAAGTGCCGCTCCGCTGTGGTTGTGGGCGGCGGCTTCATCGGTCTGGAGATCGCGGAGAACCTGCTGGCAAAGGGCCTGAAGGTCACCGTGGTGGATATGGCCAGCCAGATCATGCCGAACCTCTTTGACGCCGAGGTGGCGGGATATCTGCGCCGCCAGCTTCAGAGCAAGGGCATCCGCATCGTCACCGGAGCGGGGCTGGAGGAAGTCCTCGGCAGCGAGAAGGCCGCCGGTATCCGCACCGGCGTGGGAAATTTCGAGGGCGATGTGGTGGTGCTTGCCATCGGTGTCCGCCCCGCGACCTCCTTCCTGCAGGATTCCGGCATGGAGATGTTCAAGGGAACCATCGTGGTGGACGACCGTCAGAGAACGAATCTCCCTGATGTATACGCCGTGGGCGACTGCGCCATGGTCACAAACCGCATCACCGGCAAAGGGCAATGGTCCGCTATGGGTTCCACTGCCAACATTACCGGACGGCTCCTGGCCAAGAATCTGACCGGCAAGGAAGCCCCCTACGGCGGCTGCCTGGGCACCGGCGTGGTTCGGCTGGCGGAGGGCCTGAATGCCGGACGCACGGGCCTGACCGAGGAGCAGGCAGCAGCCGCGGGCTTCGACGTGATCACCGCTACCTGTGTCACCGACGACAAGGCACACTACTATCCCGGCGCTTCCACCTTCGTCACCAAGCTGATTGCCGACAAGGCGTCCCACAAGCTCCTGGGCATCCAGGTGGTGGGCGCGGGCAGCGTGGACAAGATGGTGGATATCGCCGTCACCGGCATCTCCTTCGGCGCCAAGGTGGAGGACTTTGACACCCTGGACTTTGCCTACGCGCCTCCCTTCTCCACTGCCATCCATCCCTTCGTCCAGGCCTGCTACATCCTGGAGAACAAGATGGCGGGCGAGTATGAGAGCTTTACCCCCGCCGAGTATGCCGCCGGAAAGGCGAGGGGCTACAAGGTTATTGACGTCAGCCCCGCTCCCGCCATTCCCGGCGCCAAGTGGGTGGATCTGGCCAAGGTCAACGGCCCCATCGAGGGACTTGAGAAGGATGCGAAGCTGCTGCTGGTCTGCGCCAAGGGCAAACGGGGCTACTTCCTGCAGAACCGCTTGAAGGCTTTTGGGTACACTGCCACCCGTGCCCTTGAGGGCGGCCTGTTTGTAAACAACGTGAAGGTGCAGTTTGAAGGCGGCGTCCTGCCTCCCGAGGAGATCAAGCGGGTGAAGGGCCTGGGCTGCCTCCAGGATAAGCGGTATCCCGATGTGTTTAACGTCCGGGTCATTACCCGCAACGGCAAAATCACCTCCGAGGAGCATCGCGTCATTGCCGAGGCCGCTGAGAAGTTCGGCTCCGGCGAGGTAACCATGACTACCCGGCTGACACTGGAAATTCAGGGCGTGAAGCACGAGAATATTCAGCCCCTCATCGACTTCCTGAATCAGCACGGTCTGATGACCGGCGGTACCGGCAGCCTGGTCCGTCCCGTGGTGTCCTGCAAGGGTACCACCTGCCAGTATGGTCTGGCGGATACCTTTGGTCTGTCCGATCGACTCCATGAAAAGTTCTACATCGGCTATCACGGCGTGACCCTTCCCCACAAGTTCAAAATCGCCGTGGGAGGCTGTCCCAACAACTGTGTCAAGCCGGATCTGAACGATCTTGGTATTGTGGGCCAGCGGGTGCCCATGATCGATTTTACCAAATGCCGTGGCTGCAAGGTGTGTCAGGTAGAGAAGAACTGCCCGGTGAAGATCGCCAAAATGGTGGACGGGAAAATTCATATCGATCCCAACGAGTGCAACAACTGTGGCCGCTGTAAGGGCAAATGCCCCTTCGGCGCGCTGGAGGAGTACCGGGAGGGCTTCAAGATCCTCATCGGCGGCCGCTGGGGCAAGCGGGTTGCCCACGGCATCCCTTTGACCAAAATCTTTACCTCCGAGGAAGAGGTCATGGATGTGGTCGAGCGGGCGATTCTGCTGTTCCGGGACGAGGGAATCTCCGGCGAGCGCTTTGCCGATACGGTGGCACGCCTTGGCTTTGACTATGTCAATGAGAAGCTGCTGACCGATTCCATCGATAAGGAAGCGGCACTGAAAAAGACCGTTAAGGGCGGAGCGACCTGCTGACCCCGAATTGTACATCCCAATAATACGGCCTGCCGGAAAACCCGGCAGGCCGTTTTTACGGATACGGTTTTCTATTTCAGAGTTAGCGGTAAATTGTTGTTTAAAAGGGAACGTTGCAAATTACCTGTCATTGCGAACCAGTGCGCACACTGGTGTGGCAATCCCC
>CAMFFO010000085.1 GCA_945949735.1 uncultured Clostridia bacterium | reverse complement strand
CCGGACTGCCGCGCTCACCCGACGGGGATACCGCAACTGTCCACTGTCAACTTCATTCTCTTTCCCAAACAAGGAGGTTTTCCCATGAGCATTCCCATGGATTCCCAGTGCATCCAGTGCTACCTGCGCCGGAATCTGGAGCTGGTGCGGCCCCTGGGGGACGAGGCCAAAGCGACGGCCTTCGCCCGGGAGCTGATGGGCCTGATCTGCGCCCTGCCGGAGGGTGCCCCCTCCCCTTACCTGGGGCCGGAGGTGTCGGAGCTTTTAACCCGGATGTACGGCCTTCCCGCGGATCGGTTCCGGGAGGAAAAGCTCCTGTCCAACCGGTTCGTTCTGGAGCGGCTGGACACCATCCGGGAAACGGTGCGCTCTGCTCCGGACCCGGTGCTGGCGGGTCTGCAGATGGCAATTCTGGGCAATTACCTGGACTTTTCCGCCCTGCAGGGGAAGGTCTCCTTTGAAAAGCTGGAGGAAATGCTCCGCGGCGCCCTGGAAATGGAGCTGGACAAAGACACCTATCACCGGCTGCGGCGGGAGCTGGCGGAGGCGAAAACCCTCCTGTACCTGACGGACAACGCCGGAGAGATCGGCTTTGACCGGGTGCTGGCGGAGGAGCTGGCCCGGGCCTACCCGGAGCTTTCCATCACCTTCTGCGTCCGGGGCGGCATTGCGGCCAATGACGCTACCCGGGAGGACGCGGAGGCAATGGGCATCCCCTTCCCGGTGATCGACAGCGGCAGCACCATCGCGGGCACCCCGACGGATCGGCTGGGCGCGGAAGCCGACCGGGCCCTCCGGGGATCCGACGTGATCCTCGCCAAGGGCATGGGCAACGCCGAGACCATGCTGGGCTGCGGGTACAATGTGTACTACGCCTTCCTGGTCAAATGCCCCCGGTTCGTGGAGCGGTTCCAAAAGCCCATGTTCACCCCCATCCTCGCCGCCGAACGGGCAGGGGGTGACAGATAAATTGGTGTTTGTCGCTGCGCGTCCAAAATTATCTGTCATTGCGAACCAGTCCGCTTAAGTGGTGTGGCAATCCCCCGGTTAGAGGGGAAATGTATCGACAATTGCCCTACGGAGCTGGAAACCTTGCAGTTTTTGGTGGTAATCGTAACCTGGTTCCTCTCAACAGGGGGATTGCCACGACCAGTGTGCGCACTGGTCTCGCAATGACAGAAAAGTTTGAGGCAGAGAGACAAACACCAATTTGTCGGACAACCCAAAAGAGCGTGTCGGGGAAATCCCGGCACGCTCTTTTGGGTTGTTCACTTCTTCCATCCGTAGCCCGCTTCCAGCAGGCGGTTCAGGGCGGTGTTGGCCTGGTCGTCGGTGAAGAGGGCCGTAAACCGGGCATCCACAGCCAGAGCCTCCAGAGATAAATCCAGCCGCCCCATTTGGGCCAGCTCCCAGAACCCGTCGCTGACCTTTCCTCCCGAAAGGCTCCTGCGGGCCCAGGCCAGGGCTTCCTCCCCCTTTACCGGGCGCATCCGCACCCCCAGCTCCAAAGCCCTCTCCCGGGCATCCGCCCAGGCAAGGATGAATTTTTGCTCCATAATGATCTCCTTCACATTCCGGAAAAAAACAGTGTGATAAATTGGTGTTTGAAAGCCTGAGGCACTGAGCAAATACCTTCCCCCGGGGGGAAGGGGGACCGCGAAGCGGTGGATGAGGAACGGCGGCAGCTGCAGGAACATATGCGCATCAATTGGACAAACCGTGTTCCAATATGGTGCTTTTTTACGCACTGCACTGGTAATTGGAAGATTTCGCCATTCCTCATCAGTCACCAAAATCGGTTCCGAAGAGCCGATTTTGGCGACAGCTTCCCCCCGGGGGAAGCCAAGGGCGCTCCCGCGCCAGTACGATAAACACCAATTCAGATTATCGGTTTTCGTAAGCTGATTGAAAACTGTTAATTGTATGGGAAGCGTTGTCATCCCGAGCGAGCGCAGCGAGTCGAGGGATCTACGCATTTCGTTGACGTGTGTGGTTATTTTAGTGCCAAGATCCTTCGACTCCGCTCCGCCATTTTTATAGTAGGATTGCCACCGGCAATCCTGAAAAACAAAATTCGCTTACGCTATGCTCAGGATGACAGACTTTTCTATTGTTTGCAGTTGTGCCTCAAAAGCAGCTTCTCGCAATGCTTACGAAAACCGATAACCCTAACACCAATTTGTCGTTCTGAAAAACCTATGGGAATGTGTCCCGGGGGGACTGCTGAATTGTCAATTGTGAATTGTCAATTGAATTTACCCGATCTGATTTTCGTAGGTAAAGACCTCGCTGGCGTAGACGGTGTCGAAGTATTCCTCCAGGATCTTCTCCGCCACCGGGGCCAGGGAGCTTCCGTGGGCCACCTTCTCGCCGTAGAGGGCCACGGCGATGACGGGGTCCTCCATGGGGGCGAAGCACACGAAGGCGCCGTGGTCGGAGCCGCCGGAGGAGTGCTCCGCGGTTCCCGTCTTGGCGCAGACCGCTACGGGGAAATTGCCGATGCCGTCCGGGTCCTCCCGGCCGCCGAAGTACTTCCGGGCGGTGCCGCCCAGCTCGGTAACCACCTTGCGCATACCCCGGATGTACATATCATAGTTCTCCCAGGAGATGTCCATGGTGGACACGATCTCCGGCTGGTTCTCCAGCAGCAGCTCCCGGTAGTCCGAGGAAACCACCCGGTTGAGGAAGGTGGCCCGGTAGCGGGTGCCCTGGTTGGCCAGGGTACAGGCGTAGACGCACAGCTGCAGCGGGGACACACGGGTTTCCGCCTGTCCGATGCCGGTCAGAACACGGTCGCCTGCGCCCCAACGGGCATTTGCGCCGGTGTAGGAGGCGGCCTTGCTGTCCGGGTTGGAGCGCCAGCCGATCTTCTCCGTCAGCTCGATGCCGGTGGGCTCGCCGAAGCCGAAGCCCTGGGCGGTGGCGTCCAGCATCTGCCAGGTGCAGCGGTTGGCCAGCTCGTAGAAGAAGTAGTTGCAGCTTACCTTCAGCGCGTCCGTGGCGTCAATGTCGCCGTGGGTGGCGCCGGGGACGGAGGAGTACAGCAAGCACTTGGGGGCGAAGCCCTCGTACTCGGTGAACACGCCCTTGTCCGTGATGATCTCCTCGTACTTATACAGGTCATTCTGCATGGCCGCCGTCAGGGTGCACATCTTGAAGGTGGAGCCCGGGGCGTAGTTGGCGCCGAAGGCCCGGTTGAAGAAGGGCTTGAAGGGGTCGGCTTCGATTTCGTCCCATTTTTCGTTCATGGTGGCCAGGTCAAAGCTTGGGTAGCTGGCGCAGGCCAGAATCTGACCGGTTTTGACCTCCATGACCACCACCGCCGCGCCCTCGGCGTCCAGGCCCAGGCCGCCCTCTTCGGTATTGATCTCGGGATTTGTAATGTTCGCCATGACCTCCGCCAGGGCATCCTCGGCGATCATCTGGATGTTGATGTCGATGGTGGTTTCCACGTTGGCCCCGGCGATGGGGTCTTTCTTGTAATACTGCTGCATGATGGTGCCGTCCTTGGAAACCACGTCCACACGGGTGCCGTCGATGCCGTGGAGGTACTCCTCGAAGGCCTCCTCGAAGCCGGACTGGCCGATGTAGGCATCCATGGAGTAGTTCTGATCCTTGTACTTCTCCCAGTCGGCGGCATCCATGCCGCCCATGTAGCCCAGGATGTGGGCGGCGTAGGTGGTGTGGTATTCCCGGACGGTGGAGGATTCGACCATCAGGCCCGGGGTGTTCAGCTCCAGGATGGCGCTGAGGTTCTCGTCGGAAACGTCCTCGATGAAGGTATAGGTGGGCAGCTTGGTGACGCCGCGCAGGTCGAACTCGTAGCGCATCCCCACCACAGCCCGGGCCTCCTCGTCGGTCCAGGTTTCGGGGATATCATAGCTGGAGCGAAGTCTTTCCAGCAGCAGCGGCGCGGAGATATCCGAGTCCAGGCCCCGGTCGCGCATATAGTTCTGGAAATAGTTCTGCCAGGCGGTGGAGTAGTCGTCCAGGGTATACTCAAAGGGCCGGCTCTTGGTGATGGGGAAGTGGTCGATGTACTCCACCTCCAGCTCCAGGCACTTGTGGTAGAGCCGGTACAGGTACTCGTTGCGGTTGTCCGCGGATTTGATAACGTAATGGTTGAACACCAGGTCATAGCTGGCCCGGTTGCCCACCAGCACCACGCCGTTTCGGTCCAGGATATCGCCCCGGGCGGCGCGGACGGTGGTGACGGTGGTATAAACGGTGGTATTGTCCGTATTGCCCTCCGTTTCAATGATCTGCAGGGAGAAGAGCTTTGTCGCAAACAGACCGATGACCAGGCAGAAGAGAAGCAGCAGGGCGATTGCCCGGACACGGCTTATTCTTTCCATGTGTGACCTCCGATTTGACCGAACCTAAGGGTTAAGGGATACATGAGGAACATCGCCGCCCAGCTCAGGATTCCGGTGACGGCGAAACGGGGAAACCTGCCCCAATAGGTAAGCCCCGAGAAGATGGAGAAACCGAACACGGCGATTTCGTAAACCATGACGGCAATCCCCGCGCACAGCAGGATGGAGCTCCGGGAGCGGTGCCAGTAGACCTGCCGGAACAGGCTGGCGCAGATGCCCAGCACCGTGAGCAGCGCCACGGTGTAGGGCCCGGGAGCGGAGCCGGAAAAATAGTAGATGGTGGAGGCGATGAGGATATAGATGCTGCCGGTTTCCGTGCCCTCCAGCACGGTGATGAGCAGCATGGCCGCCACAGGAAGATCCGTGCTTGCCCCGAAAATGGAGATGCGGCTCATAATGGTATCCTGGAGCACCAGGGCCGCAAGGCACAGCAGCACATAGCTCCCCCACCGCAGCAGGGTCAGCCGCTGCTGGCGGGTGAAATAGAGCTTCTTAAGGAAGCCGGTGCCCAGGGAGTCCTTGCGGAACTCCGGCTTCTGCAGAAACTTGGGCAGGGAAAAGGCCGGGGAATTTCTTCTTTCTCGTGCCATAGAGCCGCCTCACGGGTTGGTGGGGGTGGTGGCTTCCGTAGGCGCGGCGGCCCCGGCGCTCTCCACCTCCGTGGTGTAGTCCGTCAGGATGAACACCTGTTCCAGGGAGCTGATGTCCGCGGCGGCCTGGAGCAGGGCGTACTTGGCAACGCCGGTCTCCTCAAAGCCCGCGTCCACCACATAGCCCAGAATCAGGCCCCGGGGGTACACGGTGGAGCCGGAGGTCACCACCTGGTCTTTGTTGCGGATGATGGAGGAGGACGGCAGGTAGTTCATCTGCAGCAGCGTCTCCTGGCCGTTGATATAGCCGCCGGACACCATGCCGTTGTAGCCCGAGGAGGCGATGGTAGCGGAAATTTCCAGGGTGGAGTCCAGCACGGTTTTCACCACGGCGTAGTTGGGCCCGGCCTCGGTGACCAGGCCAACCACCTGGCCGTTTTCCGTAATGGCCACCATGTTGGCCTGGATGCCGGCGGTGGTGCCCCGGTTGATGGTGAAGGTGTTGGAAAAGTCGCTGGAGCTCCAGCCGATGATATAGGCGTCCACCAGCTTGTAGCTTTCGTGGGTGGACTGCAGATTCAGCATCTCCCGCAGCCGCTGGTTTTCACGGGAAACCGCGTCGGCCTGACGGGCCACGTCCTCCATCTGGGCCATGTCCGCCTTCAGCTTCTGGTTCTCCGCCGCCAGGGACTCGTAGCGGAACATATAGCTGTAATACTGCTCCGCCAGGCTCGTCAGGCTGTTCAGCGCCGACTTGAAGGGGGCCAGGACGCCCTGGACGATCATGCCGGGCAGGGTCTGGTTGGTGACGCCCGCCGCCACGGCCAGGGCCGCGGACAGCAGCACCGCCACAACCAGGATGATGCGCAGCTTGGTACTGAACAAATGTCTCATTGAGTATCCTCCATCAGTTGGGGCGCGACCCGGCGCAGCACCTGGCCCAGCCGGCACACCGGCAGCCCCATTACATTATAGTAATCCCCCCGGATGCCCTCACAGAAGAGGGCCGCGCCCCCCTGGATGCCGTAGGAGCCGGCCTTGTCCATGGGCTCGCCGGTGGCGACGTAGCGGCGGATCTCCGCGTCGGAGAGCTCCCGGAAGTGAAGATCGGTGATCTCCGTAAAGGTTTCGGCGCCCCCGGGAGCGCAGACTGTGCAGCCGGTCATCACCTGGTGATCCCGGCCGGAGAGCAGCCGGAGCATATTTTCCGCCTCTTCGGGGGAGTGGGGCTTTCCCAGCGTCTTTCCCCCGCAGACCACAATGGTGTCCGCCGCCACGACCACGTCCTCTTTTTCCCGGGGGACGGCCAGAGCCTTTAATCTGCTCACCCGGGCCACTTCCGTTTCCGGCGGGAGGGCGGGATTCATGGTTTCGTCAATGTCCGCCGCCCGGATGACGAAGGGGATCCCGAATAGTCCGAGAAGCTCCCTCCTCCGGGGCGACCCGGACGCTAAGATGAGGTGCATAGTAAATGGTATCCTTTCTGGTGTGAATTGACAATTGACAATTATGGTATCCCCACCGGGATGAAAACAAATCTGCCTGGCAAATCGGTGTTTGTAGTTCTCAAACGCATTCCATTTCTACCGTAGGGGCGGCTATTAGCCGCCCGAAACGTTACGGTTTTTGAGCGTTTTCGATAGAATGGGTTGCTTTCGCAGACGAAAGCAACGCGGGCGGCTAATAGCCGCCCCTACGGTGGCATCCCGACAAACACCAATTTACCGCTCCAATGAATTGTCAACTGTCAATGCGAATCAATAGTTGAACCAGGTAAAAAACGACAGAAAACGTGGTAAACAGTTGAATAAGGTGTCATTGCCATGAAAAAAGGTAAATCTTTGTCATCCTGAGCGAGCGAAGCGAGTCGAAGGATCTGCGCACTTCGTTCTCATTTGCAGTCAATTCAGTGCCAAGATCCCTCGACTTCGCTTCGCTCCGCTCGGGATGACAGCATAATTTCGACATTTCAACTCTTGATTGGCACTGTCAATTGTCAATTGTCAATTCGTTTACTCCACGCCTCTGAGGTACAGTCCTCTGGTGCAGGCGCCGGGGTCGAAGGGGACGGGGTTCAGGTACTCCTGGAGCACCCGATCCACCTCCTTGCCGTTTTCCGTGGTGAAATACAGCCGCACCGCCCACAGGCCCAGCTTGGCAAGGTCGTCCTGCCGGTCCAGCCAGCTCAGCTTCTTGCCGTTGAGCAGCACGCTGCGGCAGCTTCCCCCCTCTTTCAGGATGGGGAACTCCGCGCCGGTCTTGTCCGTCAGCTTGGGCAGGGCCTGGACGTTTTCGCAGGTGCATTTGCCCGTGCGGTTGCGGATCAGGCACTGCTCCGTGATCATCAGCGGAAGCCGCCCGTAGCAGAGGATCTCCGTGTTCACCGCCTTGCCCAGGTCCCGGATCTGGGGCAGGGTCATCTCAAAGCTGGCGGTTGCCGAGGCCAGCTCCAGATTTTTCAGCACCTCCATGGAGGCGGAGTTGAAGATGTTCAGGCCGAAGTCCCCGTGGATCCGCAGCCCCAGCTCCCGGGCGGGGATCAGCAGGCCCAGATTGCCCACCAGCACGTCCTTCAGCCCCATATCCCGCAGCTCCTGAAGCTGGGCCGTCAGCTGGGGCAGCTCCCGGTCATGGACGATCCGGGGCAGCGCCGCCGCCACCCGGCCCCGCTGGATCAGCGACCTTGCCAGCCGGGGGCTGGCCACCAGAATGTGCAGCGGCACATACAGCATGGCGCAGGAGCTGTTTAAGAGGGCGGGGGTCAGCTGCTCCCGGGTGGTGACCTGGATGGTCAGCCCCGGCAGGCCCTTGGGATTGGGGTACTTGGGAAGGGGCTTGGATCGCCGCAGGGCGTGCTCGGTATGCCGTGCCCGCAGGGCGGTCAGCTGGTTGAGCACATCCCGGCGCATGGCGTTCACCGCCGAGGCGGGGATGATGAGCCCCGGGTCCACCTGGGTGCGCACCTCCACGCAGCGGTAGGGGGTGCCCCCGGTTTTGGCGATGCGCTGGGCCAGGGCCTCCCCGGTGAGGACGAAGTTTCTCGCCAGCTCCGGCATGGGCCCCTCCACCCGGCACATCCGGCCCTCGGGGTCCGTCACCGTCAGGCTGCTGCCCTGGGAAGTGATCACGCCCCGGAAGCGCACGTCCACCAGGGGGGTCTCCCCGGCCTCGTAGGAATTCCGGGCGGCCTGGAGGAACTTGGGATCCGCCTCGGTTTCCTCCCGGATGCCGAACATATCCCGGTCCGCCTTGCCCACATAGTAGCCGTCGGTAAAACCCTGGCGGTTGAAGGCGGAGGTGAGTAGCTCCATCATGGCGGGGGTCACCCGGGCTTCGTCCAGGGCCTTGCGGTACACGGCGGTCACCGTGGCCACATACTCCGGCCGCTTCATCCGGCCCTCCAGCTTCAGGGAGGCCACGCCCATGGCCTGAAGCTCCTGGAGGTAGGATACCAGACAGTTGTCCTTCAGGCTCAGGGGGTACTTCTCCTGCCAGTGGCCGTAGCCGTAGCTCTGGCGGCAGGGCTGGGCGCAGCGGCCCCGGTTGCCGGAGCGGCCGCCGATGGCGGCGGACAGGTAGCACTGGCCCGAATAGCACATACAAAGCGCCCCGTGAACGAATACCTCGATCTCAATGGGGGACTGGGCGCAGATATAGCGGATCTCCTCCCGGCTCAGCTCCCGGCTGAGCACCACCCGTTTCATCCCCATGGCGGCGCACAGCTGCACCCCGGGCAGGGAGTGGACGGTCATCTGGGTGG
>CAMFFO010000084.1 GCA_945949735.1 uncultured Clostridia bacterium | reverse complement strand
TTGCGAGCCAGTGCGCACACTGGCGTGGCAATCCCCCCGTTGAAAGGAACCAGGTGTCGATTTCTGCCAAAAATCGCGGCAAATCTCAATCTTCTTGGCAGTTTTCGAAACATTTCTGCTCTAACCGGGGGATTGCCACGACCAGTGTGCGCACTGGTCTCGCAATGACAGGAAACTTGGAGCCAGCCCGACAAACACCAATTTACCGATTTGCTGAGTCAAGCCGATAAGCATTATTTCAAATATAGCGTTCAGAAATATTGCGATTTTTCGGAATGTGTTTATCGGGTTAACTCAGCAAGGCGGAAAAGCGGTGCTTGCCGGGATGCTATCGTAGGGGCGGCTATTAGCCGCCCGCAGCCTTCCGGTTCTGACAGCACTGCGTTCTAACGGAAATACGTAAGAATTGGAACGTCCCGGGCGGCTGATAGCCGCCCCTACGGTGGCGTTTGCAGTCCTTCAGGCAACGATTTATCCGGAAGCTGAGTCAAGCCGATAAGCGCAGAAAAAAACAGCATCCCGGTCGGGATGCTGTTTTTTATTTGGTGGACGATAACGGACTCGAACCGCTGACCCTGCGCACGTCAAGCGCATGCTCTACCAGCTGAGCTAATCGTCCGGGCGCATGATGTATTATATAGGAGCCGGGGGATTTTGTCAAGTATTATTTCGTTCATTTATGCCGCGAAATCCACATCCTGCTCTCCCACAAAGGAGATCACCAGCTTATTGGGCAGGCATACGATGCTGCCGCCGCTATTGCAAAAGCCCCGGTGCATACAGTAGTGGTCGGGACAGTTGGCCTGCGTCACCGCGATGGCTCCGGAGCGGACGGTGATCACATTCTCCCCGCCCCAGGGGGTGGTTACGGTGAATTCCTGGTCGATCCGCAGATCCACCGTGGCGATCAGCTCTCCGTCGCTGCGGATCTCCGCCCGGACGGCCTCCCCGCCGGCATTCAGCAGCAAAATGCCGCCCCCCAGGCTCACCGCTAGCAGGGCCAGCAGAAGCAGCAGCCAGGTTCGTGTTTTCATGGCGATCCCTCCCGGGATAGGATTCCCGGGATATGCGTCTCGGCATACCCCGGAGAGAAGATGAATTGGTGTTTATAATTGACAATTGACAATTGACAATTGACAATTGAGGAATCCCTTCGGGATAAAACAAAAAATGCATATCGGCTTAAGTCAGCAAACCATCAAATTGGTGTTCGTCGGGCTGACGGAAAGCAATACCTTCCCCCGGGGGGAAGGTGCCCCGAAGGGGCGGATGAGGAATGGCGAAACCTGGAATTGTCCGCAGCGGTAGGAATTACGGTACAACATTTGGACGAATTTCAAAGAATTGGGACTACTCAGTATTCTACAGCGGTCGCCGTTCCTCATCCACCGCTTCGCGGTCCCCCTTCCCCCCGGGGGAAGGTATTTTCCTGTCGTCAGCCCGACAAACACCAATTTTCCGTACTGCTGAGTTAATCCGATAAGCATCAAACAAAATAATTGTGGTCAAAAACAGGACAATATTTTCACAAAGACAGGGTTGCGGCACAGAATTGTCAACTGTCAATTGTCAATTGTCAATTCGGCGGAGCCGTTCAAACACCAGTTTTCCGTTTGCCCTGGAAGGGCGGTTTGGTCAGGGCTTGCGGAGGTTTTCCTGGATCAGGCGGCCCATTTCCCGGCAGCCTACGGGGCGGGCGCCGGGGAAGCGGAGGCAAGCTGGGGCCAGATTTTGGCGGGGCGGTTGTTGCTGTAGACGCCCATTCCGGCCCGGAGCCGCAGCAGCCCCTTCTCCGGCCGCAGGGGGCCGGGAACGCCGTTCCATTTGGGGCCGCCCACCGCGCCCAGCAGCACGCTGTCGGAGGCCAGGCATCTTTCCAGCATTTCTGGGGGCAGGGGATCCCCCCACTTGTCAATGGCGCAGCCGCCCATATCCACATCGGTATAGCGGAATCGGTGGCCGAACAGCTCCGCCACCCGGTTCAGCACCGGCAGCGCCTGCTCCACGATCTCGGGGCCGATGCCGTCGCCCCGGATCACCGCGACGGTTTTCTCCATTCTATCATACCTCCTTCAAAGAAGCAAGCAGTCCGCCCCGGCGGATGATGTTCTGGATAAACTCCGGGAAGGGCTCCGCCTGATAGGTCTTTCCGGTGGTGAGATCGGTGATCCTGCCCGTGTCAAAATCAATGCCCACCTGATCCCCCGCCTGAATCTCCTCCGCCGCCGCTTCGCACTCCAGAATGGGCAGGCCGATGTTGATGGCGTTGCAGTAGAAGATCCGGGCGAAGGATTTGGCGATGACGCAGCCGGTACCGCAGGTCTTGATGACCAGAGGGGCGTGCTCCCGGGAGGAGCCGCAGCCAAAGTTCCAGCCGGCAACCAGGATGTCCCCGGTCCGCGCCCGCCAGCAATCCCAGCTCCGTATCCGCCACGCCGGTGCCCCGGTCATTGTGGGGATGCAGCGACAAGGTCACAAATTCCCGGTATTTCAGGTTCTCGCTGATGTACTCCACCTGGCTGGCATAGACGTGGGGCAGACTCATCTCCACGGTCACCGGCAGGTTGATGATGACGTTGTTGGTTTTGCTGGGCTCCAGCACGTCCAGCACCGCGTTGCAGACCTCCAGGGCGTATTCCGGCTCCGTGCCGGTGAAGCTCTCCGGGGAGTACTCGAAGCGGAAAGTGCCCTCGTACTCCGCAGCCAGCTTCTTCACCAGCTTCGCTCCCTCCACGGCGATTCTCTTGATCTCCTCCTTGCTCTTGCGGAACACCTGCTCCCGCTGGGCCACGGACACGGAGTTGTAGAAGTGGATGATGGCGCTGGGCGCGCCCTTGCAGGCCTCGAAGGTCTTGCGGATGATGTGCTCCCGGCACTGGGTCAGCACCTGAACGGTAACGTCCCCGGGGATCATGTGGTTCTCGATGAGGGTGCGCAGAAATTCGTATTCCGTTTCCGAGGCGGCGGGGAAGCCCACCTCGATCTCCTTGAAGCCAACGCGCAGCAGCATATGGTAGAATTCCAGCTTTTCCTCCAGGCTCATGGGGATCACCAGACTCTGGTTGCCGTCCCGCAGGTCAACGCTGCACCACCGGGGGGCTTTTTCAATGTGATCCTTCCCGGCCCACCCCAGGTATCGCCCGGGAGCCGGATAGTAGCCGATGCCGTATTTGCTTGTATCCATGCGAAAATCTCCTTTTATCGTATTGCGAAAGAGTCAAAGGCTTTGCGGAGCCAACGGGTAATTCAATTGACAATTGACAATTGACAATTGACAATTCAGGAATCCCTTCGGGATAAAACAAAAAATGCTTATCGACCTGACTCAGCAAACCGGGAAAGTGGTGTTTGCCGAGACGCCACCGTAGGGGCGGCTAATAGCCGCCCGCAACCTTCCGGCTCAAAAGCACTGCATTCTAACGGAAATACTCAGAAGTTGGAACGTCTCGGGCGGCTAATAGCCGCCCCTACGATGGCGTTTGCAATCCTTTTTATCGGGAAGCTGAGTTAACCCGATAAGCATTAAACAAAATAATAGTGGTCAAAAGCAGGACAATATTTTCAAAAAGACAGGGTTGCGGCACATAATTGTCAACTGTCAATTGTCAATTGTCAATTCGGCGAAGCCGTCAAGCCGGTTTTCCCGTTCCGCTTACAAAAAAACAGCCCTGTCTCTTTGCAACAAAGAGACAGGGCTTTCATACGGAATAAAAACCTTGCGGTACCACTCTTTTTGCCGCGGAACGCGGCCACTCGACAGCGGTCTGACAACCGCCTCCCGCTGTATCGGTCGGGCTCCGTCCGTCCTACTGGGTTTCCCGTTCAGACCGGCCGCTCAGAGGCCAGTATACAGCTTCACCCGCCGCTGCCTCGCACCGCCCGGCAGCTCTCTGGAGGAGGGAAGGAAACTGCTTTTTCCTCTTCAACGCGTTTTCTCTATGCGAGGAGAATTATAGCACGACTTTCCGGCCGTGTCAAGCTGGGGAGCACAAAAGTCCTCCTCCGGCGAACGGCTCACTCGATGACCCGGATCCAGCCCTCGGGGGCCTGGATGCGGCCCATCTGGATGCCGGTGAGGGTGTCGTAGAGCTTCCGGATGGCGGGGCCCATTCCGGCGTAGTGGATCTCCCGGCCGTGATCCACGACGGTGCCCAGGGGGGAGATAACCGCGGCGGTGCCGCAAAGGCCGGCCTCCTCAAAATCGCCGATCTCGCTGAGGGCGACGGGACGCTCCTCCACCTCCATGCCCAGGTACTCCTTGGCGACGTACAGCAGGGAACGGCGGGTGATGGAGGGCAGAATGGTGTCCGACAGGGGGGTGACCAGGGTGTTGCCCTTGATGAAAATCACGTTGGCTCCGCCGGTTTCCTCGATATGGGTGCGGGTGGCGGAATCCAGATAGATGTTCTCGTCATAGCCCTGCTCGTGGGCGTCCACAATGTTGTACAGGCTCATGGCATAGTTCAATCCCGCCTTTACATGGCCGGTGCCCCGGGGCGCGGCACGGTCCAGATCGGAGATGCGGACGGTCAGGGGCTTGATGCCGCCCTTGAAGTAGGGGCCTACGGGGGTGGCAAAGACGCGGAACTGGTATTCCGTGGCGGGCTTGACGCCGATGGTGGGGTTGGCGCCGAACATAAAGGGCCGGATGTACAGCGTGGCCCCGGAGCCGAAGGGAGGCACCCAGGCGGCGTTGGCGCGGACGGTCTGCACCACGGCGTCCACAAAACGATCCTCGGGGAATACGGGCATTCTCAGACGGCGGCAGGAATCGGCCATCCGGGCGGCGTTCAGGTCGGGCCGGAAGCAGACGATGCGTCCATCCTCGGCGGTGTAGGCCTTCATACCCTCAAAGCAGGTCTGGGCATACTGCAATACACAGGCGCACTCATTCATGGGGATGGTGGCGTCCTCCGTCAGGCAGCCATCGTCCCACGCGCCGTTTTTGTAGTTGGCCACAAAGCGCTTGTCCGTCTGGACATAGCCAAAGCCCAAGCTGCTCCAGTCAATATTCTTCTTTTCCATAATCGGCACCTTCTTTGTAGTTGGAGCGGCTCCGAAAGCATCCTTTTCCCGTTTTGGCCGGATCGCCCGACCCCAACCATTCTCAGAAGCCGCCTTTGGTTCCCTATTCTATCACCGCCGGTGTCCATGGTCAATAGGAAAACAGGAAAAATGTTCCCCCCAGGCACACAGCTGTCCTCGCAGAACACACGGACGGCACCCCGAACACGCTTCCCGGTTTCCCGGGCAGCTTGATCAATTGGTGTTTGTCAAGTACTTGCTGTCATTGCGAGCCAGTGCGCACACTGGCGTGGCAATCCCCCGGCCCCATGGAACCAGGTAACGATTACCACCAAAAATCGCAAGGTTTTCCCGCTCTGTGGGGCAGTTGTCGATACATTTTCCCTCTAAGTAAGGGGATTGCCACGACCAGTGTGCGCACTGGTCTCGCAATGACAGCATTTTTTCAAACACCAATTTGCCGATTTGCTGAGTCCAGCCGATATGCACATTTCGCGAAAAGAAAAGAGCCAGCTTCCCATCGTGGAAAACTGGCTCGAAATTCAGAAGTTGCCTGTCATGATCAGAATTGTGATTCAAAGGGAATATAGGATTTGTACACTTGGTAATCCTGTTCAGTCTGCTTACAGAAACAGGGATGTAATAGAACGCCTGAATGGTGGGTTCCCCGTTGGCATCCGGTTCCCAGCCTTCCCGGCAGTCATCCGCCTGATAACGGGTGCGCGGTCACAGCGGATGGGATTTCATAAGGAAGCATCGCAGCGGATGGTCTCCGGCTCCCGGAGAAACACGGTTACGCCCGCGATGAACGGCGTGGAAAGGAACAGGGGATAGGCGTAGCGGAACTCCGCGAAAACCGGGGTTCCCAGCCAAAGGCCGATCAGCAGAACCAACAGCGGAACCGTCAGCAGGAATTCCTCCCGCTTCTTCCACAGGTTGAGCAGACAGCAGCAGATCAGAATCCATGCCCACAGGCCGATGCTGTACAGCGGCTGGAAGAGGATCGGCCGTTCCAGGAACCGGAACATTGTCCGGAAAAAACTGCCGATGCTATTCCCACCACCGGAAGCGGTGATGCCCATATCGTTGTCCGAAATTCCCCATGTGTAAACCCAGAAGGAATAGCCGCCGTTCCAGTAGCCCTTCGTCTCATCTACCCAGGCTTTCAGATAATCCCCGGGATATCTCAGCCCCAGGCGCAGATACAGCTTCATGTATTGCGTCAAATGCTGCCGGAGATATTCCTTGTTTTCATAACGGAAGGTCTCAAACTTGATGGGATCCACGGTTTCCGGTGAATACTGCTCCGGGATCTTGCGGAGATGAAAGGCCTGATCCAGCATCGCCGTTTCTTCCTGGGTCAGCTCCCGCCCCTGGGCGACAACCCGGGCGATCTGTTGAAATGGAACGGCAAAAGCCTCTACCATATCCGTTTGGCTGACCCGGAGGGCGGACAGCAATGGGTTGATCAGAACCCAACAGACAATCAGGATCCCGCCCATGACTGCCGGAAGCTTACGGTTTCCCTTCTTTGTCAGGAGCAACAGAACCAGAGCCGAAGCCAGAAACGCGTACCACCCATTGGTGCGCCACAGACAGATCCCCATGCCGCCAAGAAGGAATCCTGCGTAATTGGCTCCCCGGGATGTTCCGATCTTCTTCAGAAGCCGGAACATCGCCGTGACAAACAGCAGCACCGCCGCACTGAAGGGCACATCCTTCCACAGCGTTACGCTGTATACGATGTGGTAGGGCATCAGCGCGTAAAGCCCAAAGACTGCCGCCAGGAAAAGTCTGTTCACCCCGGCCTGATACAGCGTCACAACCGCGTAGGCGATGCAGGCTGCCAGGAACAGAAGCTGCGCTCCGTGAAAGAAAGCGACAGCGGCGTTGATGTCTCCGAACAGGATCAGACCCGGTCGGACGAACAGACGGACGGTCATGGTGTGCCAGAAAGGCATGGTGTTGTTATAGGTGCCCTGCTGAATCTGCTGCATGGTGCTGATGGAGTCCCGGGTCAGTACGCCGGGATACGCCTCGAACAGCAGGTAGAGAAGATCCACGAGGGAAATGGCGCCAAAGACGAAGAAATACAGACGCATAGGGTGCTTTCCTTCGGAGGCTACGGTCAGCGGCAGCCGGTCTGCCAGGCAAACCAGCACATTCAGGCAGGCGAGAAGCCCGCCCAGGAAGCCGCAGGCCAGCTGAAACAGCGAGAGCAGCGCCGTGACCGGCTCGAACAGCCGGTAGTTGGCCAGAAGCGTGGCTCCGGAAAACAGCGCGGAGAAAACAAGCGCCCATCGGGTGGTCTTTTCGGAAAACCGATGGGGATTACGAAGATTATCACATACGCAGAAAATTCCGGCAACGCCGCATAGATAGTATGTATACGCTAAGATAGGAATCCGTACCTGCCAGGCTTGCCAGCCATGCGTAGATGAACAGACCCTGGAGGGATCCAAACAGTCCGGCGTGTTTCTTGATTTGCTTTTCCATAGGGCAATCCTCTTCGCTTTCTGGAATAATGAACTGTGCTGATCGGGTTAACTCAGCAGTTCGACAAATTGGTGTTTGTAAAAAATGCTGTCATTGCGAGCCAGTGCGCTTAAGTGGCGTGGAAATCCCCCGGCCCCATGGAACCAGGTAACGATTTCTGCCAAAAATCGCAAGGTTTTCCCGCTCTGTGGGGCAGTTGTCGATACATTTTCCCTCTAAGTAAGGGGATTGCCACGCCACTTAAGCGCACTGGCTCGCAATGACAGGAAACTAACAAAGTGTCCACCGGACACTTTGTTGCCTTGCCTACGGCAAGGCCGCCCTTTCGAGTCCCTTCCGGCATACCAAAAACGGGTCATCCCGAATGGGATAACCCGTTTTTGGTACGCCGGAAGGGACTCGAACCCCCAACCCTCGGAACCGGAATCCGATGCTCTATCCATTGAGCCACCGGCGCATTTGCTTTACAGCCTGAATATTATAGCAAGGATTTTCCCATTTGTAAAGAGGGAATCGGAAATTTTTCCGGGGGCTCAACGATATTGAAAAAACGGTGGATTTTGTTGGCGCGGATCTTGCCGTTTGCTCCGATCGCGCGACCCAGCACCTGATTGACCAGGGGTGTCGGAGACCGGCGATGCCGCGCTCCATCCGCGGCGGGATCGGTTGAGGCGTGGAAAAAGGCATCCTGCGCTGCCTGGAGGACAATGGACTGGGTGCGTGCGCGGGAAACATCTTCAAGCCCTCCGCGCTTCTGAATCCGCAGGATGCCGGGTATGAGATCGCCCAGATGCTGGACGACCGTGTGGATCAGTTCGACGGGCTGGTTCTGGAGCACGAGCAGCTGTACTTCGGCATTGACCGCCTGCTGGATTCCCATGGGATCTCCTGTCCCAGGGATATCCTGGTGGCGGCCAGCATCGGCATGGGAATCAAGCGAAGCCCCTTTCTGTCGCTGACCTCGGTGGAGGTGAATCCTCAGACCATCGGATTGGACGCCCTGGAGCTGCTCCTTGCGAGGGTACAGGGTAAGAGCGTCCAGCCGAAAGCCGAAAAGAATATGGGCAAGCTGGTGATCCGGAGATCCTCCCGACGATAGGGCGGAGCTTTCGGGAATGACGCAAAAACGAAAAGCCCGCGCGTTCCCTTTCCCGGCCCGCATCCCCCGGAGCAAAAGGACGCACAAGTCCCCGATGGCCCCAAAATCAGCTTCCCGATAAACTGCCATTCAGACGATCGGCTTGAGTAAGCGAAACAAATTGGTGTTTGCAGATTCCCAAACACGTTGCATTGCTACCGTAGGGGCGGCTAATAGCCGCCCGAAAACGTTCAAGTTTCTGAGCGTTTCCGATAAACGGAAGCACTTTCGTTGACGAAACAAAAGCGGGCGGCTAATAGCCGCCCCTACGGTGGCGTCTCGACAAACACCAATTTAGGCTATCGGCTTTCCGCAGCAACCCGGCAAATTGTTGT
>CAMFFO010000083.1 GCA_945949735.1 uncultured Clostridia bacterium | reverse complement strand
ACCGGGGGATTGCCACGACCAGTGTGCGCACTGGTCTCGCAATGACAGCATTTTTACAAACACCAATTTATCGTACTCCCGGCAGCTCCGTTTCCTATTTACGAACGGCTTTGCCGCAGTCGTTTCGGATGATTTCTCCGTGTTCCAGGGCGATTTCGCCGCCGATGAGTACGTATTCGATGCCCCGGGGATGGGCGGCAGGGTTTTCAAAGGTGGCGGTGTCCTGTATTGTTTCGTAGTCAAAGACGGTGATGTCCGCGTCCGCGCCCACATTCAGCCGGCCCTTATTGGCAAGGCCGAGACGCTCCGCGCTCTGGGATGTCATCTTCTCCACGGCATCGTAAAGGCTCAGGTCCCCCTTCCGGGAAAACTCCGCCAGAAATCTGGGGAAGGAGCCGGCGGCTCGGGGGTGGCCCTGGCCGTTGTCCATCAGACCATCGCTGCCCAGCATCACGGCTTTGTGGCGGAAGGCCCTGCGGATATCCGCCTCCTTCATCACATGGCACACGGTGATGCACTCCGGGAAATCCCGGCGAATCTCGTCAAAGGTCTCCCTGGTGGCCCGCTGGCCCTTGTACTTGCCCTCGCAGAATTCCAGCACGCTGTAATCGCAGTGATACCGTTCCAGCCAGCCCGGGTCGTAGGTGGGGGTGCCGATGCGGGTGGAGAAGGCAAAATAGGGATAGCAGTCCATAGCCACGTCCAGCCCGTTGAGCCTGTAGGCATCCAGCTGCCGCAGCACCCCCTCCATCTGGCCGAAGCCCCCCATGGAGCCGATGTGGGAAATCTGGACGGGGAGACCATATTCGACCCCCGCCGCGCAGAATTCGTCAATGGCGTCGAAGATCCCGTCGGCATCGTCGCGCAGGTGGGAGGCGATGAGCTTGCCGGAGGGGGCGCAGCATTTGGCCGCCCGGTAGAATTCATCCCTGTCCGCCCCGGGCACATACCGAAGGCCGAAGGACACGCCCACGCAGCCCCGCCGGAGGGCGGTACGGATTCCCGCCTCCATGCCCTGCTTTTCGTTTTCCGAGGCGGGGGCGTAGATGTCCCCGGCTCCCGCGGCCTTGCGGAAGTATTCGTGGCCCGCGAAAAGCGCCACGTTCACAGGGGCGCCATCCCGATCCACCATGTCGAGATACTCCCCGGGATCGTACACGTTGATGCCGCAGTTGCCTCCCACGGCGGTGGTGACGCCCATGCGCAGCATCATGGGGAAGATGCTGGGCTGGATTTTACCGTCACAGATGGGATCCTCGTGCATATGGATGTCGAGGAAGCCGGGGGTGACGATTTTCCCGGCCACATCCAGCACCCGGTCGGCAGATGGCGTTCCCACGCCCGCCCAGGCGATTTTCCCATTTTCAATGAGCAGATTCAGCTTCGCGTCCACCCGGTTGGCAGGGTCAATCACCCGCCCCCCGGCAATCAGGGTTTTCATGGAAGGCCTCCTTTCAGAAGGGAGAATGCGGATATCGAAGAAACAGGCAAATTGGTGTTTGAAAGCCTGAGGCACTGAGCAAATACCTTCCCCCGGGGGGAAGGGGGACCGCGAAGCGGTGGATGAGGAACGGCGGCAGCTGCAGGAACATATGCGCATCAATTGGACAAACCGTGTTCCAATATGGTGCTTTTTTACGCACTGCACTGGTAATTGGAAGATTTCGCCATTCCTCATCAGTCACCAAAATCGGTTCCGAAGAGCCGATTTTGGCGACAGCTTCCCCCCGGGGGAAGCCAAGGGCGCTCCCGCGCCAGTGCGATAAACACCAATTTATCGGGCACAATGGGGGAGGGCGGTGAGGAACCGCTCCATGCGGTCGAGGCCCTCCCGGAGGTTCTCGTCGGAGCAGCAGCAGGACAGGCGCACATAGCCCTCCAGGCCGAAGCAGCTTCCGGGCACGGCGGCCACCCCGGCCTCCCGGATCATCCGGGTGCAGAATTCGTCGCTCGTCATGCCGAACTGCCGGATGTCCGGGAACACATAGAAGGCCCCCCGGGGCTCCGGGAAGGGGAGACCCATGCTTTTCAGCCGCCCGGTGACATATTCCCTCCGCCGCCGGAAGGTGTCCGCCAGGGGCCCCGGATCGGTGCGCAGGGCCTCCACCGCCGCCGCCTGGACGAAGGTGGGCACCGAGGCAATCTCCGCCGCGCTGAGCAGCAGAAGCCGGTCCATCACATACGCCGGGGCGGTGAGATACCCCACCCGCCAGCCGGTCATGGCCCAGGGCTTACTGAAGCTCTGGCACACCAGCACCTGCTCCCGAAGCTCCTCATCCAGGCTCAGATCCGGCGCGTCCCCATCGCACAGCAGGTTATACACATTGTCGCAAATCACAAAGATGGGCTTCCCCAGCACCGCCCCTTTGACCGCGGCGATGCTCTCCCCATTCAGCACCACCCCCGTGGGGTTGTTGGGGGAGTTGAGCACAATCGCCTTGGTTTTGGGCGAGATCACCGCCGCCAGGGCCTCCCCGGTGATCTGGAAATCCGTCCGGGATACGTCCAGAAATACCGGCCTTCCCCCCGCCGCCAGGACGATGGATTCGTACAGCACGAAGCCGGGGGTGGGGATGATGACCTCCTCCCCGGGGTTCAGGATTCCCGTCAGGGCGGTGTAGAGGGCCTGGGTGGCTCCAATGGTGACAAGCACCTGCTCCCCGGTCACGGCGTTTCCCCGGGCGGTTTCATACGCGGAAATTTCCCGGCGAAGCTCCGGGGTGCCCTGGTTGGGGGCATAGTGGGTCTGCCCCGCCTCCAGCGCGGCGGAGGCGGCGGCGCGGATGTTCGCCGGGGTATCCATGTCCGGCTCTCCCAGGGTCAGCTTGACACAGCCGGGGGTGGCGGCGGCCAGATTGGTGTAGACCCGGATGGCGCTGCGGCGCAAACCGGATAGGTTCTGATTTAAGGGAATCATGGGAAGGTTTTCGCCAGTTCCTCAAAGAAATCGGCGCCTTTCTGGAGAATATCCTCGTTAAAGGTGAAGTCGTCAGCGTGGAGGGCGGGGGTGTCCCCGGCCCCCAGGAAGAAGAACATCCCCGGCAGCACTTTCTGGTACCAGGCGAAGTCCTCGGTGATCATGCTGGGCTCGTCCAGTTCGAAGAAGCCCACGGCTTTCCGCACGGTTTTGTACAGCTCCGGGGGGTTCATGATGGCGGGGTAGCCGTCGTTCATGTAGACGTTCACGGTACAGCCGGTGGTGCGCTCGATCTCCTTGCCGATGGACACGATGCCGGCTCTCAGGCTGTAGAACACCTCGTCCTGGAAGGCCCGCAGGCTCCCCTCCATATGGGTGTGGTCGGACAGGGCGTTGCAGACCGTGCCGCTGGTGAACATTCCGAATTTCAGCAGCCGGAATACTTTCGCGGGCAGCGCGCCCTCCATGGCCGTGACCCGGCGGTAGAACGCCACCCCGGCGGCCAGGGCGTCCACCCCTTCCCGGGCCTTGGCGATGTGGGCGGACTTGCCGTAAATGTCCACCTTGATCTCGCAGGAACGGGACATCATCTCGTTTTTCCTGCTATAAACCATGCCCTCCGGCAGACCCGGCCACAGGTGCATTCCGAAGATGGCCTTTACCCGGTATTGCTTGAAAACGCCCGCGTCGCAGATGTCCTTGGCTCCGCCGGTGGTCTCCTCGGCGCACTGGAATACCAGCAGCACGTTGTAGCGCAGGGTTTCCATTTTGGAAACCCGCCGGGCCAGCTCCAGCAGGATTGCCATGTGGCCGTCGTGGCCGCAGGCGTGCATCCGGCCCGGGTGCTCCGAGGCGAAGGAAAGCCGGGTGTGCTCCTGGATGGGCAGGGCGTCGATGTCCGTCCGGAAGGCGATGGCCTCCTTTTTGCCAAAGTCGAACCAGGCAGCGAGCGACCCCTTGGCGGGGACGAACAGCCTGCAGTTTAAGTGCTCCAATGCGGCGCGGAGGTACGCGGTGGTTTTGGGCAGCTCCCGATCCAGCTCCGGAATCCGGTGCAGCGCCCGGCGGTCGTCAATGATTTGCATAAGCGGTTCCCTCCTGGTGCAGATGTTGGAAATGGACAATATTTACGTTCATTATACTCCTTCTCCGGCGACCTGTCAATTTTTCCTTGCGCATTGGACGAAAAGATGGTATCTTAGTAGGAAATCAAAAAGACAGTGGATTCATCGAAAAGACAAATTGGTATTTGAACGGCTTCGCCTCAAAGTTTCCTGTTATTGCGAACCAGTGCGCACACTGGTGTGGCAATCCCCCGGTTGAAAGGAACCGAGTAACGATTACCACCAAAAATCGCGGAGAACTCCACCATTTCTGGTGCATTTCGGTACATTTCCCCTCTAACCGGGGGATTGCCACGCCAGTTTGCGAACTGGCTCGCAATGACAGCGTTTTTTTTGACAAACACCAATTTGCCGATCCGTCTGCAGTCTGCTGCCGGGATAAGGAGAGATTTTATGAACGCGCAGGAAATTATTGAGTATATCCGCACCTCCGAGAAGAAAACTCCGGTGAAGGTCTATGTCTGGGGGAACCCGGAGGTTCAGTTTCCCAATTGCCATGAGATGCCCACCGGGAAAGGGTGCCGGATCGTTTTCGGCGATTGGAAGGACATTTCCCCGGTTCTGGAGGGCAATGCCTTCGATCATCTGGAGATCGAGAACAACTGCCGCAACTCCGCCATCCCAATGCTTGATCTGAAGGATATCCCCGCCCGGATCGAGCCCGGCGCCATCATCCGGGAGCAGGTGGACATCGGCAAAAACGCCGTGATCATGATGGGCGCCATCCTGAACATCGGCGCGGTGGTGGGCGAGGGCACCATGATCGACATGGGCGCCGTCCTGGGCGGTCGGGCCACCGTGGGCCGCAACTGCCACATCGGCGCGGGAGCGGTGCTGGCGGGGGTGGTGGAGCCCGCCTCGGCCACGCCGGTGATCGTGGAGGACAACGTGCTCATCGGGGCCAACGCCGTGGTCATCGAGGGCTGCCGCATCGGCCATGACGCGGTGGTGGCCGCCGGAGCCGTAGTGGTTGGCGACGTGGAGCCGGGAACCGTGGTGGCGGGCTGCCCTGCCCGGGTCATCAAGCGCAAGGACGAAAAAACCGCCGGGAAAACCGCCCTGGTGGAGGCTCTGCGGGAACTGTAACATTTTTTGGCCCCCGGAATACCATGGAATGAGCGGCAAAGCTCAATACCAGTTTCGGAGGTAGTCTTATGTGCGGCAACAATAATCTGTGTAATTGCTTTGGCGGAAACAACTGGTGGTGGATCATCATCCTGATCCTGTTGTTCTGCAACTGCGGCAACAACAACTGGGGCGGCTGCGGCTGCGACAACAATAACTGCGGCTGCTGCTAAAGAAAAACGTCGGCTCCCCTGTTAGGGGAGCCGATTTCCATCCCCGGACAGTACCGCCGGGGAAACGATAAATTGGTGTTCAGGTTATCGGGTTAAAACAGCAAACCATCCAGCAATCACTTGCTGGGATGCCACCGTAGGGGCGGCTATCAGCCGCCCGAAACCTTACGGCTTCCAAAGCACCCCGTTTTGCCGGAAACGCGCAATGATTGAGCCCTTTCGGGCGGCTGATAGCCGCCCCTACGGTAGTAACGTGAGGTGTTTCCATGGATGCTGTTCTAAGCCGATAGCCTATATTGGTGTTTGTCGGGCTGTCGGAAAGCATTACCTTCCCCCGGGGGGAAGGTGCCCCGAAGGGGCGGATGAGGAACGGCGAAACCTGAAATATTCCGCATCGGTTGGAATTACGGTACAACATTTGGACGAATTCCGAAAAATAGGGACGATTCGGTAATCTGCAGCGGTCGCCGTTCCTCATCCACCGCTGCGCGGTCCCCCTTCCCCCCGGGGGAAGGTATCATTTCGCCGACATCTCTACAAACACCAATTTATCTCTGCGATAAAACAGCAAGGGAGCGGATTTGATCCGCTCCCTTGGGGGTATGCATTTAGTCCAAAATCTCCATCAGGCGGCCGCAGCAGAAGGGGATGGGCTCGCCGGCCTTGACGTGCTGGGTCTTGTTGCAGGTGACGCAGTACACATCGGTGTCATAGGGAGCCCGGATCACGGGAACCTCCTTGGCCTCCTGCTCGGACAGGCCGTCGATGTGGAACACAGCGGTCTTGTTCTGGCTGGGGACGTATACGCCGATGGGGGACAGGGCCTTGTTCTCGCCCACGCAGTTGCCCATCTTGACCCACAGAGCCTCCAGCTCCGCAGCCTCGGCGGCGTGCTCGGGAGTGAACTCCACGACATCCTTGTTGATACGGATTTTCATTGATAATAGCCTCCTTATTCGTTTGCAGGCTCCTCAGCGGGAGCCGGGTTTTCTTCTGCGGGCTCGGCGGGAGCTTCCTCGGCAGACGGCTCCTCGGCGGGAACCTCCTCGGCGGGAACCTCCTCCGCGGGAACCTCCTCGGCGGGAGCCTCCTCGGCGGGAGCCTCTTCGGCAGGAACTTCCTCGGCCGCGGGGGCGGTGTTCTTCATGAAATCGGGCAGGTTGAAGAAGCTCAGCTCCACAGCCTTCTTGCCCTCGTCATCGGTCTTTGTTTTCACACCCAGCAGCAGGGATTTGTAGGTAAATTCGCCATCGTCATCCTTCTTGACCTCGTAGGGCAGAAGGCTTGCCGCCAGCGCAGCCAGCGCCAGTTTTCCGAAACCAGCCATTGTCATTCCTCCTTATATTTGCTCCGGGAATCACGCCCGGGGCATTTTCTAAGTGCATTATAGTTCCGGTTCGCGCGGTTGTAAAGGCGGAAATTGTAAAAATTTCTGAAACCACCCAGGATTCCGTCTTTGAAACGATAAATTGTTGTTTACAGTTTTCAAGCACCTTACGTTGCTACCGTAGGGGCGGATATTATCCGCCCGAAACGTTCCGGTTTTTGAGCATTTCCGGTGAATATGCGTGCTATCAATGCGGTAAGGTTGCGGGCGGATAATATCCGCCCCTACGGTGATAGTGCTGTAAACAACAATTTATCGTTTTGATGTTATCCGCATGAGATATTTTTTCTGCAATGGAAACCAAGTGGCAAAAAGAAGGAGCGGATAATTCCGCTCCTTCTCAGGTTTTGGGGTTTCAGCGCTTTGGCTTGATGGCCTTGTGGTAGTGGGCGTAGGTGCAGGGCGCGCCTTTGCCCAGGGCCTTGCTCTCGGTGACCTCGCCGATGAACAGCATATGGCTGCCGAGATCGATTTTGTGCTTTACCTGGGCGGAGAACATGGCGTTGACGTTTTCCGTCAGGTAGTATAGGCCATTGCAGCTGCGCTTCACGCCGGGGAAATCGGCGAACTTGTCCACGTCCCGGCCGGACTGCATCCCGAAATGACGGATGGTCTCGAAGGGCACATCCTCCGTCAGCACGCTGACATTGAAAGCGCCGGTGGCCTCGATGATCTCCCGGGTCAGATTGCCCATCTGACAGGAGATTGCCAGCCGCGTGGGGTTCGCGCCCACCTGAACGACGGTGTTCACGATGCAGCCGTTGTCTTTTTCATCCTTCGCGGTGAGCACGAACAGACCGTAGGTCAGATTCCGCAGCGCCGCGGGGTCTTCAGCAGGTATCTCCTGCTTAGCGAAAGTAGCGCTCCAGCAGGCCCTTCAGAGCCTTGCCATGCCGGGCCTCGTCCCGGGCCATTTCATGCACAGTGTCGTGGATGGCGTCCAGGCCGTTCTTCTTGGCGCACTTGGCCAGGTCGAACTTGCCGGCGGTGGCGCCGAACTCGCAGTCCACACGCCAGGCCAGGTTGTCCTTGGTGCTGGCCTTCATGTTGGGCTCCAGATCCTCACCCAAGAGCTCCGCGAACTTGGAAGCGTGCTCGGCCTCCTCGTAGGCGGCCTTCTCCCAGTACAGGCCGATCTCGGGATAGCCTTCCCGATGGGCGATCCGGGCCATGCACAGGTACATACCCACCTCGCTGCACTCGCCCTGGAAGTTGGCCATCAGCTGCTCGAAGATGAAATTCTTGTCCTCGTCGGAGATGTCGGGGTTGTTCTTCACGGTCTTGGCGTAGATGCCGTACTCATGCTCGGCAGCCAGCTTGCCCTCTTCCATGACCTTGAACTTGGAGCCGTCGACCTTGCAGACGGGGCACTTGAAGCCTTCGGGGATGGACTCGCCTTCGTAGACGTAGCCGCAGACGGGGCAGACAAACTTTTTCATAGTGAATTCCTCCTAAATATAAATTTGATATTGCTTATGAATGGGAAAGACAATTGGATTTCAGTGGACAGTTGACAGTGGAAAGTGGACAGTTATGGTATCCCTTCGGGATGAATCAAAATATCGCGAAGCGACTCCAAAACTGCCCACTGTCAACTATCAACTGTCAACTGGGCGAAGCCGGTTACTCCTGCTCCTCGAACATATCGGGGCCCACGCCGCAGAGGGGGCACTCGTAATCCTCGGGCAGCTCGTCGCCCTCGTAGACATAGCCGCAGACGGTGCATACAAACTTCTTCATGATAATTCCTCCTGATGATTTTGTTGGCAGCTGGGGCAGACCCCGGAAAAGGTCAGCTGACAGCCGGTAATATGGCAGCCGGAGTATTGCTGTGCTTCGGCTTCCAGACTTTGGGGAAGGGCCAGCTCCGGCAGATCCAGGACCGCGCCGCAGCCGGTGCAGATGAAATGAACGTGGGGACTGGTGTCCGCGTCGAAACGCTCCACCCCGTCCACGGCCCCCAGGCTCCGGATCAGGCCCTGCCGTTTGAACAGGCTCAGGTTCCGGTAGACCGTGGCCAGGGAGATATCGGGGTGTTCCGCCTGGAGCATCCGGTAAATCTCCTCCGCCGAGGGGTGGACGCGGGTGCAGCGCAGGCAGGAGAGGATGGCGTTTCGTTTCCGGAACTGCTTACGGGATGCCTCCATAGCCGCCTCCTGTCTGTGTAGTTAAGAACAATCTTTGTTTACGGCAACAGCATACCACAAATCCAAAGAATTGTCAAGTATATGAGAATGATTCTTATTTATAGATTCAAAAATAAATTTGAACAACGCGTCAAATTGGTGTTCAGGTTATCGGGTTAAAACAGCAAACCATCCAGCAATCACTTG
>CAMFFO010000082.1 GCA_945949735.1 uncultured Clostridia bacterium | reverse complement strand
CTGCTGGGATAAGCCCGGCGTTTGTCCGTAACCATCCGCACTAATCCCCTCCGCGCTCTCCCGGCCTGACCGGGAGGGCGCGGGAAAGGAGGTGTTTACCCGTGATTAGTGAAATCATTGAAGAATGGATAAAAGGTATTCTGATCGACGGCATCACGGGCAACCTGTCCGGGCTGTTTGACAATGTAAATGCCAAAGTCGGAGAAATCGCCGCCGATGTGGGAGCCACCCCGCAGGCGTGGAACAGCGGCATTTTCAATATGCTGCAAAACCTGTCCGAAACGGTGGTGCTGCCGATTGCGGCGGCCATCCTTGCCTGTGTCATGTGCATGGAGCTGATACAGATGATAACCGAGAAAAACAATATGCACGACTTTGACAGCTCCATGTTCTTCCGCTGGATTTTCAAGTCTGCGTTTGCCATTCTCATTGTCAGCAACACATGGAACATCGTCATGGGCATCTTTGACGCCACCCAGAGCGTCGTCAACCAAAGCGCCGGTGTGATTATCGGGGAAACGTCCGTGGACTTTAACAGCCTGATACCTGACCTTGAAAGCCAGTTGGAGGCTATGAGCGTGGGCGGGCTTTTGGGCCTGTGGTTCCAGACCCTTGTGGTGGGCCTTACCATGAACATTCTCGCCATCTGTATTTTCCTTGTGACCTACGGGCGCATGATTGAAATTTACGTCGTGACCTCGTTAGGGCCTATCCCCCTTGCCACCATGGGAAACAGCGAGTGGCGCGGCATGGGCCAGAACTACTTGAAATCCCTGCTGGCGCTGGGCTTCCAAGCCTTTTTAATCATGGTTGTTGTCGGTATCTATGCGGTGCTGATACAGAACATTGCTTCCGCTTCTGACATATCCGGCGCAATCTGGGGCTGCATGGGCTATACGGTGCTTCTGTGCTTCTGCCTGTTCAAGACCGGCAGCATCAGTAAATCCGTATTCTCGGCGCATTAAAAATCAACTACACACAGGAGGAAATCATTTATTTCAACATACAACATCATTTACGCTGATCCGCCGTGGCGGTATGAGTGCAAAAACAAATCGGGTGCAGCGGAAAATCACTATCCCACCATGAGCATAGACGAGCTGTGCGCCCTGCCGGTGGAAGCACTGGCCGCCAAGGACTGTCTGCTGTTTTTATGGGCCACGTTTCCCATGCTGCCGGAGGCATTGCAGCTTATCCGGGCATGGGGCTTTACGTTCAAGACGGTGGCCTTTGTCTGGCTGAAACAGAACCGCAAAAGCCCTACATGGTTTTACGGGCTGGGTTACTGGACAAGGGGGAACGCGGAAATCTGCCTGCTGGCAAAGCGCGGCAAACCGAAACGTCATTCTGCCGCTGTCCATCAGTTCATTATCAGCCCGATTGAACAGCACAGCAAAAAGCCGGATGTGACCCGTGACAAGATCGTGGAGCTGGCGGGCGACTTGCCCCGCGTGGAGCTGTTTGCCAGACAGAAATGCCCCGGCTGGGATGCGTGGGGCAACGAAGTGGAATGTGATCTTACCCTGAACCCGTCGTGAAAGGAGGTGCCAGATGGCTTATGTAACTGTCCCCAAGGACTTAACCCATGTGAAATCCAAGGTTGTGTTTGGCCTTACCAAACGGCAACTGATCTGTTTTGGCGGGGCGCTGCTGGTAGGCGTTCCGTTATACTTTCTCACCCGTGACTATCTCTCCACCAGTGCGGCGGCCCTGCTCATGGTCTTTATCATGCTGCCGGGCTTTTTGCTTGCCATGTATGAGCGTCACGGCCAGCCCCTTGAAGTGGTGGTAATGCAGATGATTCAGTGCTGCTTCCTCCGCCCCAAGGAGCGCCCCTACCAGACCAACAACGCCTATGCCGCCCTTATGCGGCAGCATCAAATGGAACAGGAGGTAAAGGCCATTGTCCAAAAAAGAAATTCCAAGAGAACCCGAAAAAACAAAGCTGACCCGCGCCCAGCGAAAAGAAATTGACGCGGTAATCCGCAAGTACAAGGGCGACGGCAAGCCCCATACGGCGCAGGCCACCATCCCCTATGAGGCCATGTACCCGGACGGCGTGTGCCGCCTGACGAAAAACACCTTTTCCAAGTGCATTGCCTTTGAGGACATCAGCTATCAGCTCGCCCAGCCGGACACCAAGACGGCCATCTTTGAACACCTGTGTGACCTCTACAACTATGTGGACGCCTCTATCCACGTCCAGTTTTCGTTCCTGAACCGCAGGGTTGACCCGGTGCAGTACGCCAAGAGCTTTGAGATCGCGCCGCAGGGGGACGACTTCGACGACATCCGGGCCGAGTACACCGGCATCCTGCAAAAGCAGCTTGCAAACGGCAACAACGGCATCGTCAAGACCAAGTACCTGACGTTCACCATTGAGGCCGACAGCCCGAAATCTGCCAGAGCCAGACTGAACCGCATCGGCCTTGACCTCTTAGGTTACTTCAAGACGATGGGAGCTGTGGCCCATGTGATGAACGGCAAAGAACGGCTTGCGGTGCTGCATGGTGTGTTCCACCCGGACGGGGAGCTGTTCAATTTTGACTGGAAGTGGATGACCCCCTCCGGCCTTTCCACCAAGGACTTTATCGCCCCGTCCTCCCTGTGCTTCGGCAATGCAAAGACCTTTGGCATGGGCGGCAAATACGGCGCGGTGAGCTTTTTGCAAATCCTCGCCCCGGAGCTTTCGGATGAAATGTTGGCGGATTTTCTCAATACGGACAGCAGCATTTTGGTGAACCTCCATGTGCAGGCCATCGATCAGACGGAGGCCATTAAGACCATCAAGCGCAAGATCACCGACCTTGACGCCATGAAGATACAGGAGCAGAAAAAGGCTGTCCGCAGCGGCTACGATATGGACATACTTCCCAGCGACCTTGCCACCTACGGGGAGGACGCAAAGAAACTTCTTACCAAATTGCAGACCCGCAACGAGCGCCTTTTCATGCTGACGTTCCTTGTGCTGAACGTGGCCGATACCAAACAGAAGTTGAGCAACGATGTGTTTCAGGCTGCCGGTGTGGCGCAGAAATACAACTGTTCCCTTGTCCGTCTGGACTACCAGCAGGAACAGGGCCTTGTGAGCAGCCTGCCGCTGGGCGTCAACCAGATCAAAATTCAGCGGGGCCTTACCACTTCCAGCGTGGCCGTGTTCGTGCCGTTTGTGACGCAGGAGCTTTTTCAGGGCGGCGCAGCCATGTATTACGGCGTCAACGCCAAGTCCCACAACATGATTATGCTGGACAGAAAACAGGCCCGGTGTCCCAACGGTCTGAAATTAGGCACCCCCGGCAGCGGCAAGTCCATGAGCTGTAAATCCGAGATCGTCAGTGTGTTCTTAACGACGCCTGACGATATTTTTATCTCCGACCCGGAGGCTGAATACTATCCGCTGGTGAAGCGGCTCCACGGTCAGGTGATCCGGCTGTCGCCCACCAGCCGGGACTATGTGAACCCGCTGGACATCAACCTGAACTATTCCGAGGACGATAACCCGCTGGCCCTGAAATCCGACTTTGTGCTGTCGTTCTGCGAGCTGGTCATGGGCGGCAAGAACGGGCTGGAACCCATTGAAAAGACGGTCATTGACCGGGCCGTGCGGGTGATCTACCGGCCCTATCTGGCAGACCCCCGCCCGGAAAATATGCCGATTCTGTCCGACCTCCACAAAGCGTTGTTAGATCAGCACGTCCCGGAGGCTGACCGTGTGGCGCAGGCTCTTGACCTGTATGTGTCCGGCTCCCTGAACGTCTTTAACCACCGTACCAACGTGGACATCGGCAACCGGCTTGTGGCCTTTGACATCAAGGAGCTGGGCAAGCAGCTCAAAAAGCTGGGGATGCTCATTGTCCAAGACCAGATTTGGGGCCGCGTCACCGCCAACCGCAGCCAGGGCAAGGCCACATGGTACTTTGCCGACGAGTTCCACTTGCTTCTGAAAGAGGAACAGACGGCGGCCTATTCCGCTGAAATCTGGAAGCGGTTCAGGAAATGGGGCGGCATCCCAACCGGCGCGACGCAGAACGTGAAAGACCTGCTTTCCTCCCCGGAGATCGAAAACATTCTGGAAAACAGCGATTTTATTACGCTGCTCAATCAGGCGTCCGGGGACAGAAAAATCCTTGCGGAACGGCTCAACCTGTCGGCAGACCAGCAGAAGTACATCGACAATTCCGAACCCGGCGAGGGCCTTTTGATCTTTGAAAATGTGGTGCTGCCCTTTACCAACCCGATCCCCCACAACACCCAGCTCTACAAGATTATGACGACCCGGTTAAGCGAGGTGGTAAGCCAATGACCCCAAAACACAGCAAAGGAGGTGACGGCCATTGAAAGAGCTGAAAGCAAAGCCCAAGGTGACACAGGCCATGACCCGCGACGGCCTGACGCTGGAAAATCAGGCCACCGGCGAGGTAGAGAACATTTCCAGCCGGGAGGCCGAACAGGACTATACCCCGGAGGCTGGCGGCACAGCGGAAAAGCTGCTGGAACGGGCCGACGATGCCCATGACCGGCATAAGGCCAAAAAGTCCGCAAAGCAGGCAGCGGCCACCGCTGCCGAGGGGGACGCCGCCCTGCACCGGCCATCCTCCCGGCTCCAACTGACCGAGGAAGAACGGGCCGACCCGGATTTGCAGCCCTATATCCGCAAAGCAGATAAGAAAGCTGACAAGCTGGATGCAGCCCGTGACGCCATCCCGAAAAAGCGTGTTGTCGTAAAAGAAACGGTCTATGACGAGGCCACCGGCAAGGCCAAGAGCGCCCTGCGTTTTGAACAGCAGGACAAAGGGCCTCCCAAGTTAAAGCCCAACCCGGCAGGCCGTCCCGTTTCGGAGGCGCTGCTATTCGCCCACGGCAAAATCCACGAAGTTGAGCATGAAAACGTGGGTGTGGAGGGCGGCCATAAGGGAGAAGAACTTGCCGAGCGTCAGGCTGGCCGGGCCATCCGCAGCAGCATCCGGCACCACAAGCTGAAACCCTACCGGGCCGCAGAAAAAGCCGAGCGTCAGGCCCTTGCCGCCAACGCGGAGTATTTTTACCAGAAGTCCTTGCGGGATAACCCGGAGATCGCGCAGGCGGCCACCAATCCCGTTTCCCGGTTCTGGCAAAAGCAGCAGATCAAGCGCCAGTATGCCAAGGCCGCCCGGACAGCGGGCCAGACCGCAGGGGCGGCGGCACAGGGCGCAGCCAAGACAGCCGCATCCTCCACCAAGGCGGCCAAGGCAGCCGCCGAGGAAAGCAAACGGGCCGCCTCTTTTGTGGCCCGTCACTGGAAAGGTTCGCTGGCCGTTCTGGTGCTGGGGCTTTTGCTGCTGATGGTTTTGACCGGCCTGCAATCCTGCACCGCCATGTTCGGCAGCGCCGGAAGCGGCATTGCGGCGTCCTCCTACTTTTCCGAGGACAGCGATATGCTGGCCGCCGAGGATGCCTACGCTCCACTGGAAGCCGAGCTGCAAGCATATCTGGACAACTACGAGGCCACCCATGACTATGACGAGTACCACTTTGACCTTGACAGCATCGAGCATGACCCCTATGTGCTGATCTCCATTCTGTCGGCGCTCCATGACGGGCAGTTTACCATTGGAGAGGTGCGAAGCGACCTGCAAATGCTGTTCGACAAGCAATACATCCTGACGGAAACCGTTGTCAAAGAGGTGCGCTACCGCACGGAAACCCGGACAGGGACGCGGACGGTCACAGACCCGGACACCGGCGAAACCTCAACCGAGGAATACGAGTATGAAGTAGAAGTACCGTATGACTATTACATCTGCACCGTGACGCTGGAAAACTTCAATCTGTCCCATGTGCCGGTCTACATCATGGACGAGGAAACGCTAAGTGCCTATTCCCTGTATATGTCCACGCTGGGCAACCGGCCCGACCTGTTTTCCGGCAGCCAGTACCCCCACGCCTCCACCCTGAAAGAACCGACCTATTATGACGTTCCCCCGGAGGCTTTGGAGGATGAACAGTTTGCCGCCATGCTGAAAGAGGCCGAAAAGTACATCGGCTATCCCTATGTGTGGGGCGGCAGCTCTCCCAGCACCAGCTTTGATTGCAGCGGCTTTATCTCATGGGTCATCAATCATTCCGGCTGGAACGTGGGACGGCTGGGAGCGCAGGGCCTATACAACATCTGCACCCCTGTTTCCAGTTCGCAGGCCAAGCCCGGCGACCTTGTGTTTTTTGTTGGCACTTATGACACCCCCGGCGTGTCCCACGTCGGCCTGTATGTGGGCAATTCGGTCATGCTGCATTGCGGCGACCCCATTTCCTACACAAATCTCAATTCAAACTATTGGCAATCCCATTTTTACAGTTTCGGGCGTCTGCCCTGACGCCAGAAAGGAGTTTTGACTATGGCAAGTAAACTTGACCGCATCGAAAAGGACATCCAGAAAACCAAGTCCAAGATCGCGGAGTATCAGAAGCAGCTTCGGGAGCTGGAAGCGCAGAAAACCGAACAGGAGAATTTGCAGATCATCCAGCTTGTGCGCGGCATGAACATGAAGCCGGAGGAATTTGCCGCGTTCCTGCGTTCCGGCGCAATGCAGGCCGCCCCTGCTGTCACAGCGTACCATGAACAGGAGGACAATGCCCATGAAGAATAAAACCAGACGAATTTCCCGGATTCTGCCCGCAATTCTGGCCGTGATGCTCTGCGTCACGGTCTTTCCTGTTACCGCTTTTGCAGGCGGCACCGACCCGGCCCCGGAGCCTTTGCCGGAAGCTGCCGCCGAGGCAACGGGCGGCGTGGAGCCTGACACAGACAATCACTCCAAGACCGAAACCGCAGCCGCAGGCAAAACGGAGGATGATAAAAGCAAGAGCTTGACCGGCAAGGAGGCCGCCGACCTGCTTTCCTCTCTGTTCGGTTCCAAGGTAAATATCACCGCTACGGACGATGGCATCCAGATCACCGCCAGCGGCGGCACGGAGGAAACTACCCAGACCGGCACCGTGACTACAAACGGCGGAAAGCTGAATGTCCGCACCGGCGCGGGGCTTGATAAGACCGCGTTCACCCAGCTTCCCAACGGAACGCAGGTGGAAGTGATCGGCACAGACGGCGACTGGGTGAAAATTCTTCTGCCGGAGCGCATCGGCTATGTCCATTCCGACTATCTGACCGTCAGCGACACCAAGACAGAAAGCACCGGCGAGGGCAGCTTCTCCCTCTCCCTTGATGAAGAAGAACTTGCTGCCCTGCTGGGGCTGTTCACCGGCAGCCAGACCGGCGGCAGCGCCGCCCTGACCCCGGACGGGAACCTGACGCTGATTGACGACATCGGCAGCACTACCCAAAGCGGCAAGCAGTTTATCACCGTGGAAACCAAGACCGGCAACGTCTTTTACCTGATTATTGACCGGGACGACGAGGGAAAAGAAACCGTCCATTTCTTAAATCAGGTGGATGAAGCCGACCTGCTGGCGCTGATGGAGGACGGCCAGACAGGAAGTACCGCTTCTGTCTGCACCTGTACCACCAAATGCAAGGCTGGGGCCGTCAATACGAATTGCCCGGTTTGTAAAAATAACATGAGCGAGTGTACCGGGCCGGAGCCGCAGGAAACCCAGCCGCAGGAAACCGAGGCCCCGCAGGAGGAACCGAAAAACAGCGGTTCCGGCGCTGGCGGCCTGATCGTGTTTCTTGTGGTAGCACTGGCTGGCGGCGGCGCAGCCCTGTATTACTTCAAGTTCAAAAAGCCCAGGGCAGACACCAAGGGCAGCGACGATTTAGACGAGTATGATTTTGGCGACGACGAGGATTTGGAGGACGAAGCGCCGGAAACCGAAAATGAACAGGAGGACGAGGAATGAGTTATCAGTTGGTAATTGCAGAAAAACCGAGTGTCGCCCGCAGCATTGCGGGCGTGATCGGGGCCACGGAGAAACACGACGGATATTTGCAGGGAAACGGCTATCTGGTGAGCTGGTGCATCGGGCATCTGGTGTCCTTTGCTGATGCTGGCCGGTATGACGAGCGTTTCAAGAAATGGCGCTATGAGGATTTGCCCATCCTCCCGGAAACGTGGCAGTACATCATCCCCGACGAGAAAAAACAGCAGTTTGACATTCTGCGCTCCCTGATGGAGCGCCCCGACGTGACCGGCCTGATTTGCGCCACCGACGCCGGGCGCGAGGGAGAACTCATTTTCCGTTTTGTTTACCAGATGGCAGGCTGTAAAAAGCCGTTCAAGCGCCTCTGGATTTCCAGCATGGAGGACAGCGCCATCCGGGACGGCTTTGCCCACCTGAAACCGGGAACGGACTATGACCCGCTGTATCAATCGGCCCTGTGCCGGGCGAAAGCGGATTGGCTGGTGGGCATCAACGCCACCCGGCTTTTCTCCGTGCTGTACCACAAGACCCTGACCGTGGGCCGTGTCCAGACCCCGACCCTGAATCTGCTGGTGGAGCGCGACGCCAAGATCACGAATTTCAAGAAAGAGAAATATCACATCGTCCATATCGGTGTAGGCGACGCGGACGCAGTAAGCAGCCGCTTTTCTGATGCTGGCGAAGCAAACACCGTCAAGGCGGCCTGTGCCGGAGCGCAGGCCGTTTGTGCTTCCGTAACGCGGGAGAAAAAGACGGAGCAGCCGCCCAAGCTCTATGACCTGACCACCTTGCAGCGGGAGGCCAACCGGCTCTTTGGCTTTACCGCCAAGCAGACCCTTGATTATGCACAAACGCTGTATGAAAAGAAACTGCTGACCTATCCCAGAACGGACAGCCAATATCTCACCGATGATATGCTGCCTGTGGCCGAAAACCTTGTGTCCGGCCTTTGGGGGCTGGTGCCTTTCGCCAAGGGCCTGAACATTTCCCCGCAGTATGACCGCATCCTGAACAGCAAAAAGGTGTCCGACCACCACGCCATCATCCCCACCGCTGCATTTGTGAAGCAGGGCTTTGACGGATTGGCCGAGAGTGAACGAAAGCTGCTGTCCTTAATCTGCTGCAAAGTGCTGTGCGCCGTGGCCGGGCCGCATATGTATGAGGCTGTCACCGCCACATTCACCTGTGCCGGGAAAGAGTTTACCGCCAAGGGCAAGACCGTTCTTTCCCCCGGCTGGAAAGAGATTGACCGCCGTTTCCGTT
>CAMFFO010000081.1 GCA_945949735.1 uncultured Clostridia bacterium | reverse complement strand
AACGCCGATGTTGGCGGTGGTGTCCACGGGCTTGGGAGTGCCGAACATAACGTCAGAAAACTCGGTGCCCATCATGGAGCCGCCCCAGCCGTCGGAAAGGCCCGCCCGCAGGGACTGGCGGATCAGGGCTTCGGGCAGGGAAGAACAGCCCATGTGGGTCATGTGCAGGGACTGGGAAACCTCCCGGTCGATGGCCCGGGGTTCGATCTCGGCGGCGTGCCAAAGCTCCTGGGTGTGCTCGGGGGCCCGCTTCAGGAACCGCTGGGTGCCGAAGGGCTTGCCGTACTCCAGAAGGCCGGTCTCGGCCATTTCGTGGGCCAGGTCATAGATGTCCTTGCCCTCGGTCTCCACACCCCATTCCTTGGCGATGCGGATCAGCTTTTCGGGGTCCTTGACCTGATAGCTGCCGCCTTCCTTGGTCTGGTACAGGGTGTGCATGATTTCCCGGCCGTGGTCGGAGTGGGTGGCGGCGCCGCCTGCGGTAAAGCGCAGGTAGTTACGGCCTACGATACCGTGAACGTCGCAGCCGCAGATGCCTCTGGGGCTCTTGGGGGTGATGCGGCAGGGGCCCATAGAACAGATCCGGCAGCAGGTGCCCGCTTCGCCGAAACCGCAATGGGGGGTCTGGTTCTTGACCCGCTGCTGCCAGGAGTCGGCGCCCACCTTCTTGCCGGTTTCCAGCAGAGAATTGGTGGCGGCTTCCATCTCCTCAACAGTGATTAAAGATGCCCAATCCTTCAAAGTGATTTCCTCCTAAAAATGATTCTTGAACAAAGATACTGCCCGCGAAGGGATTACATGATGTATCGATAATATTCTACTCATTTCCACCCGGAAAGTCAATTGCTGAAATCACGATTCTTGTGTTATTTTTTGCAACCCCCCTGGGGGGATGGGAAATGAATTGACAATCACGCATATCGGCCTGACCCAGCAGACAGACAAATTGGTGTTTACAACACGATCACCGTAGGGGCGGATATTATCCGCCCGCAACCCTACCGCATTGATAGCACGCACATTCACCGGAAATGCTCAAAAACCGGAACGTTTCGGGCGGATAATATCCGCCCCTACGGTGGTAACGCAATGTGTTTGAAAACTTCAAACACTAATTTGTCGATTTGCCGAGTGAAACCGATAAGCATTATTTGTTTTATCTCAAAGGGATTCCTTAATTGTCAATTGTCAATTGTTAATTGTCAATTATATAAACACCAATTTTCCGGGCGGTTGCGTTTTCTTCTGAGATGGGGTATAATCCGGGAAAACGCAGAAAAAGGGGGATTGTATGGACTACACTGCCTGCCGCCTGTGTCCCCGGGACTGCGGGGTGAACCGGGCCGCCGGGGAGCGGGGCTTCTGCCGCTGCCCGGATACCGCCCTGGTGGCAAAATTCATGCTCCACCGCTGGGAGGAGCCTGCCCTGGCCGGGGAGGGGGGCAGCGGCGCGGTATTCTTCGGCGGCTGCACCCTGGGCTGCCGGTACTGCCAGAACGCCGCCATCAGCGTTGGGGGCGTGGGAACCCCCACGGACAGCGTCTCGCTCCGCCGGATCTTTGAGGAGCTCATCGCCCGGGGGGCGGAGAACATCGACCTGGTGACCCCCACCCAGTTCCTTCCCACCATTCTCCCGGCCCTGGAGCCGAAGCTGCCGGTACCGGTGGTCTACAACTGCGGGGGCTATGAGCGGGCGGAAACCCTCCGGGCTTTGGAGGGGAAGGTGGACATCTATCTGCCCGATCTCAAATACGCGGACGCGGGGCTTGCCCGGCAGCTTTCCGGGGCGGAGGACTATTTCCTCAGGGCCAGGGAAGCCATCGCGGAGATGTACCGCCAGGTTGGCCCCATCCAATGGGAGGGGGAGCGGGTGACCCGGGGGGTCATCATCCGCCACCTGATCCTTCCCGGCCATGTGGAAAACTCCCTGAAGGTACTGGACTGGATCGGCGAACACTTCGCCCCCGGTCAGGTGCTGGTGAGCCTCATGCGCCAGTACACCCCCATGGGCAACCTCCCCGCCCCCTTTGACCGCCGGGTGACGGAGGAGGAATATCAGGCGGCGCTCAGCTGGATGTACCTGAACCGCCTGGAGGGCTTCACCCAGGACGCCGAAGCGGCGGACAGCGTGTATATCCCCGATTTCTGAACAGCAAAACCCGGGCTCCCGCATCCGGCGGCAGCCCGGGTGATTGTCACGATCAGTTTTCCCGGCAGCTCGGCAAATTGGTGTTTGTCGCGCTGACTCCAAATTTCCTGTCATTGCGAACCAGTGCGCACACTGGTGTGGCAATCCCCCTGTTAGAGGGGAAATGTACCGAAAAGTGCCCTGAAGAACGGGAGTCTCCGCGATTTTTGGTGGTAATCGTTACCTGGTTCCTTTCAACCGGGGGATTGCCACGACCAGTCTGCGGACTGGTCTCGCAATGACAGCATTATTTTTCAAACACCAATTTGCCGGACTGCTGCGTGGATTCGGGCATTCTGTTTTGCTTCTCCCGGCGGGGGTCAGTTGTCCTTCGGGCATTCCTCCGCCACGGTGAGGCCAAAGACATAGGGCAGCATATTTTCCGGCTCGTCACAGAAGTAGTCATAGGCCCGCTGACCTGGCTCCGACGTTATGGTAACTCCCGCGGGAGGCTTGTGCAGTTTCTACGCCGAACGGGGAGGCCTGCTGGCAGGATTTGAGGAAATGTAACAATCCGGCGCTGATTTCCTATGGAAACCCGCCGTTTTCGGAAATGAAACTCCGAAAACGGCGGGTTTTACTTGACAAATCCGGGAAAAAGTATTACTCTATTCGGTGTGTTGCTCTCCGGGAAATCCCCGGACCGCAGCGGATGATTCTATCCTGAAAGTAAGGAGAAAATGCGATGCGCAGCAGCGGCATTTTGATGCATATTACCAGCCTGCCCGGGAAATGCGGCGTGGGCGCCATGGGGGCGGAGGCTTTCGCCTTTGTGGATTTTTTGAAGAAGGCGGGCCAGAGCAAGTGGCAGCTTCTGCCCCTGACCCCCACCGGCTACGGCGACTCCCCCTACCAGTCCTGTTCCACCTTCGCGGGGAACCCCTACCTCATTGACCTGCCCCTGCTTGTGGAGGAGGGGCTGCTGAAGCAGGAGGAGCTCGACTCCGTCACCTGGTGCGCCCGGGAGGACAAGGTGGATTTCGGTATCCAGTACAATCAGAAAAACAAGATCCTCCGGCTGGCCTACAACCGGTTTGCCGGCGGCGAGGATTTCGAGCGGTTCTGCCTGGAAAACGGCAGCTGGCTGCCGGACTTTGCCCTGTTCATGGCCCTGAAGGAATCCACCGGAAAGAGCTGGTACGACTGGGACGACGGTCTCAAATTCCGGGACCCCGACGCCATCTGGAAGGCGAGAACCGAGCTTAAGGACGATATCCGGTTCTACAGCTTCGTGCAGTTCCTGTTTGACCGCCAGTGGAACGCTCTGCGCGCCTACGCAAAGCGCGCGGGCATCTCCATCATCGGAGACGTGCCCATCTATGTGCCCTACGATTCCGTGGAGGTCTGGGCAAGCCCGGAGCTCTTCCAGCTGGATGCTGCCTTAAGGCCCACCGATGTGGCGGGCGTGCCCCCCGATGCCTTCACCGCCGACGGCCAGCTATGGGGCAACCCCCTCTACCGCTGGGACGAGATGAAGAAGGACGGCTACGCCTGGTGGATCCGCCGCCTGGGCGCCGCGGGCAAGTGGTACGACACCGTTCGCCTGGATCATTTCCGGGGCTTTGAGAGCTACTGGGCCGTGCCCTACGGCGCGCCCAACGCCCGGGGCGGCCACTGGGTCAAGGGCCCCGGCATGGACTTTATCTCCGCGCTGAAGGAGGCCCTTCCCGGGCTGAGCCTCATTGCCGAGGATCTGGGCTACCTGACCCAGGAGGTGCTGGATCTGCGGGACGATTCCGGTTACCCCGGCATGAAGGTGCTGGGCTTCGCCTTCGACTCCCGGGAGCCCTCCGACTACCTGCCCCATACCTACACCCGCAACTGCGTGTGCTACACCGGAACCCACGACAACATGACCACCCGCCAGTGGTTCGACACCGCGGACGCCGATGCCGTGGCCTACGCCCGGGAGTATATGAGCCTGACGGAGGCCGAGGGCGACGTCTGGGGCACCATCCGCACCGCCATGGCCACCGTTTCCGATATGACCATTGTCCCCCTGCAGGATTATCTGGATCTGGGCGCCCGGGCGAGAATGAATTTCCCCGGAACGCTTTCCGATGCCAACTGGACCTGGCGGGCAGACGCCGATGCCCTGACCGACGCCCTCGCCGGGAAGATCCGCAGCCTGACCAAGCTCTACGGCCGCCTGGCCCAAGCCGAAGAAACCCACGCCGTGATAAAGGAGAATTGAATTCATGAACTATGATTGCGTGAACATCCTCAAGTGGACCGAAGCCCAGTTGAAATACACCTACGACGTCTCCCTGCAGGAGGCCACCGCCCAGGAGCTCCACGAGGCTCTGGGCGAAGCGGTGATGATGGCCATCTCCGACAACTGGAACAACTCCAAGCGCAAGCGGATGCACAACCGGAAGGCCTACTATATCTCCGCCGAGTACCTCATCGGCCGTCTGGTCTACTCCAACCTCTTCAACCTGGGCATCCTGGACGAGATGAAGCAGCTCTTTGCCGAGCGGGGCGTGGATCTTGCCATCCTGGAGGACATCGAGGACGATGCCCTGGGCAACGGCGGTCTGGGCCGCCTGGCCGCCTGCTTCCTGGACAGCGCCGCCAGCTGCAATCTGCCCCTGTCCGGCTACGGCCTGCGCTACAAGTTCGGCCTGTTCAAGCAGAGCTTCGACGCCGAGGGCAACCAGGTGGAGAACGCCGACGATTGGACGAAGTTCGGCGATCCCTGGTCCTACCGTCGGTATAACCACACCGTGAAGGTCAAGTTCCCCGACCACACCGTGCTGGCCGTGCCCTACGACGTGCCCGTCATCGGCTACGGCACCAATAATATCAATACCCTGCGGCTGTGGCAGTGCGAGGCCGAGGAGGAGCTGGATTTCAACGCCTTCAACGACCAGGATTATCTGCGGGCTCTGGCTCAGAAGAACAAGGCCGAGGACATCACCCGTGTTCTGTACCCCAACGACTCCACCTGGGAGGGCAAGCGTCTGCGCATCAAGCAGCAGTATGTGCTTTCCTCCGCTTCCCTGCAGGATATGCTGCGCACCTACAAGACCGCCCACGGCAATGACCTGAGCCGGTTCGCGGACTTCTATGCCGTGCAGCTCAACGATACCCATCCCGCCATGTCCATCCCCGAGCTGATCCGGCTTCTGATGCTGGAGGGCATGGACTTCGAGCAGAGCTTCTCCATTGCCCAGCGCACCTTCTCCTACACCAACCACACCGTTATGAGCGAGGCTCTGGAGAAGTGGCCCCTGGATCTGATGCGCAGCGTGGTGCCCGAGATTGTGGACATCATCTGCCGCATTGACGAGAAGCTGAAGCGGGAGAATCCGGGCCTGTTCGTCGTGAAGGACAACACCGCCCACATGGCGAACCTCTCCATTTACGTCGGCTCCTATATCAACGGCGTGGCGGAGATCCATTCCCAGATCCTCAAGGACGACTGCTTCAAGGACTGGTACCATATGTTCCCCCAGCGGTTCCAGAACAAGACCAACGGCGTCACCCCCCGGCGGTGGATGGGCCTGTGTAACCCCGAGCTGACCCAGCTGATCAAGTACCGCATCGGCGGCGACTTCCTGAAGGACCTGGATAAGCTGGCCAAGCTGAAGCCCATGATCGACGACGATATGGTTCGCCAGTTCAACGCCATCAAGCGCACCAAGAAGGAGCAGCTTTGCAAGGTCATCGCCGAGCACGAAGGTGTCCAGCTGAACCCGGATTTCATCTTTGACGTCCAGGTCAAGCGGCTCCACGAATACAAGCGGCAGCTGCTGAACGCTTTGAGCATTGTGGACATCTACTTCCGGCTGAAGGACGGGGAGCTGCCCGAATTCCAGCCCACCGCCTTTATATTCGGCGCCAAGTCCGCCCCCGGCTACGCCCGGGCCAAGGCCATCATCCGCTATATTAACCGCGTTGCCCGGATGATCAACAATGATCCGGCGGTGGCAGGCAAGCTGAAGGTGGTCTTTGTCCAGAACTACAACTGCTCCTATGCCGAGCACATCATCCCCGCCGCGGACATCTCCGAGCAGATCTCCCCCGCGGGCACCGAGGCCTCCGGCACCGGCAACATGAAGCTGATGCTCAACGGCGCGGTGACCCTGGGCACCCTGGACGGCGCCAATGTGGAGATCGCCAAGGAAGCGGGAATGGAGAACGAGTATATCTTCGGCCATACCGTGCAGGAGATCAACGCCGTGAAGAACACCTACCGCTCCCGGGATATCTATGATCGGGACGCGAAGCTGCGCCGGGCCGTCAACACCCTGGTGGACGGCACTGTGCCCACGGACGATGCCCAGAAGGAGCTGTTCCACGCGCTGCTGGACGGCGCCAGCTGGCACCGGCCCGACCACTACTTCCTGCTGCTGGACTACAGCTCCTATATGGACGCCAAGCTGAAGGTGAACCGGGACTACGCCGACCGCCTGAACTTCGGCCGCAAGTGCCTGATGAACATCGCCTCCGGAGCAAAGTTCTCCTCCGACCGTACCATCCGCCAGTACGCCGAGGAAATCTGGCACATTACCCCCACCCAGTATTGATTCCATCCGCCCCTGCCGGAATCCCGGCAGGGGCGGCGCGTATGTATAGATAAGAGATAGAAGATAAGAGATATGAGATAATAACTGAGGAATCGCTTTGAGATGAAAAAGAACGATAAATTGGTGTTTGAACGGCTTCGCCGAATTGACAATTAACAATTGACAATTGACAATTATGTTCCTTAACCGGGTCATTTTTGAAAATATTGTCCTGTTTTTTGACCACAATTATTATGTTATGTGCTTATCGGGTTAGCTCAGCAAGGCGGAAAAGTGGTGTTTTCCGGGATGCTATCGTAGGGGCGGCTATTAGCTGCCCGCAGCCTTCCGGTTCTGATAGCACTGCGTTCTAACGGAAATACGTAAGAATTGGAACGTCTCGGGCGGCTAATAGCCGCCCCTACGGTGGCGTTTGCAATCCTTCAGGCACCAATTTATCTGGAAGCTGAGTCAAGCCGATAAGCATTTTATGTTTTATCCCGAAGGGATTCCTTAATTGTCAATTGTCAATTGTTAATTGTCAATTATAATCACCAATTTATCGCACCGCATGGAAGATTCTTCCGGGAAAAATTATCTTGATTTCCGGGGCGGTTTCGGTACAATAGGGGAGTAAAGGAGTGAGCTGCCTTGGAAACGGGAAAGCTGTATTATGAGGATTGTCACCTGGCACGGTTCACTGCCCGGGTGCTCCGCTGTGAGGCTGGGGCTGACTGCTTCCGGGTAGTGCTGGATGCCACGGCCTTCTACCCCGAGGGGGGCGGACAGCCGGGAGATACCGGGACCTTGGGGGGCGTGGCCGTGCTGGACACCCGGGAGGAGAACGGAGAAATCCTCCACCTGTGCCGTCAGCCCCTGACCGTGGGGGAAACCGTGGAGGGGATCCTGGATTACGACCGCCGGTTCGGCTTCATGCAGCAGCACACCGGGGAGCATATGGTCTCCGGCATCCTTCACCGGCGGTTCGGCCTGCACAACACCGGCTTCCACATCGGCGCGGAGGGCATCACCGTGGACTTTGACGGCACAGTCCCCCCGGAGCTGCTGCCTCAGATCGAGGAGGAGGCCAACCGGGGGGTATGGCGGAATGTCCCGCTGCATATCTTCACCCCCAGCCCCGAGGAGCTGCCCAAGGTCGCCTACCGCACCAAGCGGGCGCTGCCCTGGCCCGTGCGGATCGTGGAGATTCCGGGCTTTGACACCTGCGCCTGCTGCGGCATTCACTGCGAAACCACCGGGGAGGTGGGGCTCATCAAGCTCTTCTCCTCCATTCCCTTCCGGGGCGGCAGCCGGATTCTCATGGCCTGCGGCTCCCTCGCTCTCGACATTCTGAACCGGGCCTACACCCAGAACAAGCTGGTGTCCCAGGCCTTTTCCGCCCCCATGGGGGAGACCGGGGAGGCAGCTTCCCGGATGAATGATCTGCTTGCCCAGCAGAAATACCGGATCACCGCCCTGGAGCGGCGGATCTGGGACGGCATTGCGGAAGGATACCGGGAAAAAGGGAATGTACTGCATTTTGAGCCCAACCTGGACGGCACGGGGCTGCGGGAGCTGGCGGACCGGATCGCGGCAAGCTGCGGCGGGGTGGCTGCCGTGTTCTCCGGAGAGGATGGCAGCTACGGCTTCTGCCTGGCCAGCCGGGAGGAGGATCTTCGCCCCCTGGGCAAGCGCCTGACCCAAGCCCTCCACGGCCGGGGCGGCGGCAAACCCGGGTTCCAGCAGGGCACCGTCAAAGCCTCCCGCCAGGAGATCGAAGCCTTTTTCCGGGATCAACCGATACCCTGACGCCGAGGGCGTGACTGACAGACAAATTGGTGTTTGTCGGGCTGACTCCAAATTTCCTGTCATTGCGAGACCAGTCCGCAGACTGGTCGTGGCAATCCCCCGGTTAGAGGGGGAATGTACCGATAAGCACCCTAAAAATGGGAGTTCCTGCGATTCTTGGTTGTAATCGTTACCTGGTTCCTTTCAACCGGGGGATTGCCACGACCAGTGTGCGCACTGGTCTCGCAATGACAGCTTTATTTTTCAAACCCCAATTTGTCTGACCCTTATATTCTTGCAATACGCTTTATCCATCCCACCACAAATACAGGAGGAATCCCTATGAGAAATAAAGTTGCCCTGCTTCTTTCCGCCGTGCTGATGCTGCTGCTGCCGGTATCCGCCCGGGCTGCGGAGCTGATTCCCTTTACCGGGGATGAATTCAAGATGACCACATGGATCGTTCTGATGGTGGTCTCCCTGGCCGCCGTGCTGGTTCTGGTTTTCCTGATGCTGCGGAAAAAGAAATAATCCCCCAAACCGTGCTCCCAAAGCGGAGCGCGGTTTCCTTTTGGGGAACAGGCATACAAATTGGTGTATAGGCTATCGGCTTAGAACAGCATCCATGGAAACACCTCACG
>CAMFFO010000080.1 GCA_945949735.1 uncultured Clostridia bacterium | reverse complement strand
TTACCGTTTCCGTAGGTGACGGAGTACCAATTTGCAGAAGACGGAAGCGTGGCCGGCACTTCACCCAGAAGCACCGCATTCTCCAATCCTTGCGGCAGATTCCCTGCTTTTTCATCCACATACCGCTTTGTCACTGCCTGCATGGGCAATGTCGGGTCAGCTGCCAGCGTGATCGGCCCGGTCATGGTGCCGCCGGTAGTCGGGAGAAAATTTCCCGGCTTCATGCCGCTGTCCTGCAGGTTGCCCGCCCCGTCCAGCGCCGCCAGGTTCCCTGCCGCTGCCGGCACCTTCTTGTCCGCCTTGTCCCCGATGCCTGCCAGCTCCTGGTTGAAGCCGCTTTCGGTTCCGATATAGCCGCCCTCCACGGCGGACTGATAGGCGCTTTTGCCATCGGCTCCCGCTGTGCCCTGCAATCCCTGAGGTCCTTGGGGGCCTTCCGGCCCTTCCGGTCCTTGCACGCCCTGGATGCCTTGGGGACCCTGGGGGCCGGTTTCTCCTTTCGGACCTTGGGGCCCGGTTTCTCCCTGGGGCCCCTGGATGCCTTGAAGGCCTTGCGGCCCGGTTTCTCCCTGAGGCCCTTGGGGGCCGGTGGCGCCTGCGGGGCCCTGGGGGCCAATAGGCCCTTGCAGATCTCCGATCTCCACCCAGGCCCCTTTGTCAACGCCCCAGATGTAAATGGTGTTGTCCTCTGCCGTTCCCACGGCGTAAGCGTCCCCCGCAAGGCCGGTGGGGTGTGCCGCTTCCAGGGCATACAGGCTTTCGTATCGGTCCCGGATCGTCAGATCCTTGCCGTCCGCTCCCTTGGGGCCTGTCTGTCCTTGGGGGCCGGTGGGGCCTTGGGGGCCTTGTGCTCCGGTTTCTCCTTTTGGTCCAGGCTCTCCCTGGATTCCAGCCACACCCTGGGGCCCCTGGGGCCCCACAGCTCCGGTGGGGCCTTCCGGCCCGGTCTCTCCCTGCTCTCCCTGGATGCCCTGGACGCCTCGGCTTCCCTGGATGCCTTGGGGTCCTCTGGGTCCCACTTCGCCCTGCAATCCCTGCACACCCTGGGGGCCTTGGGGCCCTCGGATGTTGTAGCTGGGCGGCGGGATCTCGGTGTCGCTGAGGGTAAAGGTCAAGGTGCCCAGGCCGTCCAGTGCCGGATACCAGGCCGCACCTTTCGGCCCTTTTTCGCCCCGGGGACCTTGTGCGCCGGTGTCGCCTTTGTCCCCCTTGTCTCCCTTGTCTCCCTTCATGGCGGTGACAACCGTCTCGCTGCCGTTGTCGCTTACCGTGCCGTTATTGAACCGCAGCCGGGCACGCTGGGGGAAGGTGCTGCCGCTCTGATCCACGATGATATGGCCGGAAGAGCCGGTAGCTTCCCAGCGCTGGCCATCGGCGGAAACCTCCAGCACCTTGTCGCTGTTCTGCCGGATGTATTTCACCTCCTGGCTTCCCCAGCGGATCGCCTGGTTCAGCTCCAGCTGCACGCTCTGGCCGCTCAGGGTGCCGATCTCCCCTGCCCCGGTGATCGCTGCCAGCGCATCCACCAGGCTGTTATACCGCCCGGCCAGAAGGTCTTTGATCAGCCGGTCAAACACAGCTTTGTTTTCCTGGGCCGTGCCCGTCAGCTTGTCCGGTGCCGACGCCACATCTTTGCCGGAGTAATCGCTGCTTTTGATTTTCAAATCTGTAATGGCCATCTGCTTGCCTCCTTTCTATTTCACCGAATTGCCTTTGGTAAACTTCTTGATGATCCCGAACACCCCGAAGCCTTCGTTTACGGCATCGTTGCGCACGGTGATCTGCAAGGTGATATATTTCTTCACCTTTCGGTTGAACGGCACCACCTGGGGGGCGTCGTTGCTGGAAAAGGTAAATCTCTCAAAGTCGATATCTTCCCAGTCGAAGATGTCCATGGTGGAATACCGGATCTGGTTGCCGAAGTCTCGCTGGGTGCGCACCAGAATTTTCACGCTGCTGCGCAGATAAGGCTTGATCATCACGCCGCATCCCCGCTTTAAGAGGTTTTTGTACTGGGTGAAGTTGCCGTCGTCGTCGGCCTTGGTGCTCCAGGCGCAGACGATGGCCTGCCCATCATCACTGAACCGGGCCATGGTGTCCATGTCGCTGTTGAACCGACAGATCCGCCCATCCGCGGTGCCAAAGTAGAGGTCGTTGTTGTGCTCCATCCAGCACACCGCCGGGATATTCTCCCATTGGTAGCATTCAAAGAGATAGTCCCCCATGCTCTGGCTCTTGTAGCTCTTGGCCTGCCGTCCGTCCAGGATGTATGCCTTATTGTTGATCCCCAGCAAATAGTTGCCGTCCCAGCTGCAAGCAATGGCGCTTTCCAGGTTTTCTTCTTTCAAAAGCTGGCTGTCGATGTAATAGCTCCGGTTCTGCACCGCCTTTTCATCGGTGACGCTGCTGCTCACCAGCCCCAGCACCCCGTTCCGGCTGAGGAAGAGCGGCTCGCCTAAGATTTGCCCGAAAGACCGGGGCGCCACCGCTCCCGCACCGGTGACGCCCTGCTTCACCGGGAACACCGTCTGGCCGTTCAGCGTGTCCTCCATCCGCAGAAAAACCGTGCTGTCCTGGCTGCTGTCCTCTTTGACAATGGCCAGATATTCCCCGATCTTGGCATATCCCATGATAGGGGTCTCACTGCCCACCTTGGTATATCCCAGGTCCGGGAAATAGGTGGGGTCCTGGAAGGAGCTTCTCCAGTCGGTGCTGGGTTCCTTGGGGTTTCCCGTGATAAACACCCGGTCGGCATAAAGCACCGCCACATTGCACCCCAGCACCTTCTGGAGATAGTCTTTGCCTGCCTTGTAAAAAGTGATGGTCACATTATCCTTGCCCGGCACATCCCCCTTACTGGGGGCCGTGGCGAAGGTGACTTTGCCCTTTTCCCTGTCCACACTTAGGCCGCTTCCCTCGGTGATCTCCGTGCCGTTGACTTCCGCTGTTACCGTTCCCTCGTCCAGCTCCTGGGCGTCCAGGGTGTACTCTGTGGCGCTGCCGTCGGCCACAAAGCCATTTTTCCGAGCGCCGGTGAGCAGGTTCACTTCTTCAAAACTTACGCCCTCGCCGCCGTCCGGCTTGGCCCCGATCCGGGTAGTTGGAATGTAGGCATCATCCACCACATTCCGCAGCTCCACCGCCTTGGGCAGCTTTTCTTTCTCAAATTCCCCATAGACCAGGTACTCCCCGCCCGTGAGGATGTAGATCTTCCCATCCATCTCAAAGGCGGAAGAGGGTCCGTCGTGGATGCCCTCTTTCAGCAGCGTGGCGGTTCCTTCCGGTGTCCACCCTTCCTGGCCGTAGGGGATGCGCTGGCCCCCTCCAAAAACCGTCTGCTCCCATTTGTAGAGGGCCGTGCCGCAATGGCAGAGGAAAACCTCTTTGTCCTGGATGGTCCCCCACCACATCCCGTTCACCCTGCCGCCCTGTGGAAGCTCTAAAAGCGTCCGCCATCCAAGCCGCTTCTCCGGCATCCCGCCGGCGTCTGAGATCAGGTTGGGGGCAAAGGGGGATCTGCTGGCATCCACCAGAGCCGGGTCGGTGGAAAAGTCCACCCCACGGAATTTCTGATACCGGGTCACATACTCTGTGGGCATATCCGGCACCGCAAACTTTGCCACCCTACCACACCCCCTTCAGGCTGACAAATCCAGCCTGTCCCATCACTTTGTTCTGCTGGTATTTCATCAGCAGCGCTTCCCGGGCGATCTCAAACTCATTGCGCCAGATGGTGGCAAGGCTCACATTGTCGTGTTTGTAGATCTGGCTGGCGATGTAAAGTGGGATAATCACCGCCACTTCCGGGTCGATCGAAAGGGGCTCATCCTCCGGTGTGCTGCCGTTAATCTCGTAGGGATATGCCTGGTAGTATACCCGCCATGTTCCCGCCACAGGTTCCAGCACCAAAACGCTGCTTCCTTCCAGGCTGTAATTGCTGCTTTGGCCGTAAGTGGTGCCATTGTCAAAGTAAACGCTTTGCAGCTCCACCCAGTCCGGGGTCAGCTCCTTCATGTCGTAGCGTTGGCGGCCTACTTCTTCACCGGTCTGGATGATCTCATAGGACCGGATAACTTCCTTTCCCGCCCCGGCCAGCAGCTGGAGGGCTTCATTGGCCGGGGGTGCCATCTGGCTCACATATTCGCTGTTGTCCTCTCCCGTGGCCTCGTCGATCTTTTGCAGCGTGATGTGCTTCATCTCCGCCCAGGTCATAGGTCTTTCCCTCCTTTTATGCAAATTCCCGCCACTTTGGCGGAATGCTCAAAGGGGGCAGGGCTTCCCCCGCCCCCTTGGGGTTACAGCTGGATCGCCGCCAGCTTTACATTGGTGATTGTGCCGCCGAAGGCGCCGGTGCCCGCCTCGTTCTTGATCTGGATGACAAACTTTCCGGCGTTGTCCCCGCTCAGCATCTTAAAGCGGGAGCTGTCCAGGTTGATGATCTTGCGCTCGTTCTGGGCCACCGTCACCAGAAGGTCGCCGATAGAAGAGCGGATGCCGTCCCCGGCTTTGATGATTACGCCCGCCGTGTTGGTGTCGCTGTTTTCCACCAGCAGGCAGTAGAGCTCGTCCTGTCCGGCCACCGCCGTCTGCTCGACTGCACCCTCGCTCAGTTCAAAGGTTTCGCTGCCGGCGTCACGCACGCCCAGCACTCTGTTGATGTCTGCCATGGTTCTTTCCCTCCTTAAATCTTGGTCTCTGCGCCGTAGCCGCAGGTGATGACGGCCAGCTCGTCAGGCCGCACCACTTTGCCGCCGTACACATGGAGCCCCTTGATGGCGTCCTCGAAGCTGTCCTCGGGGCGGTAGGCCTCCACCTCGTTCATGTTGTCTACAAAAGCAATGGCCCGCTTGGTCCGCAGGAAGATCACATCCTTGCCGCCCACCTGGGGAAGGTTGTTGGTCATATAGACCTTGATGTTCATCCACTTGCCCACCCGTCCCATGTAGCCGTTTTTGATGGTGTCCTCGTTGGGCTGTCCATAGAGGATGTCGGCCAGCAGCATCTTCTCCATGAAGTCGGGGGAAACTTCCAGGCTCAGCTGGGCGTTCTTGGGTACATTATGTTTGTAAAGTGCCTTGATGGCGCTGGAGATCGTGCTCAGCACATTGCCGGATGTGACCTGATCTACCTTGATCTTGCTCCCGGCATCGCCGTGCAGGGAGTAAATAAAACTGTCTGCCACATCGGCCAGGGCGGTGCCGGCTTCCTCCCGCAGGGCGCTCATCAGCTCGCCCTTGGCCTGCCGCTTGTCGATGTCGTCCACGCCGAATGCAAAGTATTTCTGCTGGTCGATCTGGATCAGGGTGCTCTGGTCCTGCCAGCCGTCCCGGGTGATGGGCTGTCCCTTCACATAGTCCCTCACATTCACCTTGCCCACGCCGTTGATCTTGATGCTGTCGCCGTATTTGGCCGTCTCGTTGTAACGGGCGTCGCTCAGCTTCACCGCCACATTGTCGTTTTTCAGCGCCTTCAGCATCTGGGCGCTCCAGACAGTGGGGATAAAATTGTTAAAACTCATTTGTTCCGTCCTTTCTGCCCCATAGGGGCTTTTTTACCAGTGTTTCATGCTCTGCTCGATCTTGTCCAGGTTGCGGTTGACTTCGGCCTGGCTCATGGCCCTCACCTGCTCGGGGGTGAAATAGGCCCCGGCGGCGCTCTGGCTCCCCTTTACTTTGCCCGTATCCTTGGGCGGCTCCACCTGGGGCTGGATCTCGTGGGTGGCCTTGTATGCCACATCTGCCGGGATGCCCGCCGCCCGCAGCCGGATGAAGTCGGGCCCCAGCTCCTGCACGGTCTGGGCTTTCTCCTGGGGGTTCAGCTTGCGCACCGTTGCCATATCCTCTTCAAAAACTCTCCGGCTCTCCCGCTCCCGCAGCACCCGGAGTTCCTGCTGATTGCGGATGTATTCCGGGTCTTTCTTAATAGCCTCCTGGATAGCCTGCTTCTGCCGTGCTTCCTCTTCCAGCCGCTCCCGGCGCACCTGCTCCACGCTGACCTCTCTCCGGCCTGCTTCGATCTGGTCGATCATGTCCTGGGCCGTGCCGGTGTACCCCAGCTCCTTCAGCTTTTCCTGCAGGCTCTCAAGCTGGCTCTGGGTCTCCCTCAGCCCATGAAGCTCCCGCTCCACCGGCTCCATCTTTTCCCGCAGCCGGTGGGCAAAAGCCTGGGTCTGGGTCACATCCTCCTGGCCGTTGTCCTGGGCTTCTTCCTGTGTGTGGTTTTCCTCTTCCCCGGCGGCGTCACCGGGCTCCGTCCTGGTTTCCTCCTGGCTCTCCTCCTGGTTTTCCTGGGGCGCTTCCGCCTCTTCCATCTCCGCTTCCAGGGGTGCTTCTGTGCTCTGGTCCAGGCTTTCTTCCATTTCGGCATTTGCAGCCATGTTTTCGACTTCCATTGTCGTTCTCCTTTCGCTCGGTTGTGGGCGAGTTTCGGCCGGCGCCGTTTTGCAGCCCTTGGCTTGTTATTCGTAAATAATGGTCAGCCCATAGGCTTTGGCCGCTTCATGCTCAATTCTGCATCCACGGGCCTTTTCCCAGCCCTTGCAGAAGTAAGCCGCATGGCAAAGGCTCATGTTTTCCAGCGATTTTGCCAGGAAGCAAAGGGGGATCTGCACCACTCCCCTCTCTTTCATCTTCTCCTGGCTATACCACTCGTCTGTGAAAAGAGTGTTCACGATTTCATAGCCCTGCTCTTTCAGAGCGGCGATTGCCCTTTCCCGGGTGGCCACGATCTCTTCATCCGTTTTTCCAGCCATCGGCTGGGACAGCATTGCCTTCATTTTGTTTTCTCCTTTCTTATTGCAATACCACGCCTTCCGGCATGATCGCTGCTCCTTCCATCGGTGCAGCCGCTTCCATGGGGGCCGCTTCGGCGGTGCCCATCATGGCTTGCTGCTGATCCATCACGCCCAGGGCCTTCTGCTGCCAAGCCTCAAGCTGCTGGATCTGGCTTTGCATCTGCCCCATGGCCTGCTGCACTTGCATCTGCTCCCGCTGGCGCTCCATGCGCCTGTCGATGATCTCCTGGAGCTTCTGCTTGGGTGTGCTGGCCTGTTCGTCCAGGGCCTCCACATATTCTTCAAAGGTGATGGCTCCGGCCTGGAAAAGCCCGGCCAGGCTCTGCTCCTGGGCGTACTTGGAATAGGGGTTCACCGGGCTCACATCAATGCGGATGGATGGCCGCATCTGCTGGAGCACTTCCGCCGGTATGATCTCTTTGGTGGGCTCCATCTCCGCATCCATCATCATGCCGGGCATCTGTCCCATGGGTGCAGCTCTTTGCCCCATCTGTCCCATGGGTGCAGCGCTTTGCCCCATCTGTCCCATGGGTGCAGCGGGTGGAGTTCCCGCCGCCATGCCGCCGGTCTGTCCCATTCCCTGCCCGATGTCCAGCCCCTGGGGCATCATTCCGGCCAAAAGGCCCGGCTGCTCTTCGGGCGGCAGCTCCACTTCCATGCCGCTGGGGTGGTAAGTCACCCAAAGGTCAAACCAGATCGCCGCCACATCCTCGCAGAACTGCTTGTAGTCTGCGATCTGCTCGTTGAGAGGCAGTGCCGCCTGGTCCCGCACCGCAATGATGGCCGATCCGCTGGCCTGTTCCGGGTTGATCTGGCCCAAAGCCGCATCACCGGCGCCCGCCAGGTCCCGGGTCTGGGAGATCATCTCATCCGTCAGGTTTTTGGCGTCGGCGCTCATGGGCGAGGGGTGCAGATAGGCCACATGGTCTGTCACTTTGGCCGCCGGCGTGTCCATCACCTCAATGGCGCTTCCCACTTCGGTCACGCTTTCCGGGTTTGCCACCGTGCGCTTGTTGTATACCATCCTCCCGAAGGCCGTGATCTTGGCATTCATCAGGCGGCGCACCAGCATTTTATTGACTTCGATCTGGTTGGGGATCAGCGGGATCACTTCTCCCACGCCCCGGGCGCTTTCTTTTTTCGGCACCCACCAAAGCCCGGCCAGGGGATAAAGCTGCATCCCCTTCCCGGCAGGCTCCCCGCTTTCTTTTTCCTTGCCCTGCATCACTTCTTCCGGCTGATAGACCACATTCTGGGTACTGCGGCTGATGGTCACGATGCCCTCTTCGTTTTTCCGCATATACAGCAGCGATGTGCAGCGCTTGTCCTCCTGCTGGCTGTTCTGCCGGGCATCGTCTCCCAGCAGCTGGCCGGTGTCGCTGTCCGGCCCGATCAGGTCGATCTCTTCCTGCCTCAGACCGTTTTCTTTGGCTTCCCGGCGCACATCCTCCACAAACCGCCGCTCTGCAATGATGATCCAATCCTGGCTCTGGATGTCCCGGCTTGTCTCGTCTGCAAAGTAAACATTGGGGCCGTCTATCATCTGGGCGTGGAGATTGCGGTCATAGAAATAGAGATAGCTGTCCCCGGCTATGCAGGCATCCTTGATGATGGCCCACCCCAGCTTGTCCATTTTCAGCAGCTCCCACTGCCTTGCGGCGTACCGGTTGAGCACATCACAGGCCCGGGCCGCATTTTGGTAGTCGCCGCCGTACTCCATGGGGGAGTAGTTGATGGCCATGCCGTTCATGGCCACGCTGGCCGCTTTGTGCTCCACCACCGGCTGGATGAAGTTGTACATGGGCATCACTTCCCCGTCACTCTCCAGGCCATGCCACTGATCCCCTTCAAAGAATCGGTACGCTTTGCGCACCTTTTCATAGAGATTGATCTGGTTGTGGTGATTTACCCCTTGCTGGTATTTCTTCCAGATCTCCGTGGCCTCGTCACTGGTTCTGATTTCTTCCATTTCGGCATCCAGCATCCTATCTCACCTCCTTCTGGCCTTTTCCGCTTCCGTCATAGTTATCCACATTGTTCAGCAGCTTCCGCATCCGCCGCAGCTCTTCCGGCTCGGCTGTGGGTGTTTTCCTCTCCGGCAGGGGATTTGCCCTGATCTCCCCGCCCTGCTCCATGTGCCTGCCTTCTGCCAGCCCGGCCCGGTAGATCAGCGCCCCCGCCGCCATGGCCAGCACCACAGTCACCGTGGCCAATATCATCTCCATGGGTTTCCCTCCGTTTACTTCCTAAACTGTTTATAATTTCCCGCTCACGCAAAGACAAAGTCCACTCGATAGCATCTTCAGCGGCTTTTTCTGCAGCGGCTTTTTCTGCAGCGGCTTTTTCTGCAGCGGCTTTTTCTGCAGCGGC
>CAMFFO010000079.1 GCA_945949735.1 uncultured Clostridia bacterium | reverse complement strand
CAGGTTTCGCCATTCCTCATCCGCCCCTTCGGGGCACCTTCCCCCCGGGGGAAGGTATTGCTTTCCGTTAGCCCGCCAAACACCAATTTTCCGCGGTCTTGCATTCCGCAATTTACGACGATTCATCCACAAAAAGGAGAGAGAGAAATGGCCGAGCTGCAGAGTCTGTTCCGCCGGTATGACCGGCTGGTGCTGTTCGATACCGAAACCACCGGGCTGACCTTTTCCCGGGACGAGATCATCGAGTTTGCCGCCGTGGCGGTGGAGCAAACCGCCGGGGGGCCCAGGGTGGCGCGGGAATACGACGAGCTGGTGACGCTGTCCGCGGGGATGTTCGTCCCGCCTCAGATTGTGTCCCTCACGGGCATCACCGATCAGGACATCCGGGAGCGGGGCCTGCCCAAGACCCGGGTCTGCCGGGACATTGCCGAGCTCATCGCCGGCAATACCCTGCTGCTGGCCTATAATGCCCATTTTGATCTGAGCTTCCTGTACTATTTGCTCCTGCGCCACGGAGATCCCGCCATTCTGAAGGGGAAGGACAAGCTGGATCTGCTCACCGTCTACCGCGACCGCCACAGCTACCCCCACCGGCTGAAGGACGCCATCGACCGCTACGGCCTGTCGGGCAGCGTGGTGAACTCCCACCGGGCAGTGGACGATGTGATCGCGACCCTGGCTGTGGCAAGGGAGATGGAAAACGAAAAGGATGACCTTGAGAATTATGTAAACCTTTTCGGTTACAATCCCAAGTACGGCATCTCCGGCAAGGCCATCGGCTCCGTCACCTACCGCCCCCAGAGCTTCGACCCCGTGAAGCCGCTGTACCAGCTTCCCTGACCCGCAGAGCGTCAAAACGGGAAATTGGTGTTTGTTGCACTGGCGCGGTAGCGCCTAATCGCTTCCCCCGGGGGGAAGCTGTCGCCAAAATCGGCTCTTCGGAACCGATTTTGGTGACTGATGAGGAATGGCGAAATCTTCCAATTACCAGTGCAGTGCGTAAAAAAGCACCATATTGGAACACGGTTTGTCCAATTGATGCGCATATGTTCCTGCAGCTGCCGCCGTTCCTCATCCACCGCTTCGCGGTCCCCCTTCCCCCCGGGGGAAGGTATTTTCGCATGCCCTTTAGCCTTCAAACACCAGTTTGTCTGTATCTTTTCCTGATTGTAATGATTATTCGCCGGAGGTGTATTGTAATGTATAATGAAACCTGTCATCAGCTTGGCGTTCGCCGGAATTGTATCCGGGAACTGTTTGAATTCGGCCGTCAGCGGGCCCAGGTGGTGGGGGCGGAGAATGTGTTCGACTATTCTCTGGGCAACCCCTCCCTCCCCGCGCCGCCGGAGGTGAACCGGGCCATTCATGACATCCTGAACGAGGAGGACAGCTTCAGCATCCACGGCTACACCTCTAACATAGGCGACTACGAGGCCCGCGCCGCCGTGGCCCGGGACCTGAACCAGCGGTTCGGCGCGGACGCCCGGCCGGAGGAGATCTTCCTCACCTGCGGCGCGGCGCCCGCCCTCATCGCGGCCCTCCGGGCCCTGGCGGTGCCGGAGGGAGAGGTGCTGGCCATCGCCCCCTATTTCACCGAGTACAAGCCCTTTGCCGAGTGCTCCGGCCTCCGGTTCCGGCTGGTGCCCCCGGACATCCCGGATTTCCAGATCAAGCTGGACGCGGTGGAGGCCATGCTGAGCCCCCACACCCAGGCCCTGATCCTCAACTCCCCCAATAACCCCAGCGGCGTGGTCTACACCCGGAAAACCCTGACGGAGCTGGCGCGGCTGCTGGAGCGGAAGGAGCGGGAGTACGGCCACCCCATCTACATCCTCTCCGACGAGCCCTACCGGGAGCTGGCCTACGGGGTGGAGGTGCCCTTCCTCCCCGGCATTTACCGGGATACGGTGGTGTGCTACTCCTATTCCAAGTGCCTGTCCATCCCCGGGGAGCGGCTGGGCTATGTCTACGTCCCCCGGCGGGCCGCCGATGGGGAGCAGCTGTACTGGACCGTCACCGGCGGCGGGCGGGCCTCGGGGCACATCTGCGCCCCCAGCCTCTGGCAGCGGGTGCTGGCCCGCTGCTCCGGGCTGAAGCCGGATTTGCGCAGCTACGACCGGGCGAGAACCCTGCTCTACGAGAGCCTGAAGGACATGGGCTACCGCTGCGCCAAGCCCGACGGGGCCTTCTACCTCTTCGTGGAGGCCCCCGGCGGGGACGCCGCCGCCTTCTCGGAGCGGGCCAAGAAGAAGGATCTTCTGGTCGTCCCCGGCGGAGATTTCGGCTGCGCCAGCTATTTCCGGCTGTGCTACTGCATCCCCTACGAGAAAATTGTACGCTCCCTCCCCCTCTTCCGGGAGCTGATGGACGAATGCCGCGCCGAGGGAATTGTCTGAGCGAAAACCCGCGAAAGCGGCAAATTGGTGTTTAAAATTGACAATTCACAATTGACAATTGACAATTAAGGAATCCCTTCGGGATAAAAATAAAATGTGCTATCGGCTTGACTCAGCAAATCGGTAAATTGGTGTTTGAAGTTTTCAAATACATTGCGTTTCCGCCGTAGGGGCGGATAATATCCGCCCGAAACGTTCCGGTTTTTGAGTATTTCCGGTGAATGTGCGTGCTATCCATGCGGTAAGGGTGCGGGCGGATACTATCCGCCCCTACGGTGATCGTGTTGTAAACACCAATTTGTCGTACTGCTGCGTTAACCCGATAAGCACATTTTCAAAAAGACAGGGTTGCGGCACAAAATTGTCAACTGTCAATTGTCAATTGTCAATTCGGCGAAGCCGTTCAAACACTGCTTTGCCGCACGGATTTTGGAGGCTTTATGCTGCAAAAGAACGCAATCTACGAGGCCCTGGTGACGGATTACACTGCCGAGGGCCAGGGGGTGGCCCATGTGGACGGCTGCGCCGTGTTTCTGCCCAACGCCATCGCCGGGGAGCGGGTGCGGCTGCGGGTGGAGAAGGCGGGCAAGACCTGGGCCGCCGGGAAGATCGTGGAGATCCTGGAAAAGTCCCCCCACCGCGTGAACCGGGAATGCCCGGTCGCCAAGCTCTGCGGGGGCTGCGACTTCTGGCATATGGACTACGCCGAGGAAACCCGGCTCAAAGCGGAGCGGGTGAAAAGCTGCCTGAACCGGCTGGCCGGGGAGCGCCTGGAGACGGTGCCCATCCTGGCGGCTCCCGACTGCCGCGGCTACCGGAACAAGGCCCAGTACCCCGTGGCCTGCCAAAAGGGCCGGGCCTATGCCGGCTTCTTCCGCGCGGGCACCCATGAGGTGGTGGAAAACCGCCGCTGTCTCATCCTCCCGGAGGAAACAGACCGGGTGAAGGACGCGGTTATGGATTATGTAAACCAATACCGGGTCAGCGTCTACGATGAGACTGCCCACCGTGGGCTGCTGCGGCACATCTATGTCCGCCGGGGGGCGGTGTCCGGGGAAATCCTGGTGTGCCTGGTGTGCAACGGACGAAAGCTCCCCCGTGCGGAGGCTCTGGTGGAGCGGTTAAAGAGGATCCCCGGCTTTGCTGCATTGGTGCTGTCCGTCAACACGAAGAAGGGCAACGCGGTGCTGGGGGACGAATTCATCCCCCTCTACGGCCCGGGCTATATTCAGGACACCCTCTGCGGCCTACAGTTCCGGCTGTCGCCCAGGTCTTTCTACCAGGTGAATCACCACCAGGCCCAGCGGCTCTACCGGGCCGCCATTGACCAGGCGGGCATCACGAAGGAGGACACGGTGCTGGATCTCTACTGCGGGGTGGGTACCATCACCCTTGCCATGGCCTCCGCCGCCGGAAAGGTCATCGGCGTGGAGGTGATCCCCCAGGCCGTGGAGGACGCCCGGGAAAACGCGGCGCGCAACGGCATCGCCAACGCCGAATTTTTCTGCGGCGACGCGGGCCAGGCGGCGCTGGCCCTGGAACAGCAGGGCGTCCGCCCGGACGTAATCACCGTGGATCCCCCCCGGAAGGGCTTAAGCGCCGACGCCATCGAGGCCATCTCCCGCATGAACCCCCGGCGTCTTGTCTACATCTCCTGCGACCCCGCCACATTGGCCCGGGACGTGGCCCTCCTCAAAGAAAAAGGCTTCCTCCTCCGCTCCGCCCAAGCCGCAGATCTCTTCCCAAGATGCGCCCATGTGGAGACGGTATGTGTTCTGTCACGAAACAAGTAAAAAAGTGGTTCCATGAAAAAACTTGTGTGTTTGCACAGAACGCCATCGTTTTTACTGTAGGGGAGGCATTCAGCCTGTCGCGTACACGGTACAATTTGCCGAAATGCGGAGTAAAATTGGAAAGTATCACCGCCGGGAGTGGTGCTCCGCGCAGCGAATCAGAATTACCATGATTGCCGGTGGCAATCATTCCATAGTTTCAATGAATGCCTCCCCTACAGTGTTTTCGGCGTTTCCTGAACAGACATACAAACACCAATTAAGGTTATCGGGTTAAAACAGCAAACCATCCAGCAATCACTTGCTGGGGTGCCACCGTAGGGGCGGCTATCAGCCGCCCGAAACCTTACGGCTTCCAAAGCACCCCGTTTTGCCGGAAACGCGCAATGATTGAGCCCTTTCGGGCGGCTGATAGCCGCCCCTACGGTAGTAACGTGAGGTGTTTCCATGGATGCTGTTCTAAGCCGATAGCCTATACACCAATTTGTTGTGCAGCTTATTAAAGCCGATAACCTAAACACCAATTAAGGTTATCGGCTTTCGTAAGCTAGTCGTCAAAATGGTGTTTAGGCTATCGGCTTTCCGCAGCAACCCGGCAAATCGTTGTTTAGCGCACAACCTCAAGCAACAGAAAACCCTGTCATCCTGAGCATAGCGTAAGCGAATTTCCATTATCAGGATTGCCGGTGGCAATCCTACTATAAAAATGGCGCAGCGAAGTCGAAGGATCTTGGCACTGAATTTACCCGAAAGCGAAACAAAATGCGTAGATCCCTCGACTCGCTGCGCTCGCTCGGGATGACAGCCTTTTTGTGTAAACAACAATTTGCGTGTTTGCTGTTTTAAGCCGATAACCGTAAATGGTGTTTGTATGTTTCGTACCATCCATTGTAGGGCTTATGTCATAACATAAGCCCTACATTGCGAGTGCGATAAACGCGGAATTTACAAATGTGCTTATCTCTTTTGAAAGTGCAGGTGGATCATGTTTCCCTATAAACGTTTTGATAGAAACGATGCCATAAAATGTACGAAAGACGAAGTACTGGTCATTCCTGAAGGATATACAGTTTTAGATTGTGATTTCGCATATTTTGTTGTCAGGGAGGATTTACCTCGTGTAAAAACCTTGTGGATTCCAGCATCCGTGACATATATTGAGACGATGCGCGGTGATCCCAGCTGTGGTCCCTATGGCTATAAAAACAATCCATTTTCTGATATAGCTGTAGATGAGGACAATAAAGTGTATGCCTCTGTTGGAGGTGTTTTGTTCTCTAAAGATATGAAAAGATTAATCTGCTATCCCTGCGGGAAGATGAATACAGAATATCATGTGCCAGAAGGTGTTGAGGTAGTTGAATCTGAAGCATTTTTAAATGTAGAACACCTTGAACATGTTTATTTGCCGAAAAGTTTGAAAGAAATTGAAGAAGGTGCATTTAAAGCATGCGGGAAACTGGAAGAAACTGATGAAATCCGCGCATTTCCCGATGCTTATATGGAAGATTGGGATTGATATAATAAGATGATTACTCCGTTGGAGATTTGAAAAAATATAAAAATGCTTATCGGCTTGACTCAGCTTCCAGATAAATTGGTGCCTGAAGGACTGCAAACGCCACCGTAGGGGCGGCTATTAGCCGCCCGAGACGTTCCAATTCTTACGTATTTCCGTTAGAACGCAGTGCTATCAGAACCGGAAGGCTGCGGGCGGCTAATAGCCGCCCCTACGATAGCATCCCGGCAAACTGCCGCGGTATGCCGGGGGCTTTGGTTCCCCCTTTTCAGCGGGGCGGAAATGTGGTATACTTTAGGCAACACTGAAAAAGCCGGGGGGATCGTCTATGCTGCCGAAGGAATTTCTCGCGCGGATGGAGCGTCAATTGGGGGAGGAGTACCCCGCCTATCTTGCCAGTCTGCAGCGGCCCCGGGCGGCTGCGCTGCGGTTTAACCCCCTGAAGGGGGAGCCGCCCAAGGTTCCCTTCGGCCTGACCCCGGTGCCCTGGGAGCCCATGGGCTTCTACTTTGACCCCGACGCCCGGCCGGGGCTGCACCCTTACCACGAGGCGGGAGTATACTACCTCCAGGAGGCCAGCGCCATGGCCCCGGTGGCGCTGCTGGCCCCACAGCCCGGGGAGCGGATCTGCGACCTCTGCGCCGCGCCGGGGGGCAAGTCCACCCAGATCGCCGGGCGGATGAAGGGGGAAGGGTTCCTCCTGTGCAATGAATACAGCCCCAAGCGGGCGAAAATCCTCTCCCGGAACATAGAGCGGATGGGGGTCGCCAACGCCCTGGTGACGAATGAGACTCCGGAACGTCTGGCAAAGCTCCTGCCGGGGTACTTTGACCGGGTGCTGGTGGACGCCCCCTGCTCCGGCGAGGGGATGTTCCGCAAGGAGGAGGCCGCCATTACCGACTGGAGCGAGGAGACCGTGGCCATGTGCGCCCGCCGCCAGGGGGAGATCCTCCGGGAGGCCGCCAAGCTGGTGCGGCCCGGGGGGCTTCTGGTCTACTCCACCTGCACCTTCGCCCCCCAGGAGGACGAGGAGGCGGTGGAAAGCTTCCTCTCGGAGCATCCGGATTTCACCCCGGAGCCGCCCCCTGCCCCCTGGTTCACCCCCGGCCCCAATGGGAGCTTCCGGCTGTGGCCCCATAAACTCAAGGGCGAGGGACATTTTGCGGCGGTACTGCGTAGGATGGGCACGGGAGAGCTTCCCACCGCGCCCCGGGGCGGGGAGACCCTTCCCAAGCCCTGGCAGGACTTCGCCCGGGAGCTGGGGATTCGCCTGCCCCCGGGGAAGGCCGTGACCTTCGGGGATACGCTGTACTGGGCGAGCCCCGACTGCCCGGATTTGCGGGGACTCAAGGCGCTGCGGCCGGGTCTGGAGCTGGGGCAGCTGCTCCGGGGCCGGTTCCAGCCCGCCCACGCCCTGGCCCTGTGGCTGCCGGACTGCGCGAGACAGGCGGATTTCCCCCCGGAAAGCGATGAAATCAAGGCTTACCTTCACGGGGACGTCCTGCCCGGCAGGGAAAAGGGCTGGACGCGGATTCTCTGCGGCGGCTTCGGCATCGGCTGGGCCAAGGGCGACGGGGCGCAGCTTAAAAACCACTACCCCAAGGGCCTGCGGCGGAATTGACCAACGCCCCGGAAGCCCCACCCGCGGGCAGAGAAATTGGTGTTTGTAGATTTCCAAACACGTTGCATTGCTACCGTAGGGGCGGCTAATAGCCGCCCGAAAACGTTCAAGTTTCTGAGCGTTTCCGATAAACGGCAGCACTTTCGTTGACGAAACAAAAGCGGGCGGCTAATAGCCGCCCCTACGGTGGCATCTCGACAAGCGCCAATTTATCCTGCCAATCCCGCGGCTGACCGCTTTCGGAAAGAATTATGCTTTACATAAGTGCAATTTTATGCTATACTGCTACTCGTATGCCATTTTTTATTGAATCCCGATCACAAGGAGAGGATCATCCTTGGCCAAATATGAAATTTGCGGCGGCATTCCGCTGAACGGAACCGTGAGCATCAGCGGCGCGAAGAACGCGGCGGTGGCAATTCTCCCCGCGGCGCTGCTGGTCAGCGGCGTGTGCCGGATCGAGAATGTGCCCGATATATCCGACGTTCGGATTCTTCTGGACATCCTGCAGGGCATGGGGGCGAGAATCCGCACCCCGGAGCCCCATGTGGTGGAGATCGACTGCACCGACGTCCAGTGCAGCGAGCCGGACAGCACCCTGGTCTGCAAAATGCGGGCCAGCTACTACCTGATGGGCGCGCTCCTGGGCCGCTTCGGCAAGGCCCATGTGGCCCTGCCCGGAGGCTGCAATTTTGCCTCCCGCCCCATCGACCAGCATATCAAGGGCTTCGAGGCTCTGGGCGCGGACGTGGACGAAACCGAGGACTATGTGGCATTGTCCCCCGGGGAATCCGGGCTTCAGGGCAGCCGGATCAGTCTGGATATGGCCTCCGTGGGGGCGACGGTGAACATCATGCTGGCCGCCACCCTGCTGCCGGGGCAGACCATCATCGAGAACGCCGCCAAGGAGCCCCACATCGTGGATCTGGCCAACTTCCTGAACACCATGGGAGCCCGGATCAGCGGCGCGGGCACGGACACCATCAAGGTTCGGGGGGTCAATTCCCTGCGGGGCGGCTGCTATGCCATCATCCCCGACCAGATCGAGGCCGGTACCTATCTCGCCGCGGTGACCGCCGTGGGGGGCAACGTGCTGGTGCAGAACGTGATCCCCAAGCACCTGGAGTGCATCACCACCAAGCTCCAGGAGATGGGCGCGAAAATCATCAACTACGACGATTCCGTCCGGATCATCCGCTCCGGCCGCCTGCGCAAAGCAACCGTGAAAACCATGCCCTACCCCGGCTTCCCCACGGATATGCAGGCCCAGGTCTGCGTGTGCATGGCCCTGGCGGGGGGCGTCAGCCGGCTGACGGAAAGCGTGTACGAGACCCGGTTCTTCGGCTACTGCACCGAGCTGGAGAGCATGGGAGCCAACATCCACATCACTGGGAAAACCGCCACGGTCACCGGTGTGGAGCGGCTCTACGGCTCCACGGTCTGCGCCCACGACCTGCGGGCGGGGGCGGCCCTGGTCATCGCGGGCCTGGCCGCCGAGGGCACCACCTACGTCGAGCACGTCCACTTCATCGAGCGGGGCTACGAGGATCTCATCGGCAAGCTCACCGCCCTGGGCGCGAAGATCCGAAGAATTGAAGATTGAAAAATCCCGGTTTCCGCAACGGAAACCGGGGATTTTTATTCTGCGGGACGATCCGAAAACCCCAATCAACCCCGCCCACCCGAGCGGCAAATTGGTGTTTGCCGGGCTGATGACAGGAAAATACCTTCCCCCGGGGGGAAGGGGGACCGCGAAGCGGTGGATGAGGAACGGCGACTACTGCAGATTACCGAATCGTCCCTATTTTTCGGAATTCGTCCAAATGCTGTACCGTAATTCCTACCGCTGCAGAAAACTTCAGGTTTCGCCATTCCTCATCCGCCCCT
>CAMFFO010000078.1 GCA_945949735.1 uncultured Clostridia bacterium | reverse complement strand
CTAACCGGGGGATTGCCACGACCAGTGTGCGCACTGGTCTCGCAATGACAGCGTTTATTCGACAAACAACAATTCTGCGGGCAGAGTTTTCGCAGAGGTGAATGAGTACGGTTCAGCCGAAAGGGGAGAGTGTATGAAGTACCTGTTTATCAATGTCCTGGCGGGCTCTGCCAGCACCGGACGTCTTTGCGCGGAAAAATGCCGGGAGCTGATGCGGCAGGGGCATGAATGCTTACTCGCCTACGGACGGGGCATCACCGGCTGTGAGGACATTCCCACCGTGCAGATCGGAACCAGGGCAGACTACTGCCTCCATGCCGCCATGAGCCGCATCCTGGACAACCCGGGCTTCGGCTCCCGCAGGGCCACGGCAGCTTTTCTGCGGAGGGTGCGTGAATTTGACCCGGATGTCATCTGGCTGCACAACCTTCATGGCTATTACATCCACATTGGGCTGCTGTTTGATTATCTTCGCGGGTGCGGAAAAAAGATCATCTGGACGCTTCACGACTGCTGGAGCTTTACGGGGCACTGCGCTTACTTCGACTACGTGGGCTGCGACCGGTGGAAAATCGGCTGCCATCACTGCCCCCAGAAGCATTCCTATCCCGCAAGCCTTCTGCTTGACGGGAGCAAACGGAATTATGAGCGGAAAAAGGCCCTGTTTACGGGCATCCCCAATCTGACCCTGGTGGTTCCCTCCCACTGGCTGGAGCGAAGGGTGAAGGAGAGCTTCCTGAGGGAGTACCCCGTGGAGGTGGTCTATAACACCGTGAATACGGAGGTTTTCAAGCCCACTCCCAGCGACTTCCGGCAGCGGTACGGCCTGGAGGATAAGAAAATCGTCCTGGGTGTGGCCAATGTCTGGGAGGAGCGGAAGGGCCTGAAGGACTTTGTGACTCTGTCGGGGATGCTGGAGGAGCCATACCGGATTGTGCTGGTGGGCCTGTCCCCGGAGCAGCGCAGGGAGGTTCCGGAGCGGATCCTGACCTTGCCCAGGACGGCTTCCGCCAGGGAGCTTGCAGAGATTTACACTGCCGCGGACGTGTATGTGAATCCCAGTGTGGAGGAAACCTTCGGCATGACGGCCCTGGAGGCCCAGTGCTGCGGGACGCCCTCCATTGTCTACGAGGACACCGCCTGTGAGGAGGTGGCCCTTGCCTACGGGGGAACCGTGGTTCCCAGAGGGCCGGAAAACCTGCTGCGTGCCATTCAAACTGTACGAAAAGAGGTGGAAGCATGAGGCTGTATCCCTTCCCGGAAAAAAAGACTTGGAAGATCCTCTTTGCGGTTTATCTGTTCGCTTTGCTGATGCTTGCGCGAAACGGAATGCTTTCCTGCGCGCTTTGGGGGTTTTATAAGGCGCAAATTCTGATGCTGCTCATTATGGGCCTTGGGGTGCTTGCCTTTGCCATCGTAAACCGCCGGGAGCTGAAGCGGATCCTCACAGACAGAAGAATGCTGGCCGCTGCCGCCTGCGCGGTGCTGATCCTTCTGCCCATGGCGGCGAAGCGGGACTGGCAGCTGATGTATTTCAGCATTCTCGTTTACATACTCTTTGCTGTTTTTCTGAGCTATTTCGTTAGGGTGAAGGATACTGCGAAATACTACGTAGTGATTCTGTGCGCCCTTTCCGTGTACGCCGTTCTGGCGACCTATGTTCTGCGGCTGCTGCCGGATAACGGTCTGGTTGGTATTCCTGCTTTTATCAACGATAAGGGACGGGATTTCTACAATTTTGGACTGGCTTTTGTTTCGATTACCGAGGTGAAGGAACGGAATTTTGGCATCTTCCGGGAGCCGGGGATTTATCAGTATTTTCTCCTGCTGGCCCTGTATCTGACCAACTACACCGTGGAATGGAAGCGCAGCCGGGATATGTGGCTGGCAAACATCATTCTGGCAGTCATCATGCTCACCACCATGGCCACCGGCGGTGTGGTGGAGCTGGGACTGTTTGCTGTTGTGGTATTCTTCGACAAGAAGATGTACCGGGACAAAGGTCTCCGGTGGATTGCCATTGGTCTGGCCGCGGCTCTGGCACTGGTGCTGGCGGTGAGCTTTGCAACCCGGAACAGAATCTACTGGCTTATGTACAATACCCTGATTGAGAAGTTTGCGAGCCGATCCGACTCTGTAACCGAGCGGACGGAGGCCATTGCGGTGGATCTTCAGATCTTCCTGCAGCATCCTGTTTTTGGGGCAAAGCTGTCGGATGTGCTGCACGCAGTGAGAAACAACACCACCTCCACCTTGATTCTGTACGCGGTATTCGGTTTCCTGAGCGGAAGCTTCCATATTGCAGCATGGATCACTCTGGTGTGGAGCAGGGAACGCCGCGTTTGGGCAAACCTTGCCCTGCTTGTGATCCTGTTTATGTCCTTCAATACCCAGAACCTGACCGGAGATGTGTTTTTCTGGCTGTTCCCTGTGATGGCTCTGGTGGAGCGTGGACTGCCGCTGCTGAAAAAGCCGGAGAAAGGGTAAATCATGGAACAGAATGTTCTGAGAAAGGTACAGCTGACGGAGCTGGAGATTGCCAAAGAAATCAAACGGGTCTGCGAGGAGAATGGTATCCGCTATTTTCTCTACCGGGGCACTTTCCTGGGAGCGGTGCGCCACCAGGGCTTTATTCCCTGGGATGACGACATGGACATTGCCATGCTCCGGGAGGATTATGACCGGTTTCGTATGATTGCGCCTGAGAAGCTGGGCAAGGGATTCTGCTTCCAGGACTGGCACACGGATCCGGGCTATGCCCACCCTTTCGGGAAGGTGCGCAAACGCGGCACCGTATTCGTGGAGGCGAAGTGCAGGCCCCTGTCGGAAAACGGTATTTATGTGGATGTGTATCCCCTGGATTTTGCGCCGGAGGATTCGGGGGAACGGAAGAAGCTGGCCTGGAAGCTGCTGCAGCTGTACCGGATGAAGCTGATGAAGTCCGGCTATACCCCCTGGCGGGAGGAGACCCGGATCGTCTGGAAAAAGCGTATCGGTTACCTTCTGTATCAGGCTGCCGCCCTGCTTTTCAGCCAGGAGAAGTTGATTCAGGCTTACGAGGATACGATCCGCGCCATAGCAGCCGGGGATACGGTCTACGAGCAGAGCGCGCTGCCCATTGCCTACTATTTCCCCAGGGAATGGTGTGAGCAACTGGCAGAGTATTCCTTCGAAGGAGAGACATTCCCGGGGCCAAAGGACTATGACGGCTTCCTGGGCACGCTATACGGAGAATACATGGTGCTCCCCCCTGTGGGGAAACGGGAGAACAGGCACCAGATTATGGAACTGGATTTCGGAGAATGAAGCACCGGACGGGGGAGAGAGCCATGAAGAGAGTATTGTTTCTGACGACATACGCATCCCCCTATCGGGTGCATTTTTTTGACGCGCTGGGGGAAATGCTGGAGGTAACAGTGCTGTTTTCCGAGCGTGTTGAGGAAAAAAAACACCGGAGCGCGGACTGGTTTGTTTCCGGGGAAGGAAAGTGCCGGGTGGAGCAGCTGAAACGCAGAATCGCTTCCTTTAAGGGGCGGGATCTGTGTGCGGATGTGATCGATTGGCTGAAAAAGCCCTGGGATGAGATTGTGCTGTGCGGCTACTCCTCGCCTACGGTGATGCTGGCGATGCTTTATCTTCGGAGGAAGAAGATCCCCTTCTGGCTGGAGGTGGACGGGGGGCTGATCCGGCAGGATTCCTTCCTGCAGTATCGGTTTAAGAAAATGCTGGTGGGCTCCGCCGCCGGCTGGCTCAGCACCGGAAAGGCCACCACGGACTACCTGGTTCACTACGGAGCAAAGCGGGAAAAGGTGCGGGAGTACCCCTTCTCGTCCCTTTTTGAAGCGGATATTCTGAAGGAGCCGGTGAGTCGGGAGCGCAAACTGGAATTCCGTCGGGAGCTGGGCATGGAAGAGGATAAGGTGATTCTCTCCATCGGACAGTTTATCCACCGGAAGGGCTTTGATGTGCTGATGAAGGCCGCCGCGCAGCTTGCCCCGGATACGGGTATCTACATTGTGGGCGGAGAGCCTACGGAGGATTATTTGAATCTGTGCCGGGAACTGGGGCTGAAGAACATCCACTTCGAGGGCTTCAAGAAGAAGGAGACCCTGGTGAAATACTACCAGGCGGCGGACTTGTTTGTGCTGCCCACCCGGGAGGATATCTGGGGACTGGTGGTGAACGAGGCTATGGCTTTCGGCCTGCCGGTAATCACCACGGACAGGTGCGTGGCGGGCCTGGAACTGGTGGAGGATGGAGTCACCGGCTACATCGTCCCCGTTGGAGACGCGGACGCCCTGACGGAGAAGATGAACACTGCCCTGTCCGGACAGTGTGAGCGGATGGGCGCCACGGCCCTGGAGAAGGTGCGGCCCTATACCATCGAGAACATGGCAAGGGTACATCAGGAAATTTTTGAGCGGGGGTAGAGAAAGTCCTCCGGAGGGATACGGAATGATCAAATTCAGCATTGTCACGGTCTGCCTTAACGCCGGACAGGATTTAATCGATACGGTGAACAGTACTCTGGGTCAGAGCTACGATTGCTTTGAAATTCTGGTGAAGGACGGCTTTTCCACGGATGGCAGTACGGAACAATTGCCGGAGGATGAGAGAATCCGCTTGATTCAGAAAAAGGACACCGGGATTTATGATGCCATGAACCAGGCGGTGGAGGAGGCCCTGGGGGACTACCTGATTTTTATGAACTGCGGGGATCGTTTTTATTCCCCCGGTGTTTTGAAGGAGATTGCCGACGGAATCGGGGAGGAAATGGGCCCTGTCTATTACGGAAATTGCTATAACCGGCCCACGGGACAGGTTCGGGCTTACCCCAAAACCATTACCCGGATGACCTGTTACCGGACCATGATCTGTCACCAAGCTATGGTCTACCGGGCGGATGTGCTGCGGCAGCATCCTTACGACTGCTCCTATCGGATCATCGCGGATCGGGAGCTAATGTGGTATCTGGTGTGCGAAAGGGGAATTTCTCCCCGGTATCTGGATACGGTGATCGCCGATTACAAGGGGGGCGGCGAGAGCGCCAAGCCGGAGCACATCCGGCGCAACCGTGAGGATCAGAAGCGGCTGGAGGAGCGGTATTTCCCACGGGGCGAAAGGCTGAAATACAAACTCCTTATGGCCCTGACCTTCCAGAAGCTGCGCATCGCCTGGTCGAAAAGCCCCAAACTCAGCAAGTTATATTTCGCCCTGGTGCGCTTAGCCTATCGCGTGAGAGAAGCACTTCGTGGCAAAAAACAGGTATCGTGAGAGGAGGCAGCCACATGAAACTGATGTGGGTGTGCAATATGATGCCCAGTGCTGTGCGCAAAGCCGCCACGGGAAAAGAGGGCAGTGCCAATTGGCTGGATCATGCGCTCAGTGACCTGCGGGAGCAGGGAATGAATATTCGGATTCTCTGCCGGGGGGAAAATCAACGGGGAAGCCTGGATGATAATTGCAGCTTCGCCGCCTTTCGGGACAGAGAGCCCTACCGGTATCTGCCGGAGGTGGAGGCATTTTTCCTGGAGGAACTGAAAACATACCGTCCGGATGTGATCCACATCTGGGGAACGGAATATGCTCACACCCTGGCCATGATGAACGCCGCCGAAAAGCTGGGGATGGAGGAACGGTGTGTTATCAGTATTCAGGGGCTTTGCTCGGTATATGCCCGGCATTATGCCGAGGGCGTGCCGGTGCAGGTTCAGCGGCAGTATACGTTCCATGACCTTCTGAAGCGGGAAAGTATTCTGGGACAGCAGCGGGTCTACGAAAAGCGGGGCGCGCTGGAAGTTCAGGCCCTGCAAAAAGCACGGCACGTCATCGGAAGAACGCCCTGGGATTTGGCCTGTACGAAAATGCTTGCGCCCCAGGCCCGGTACCATTTCTGCAACGAGACCCTGCGGGGACCTTTCTATGAGGGACAGTGGAGCTATTCGGGTTGCCAAAAGCACCGGATCTTCGCGTCCAGCTGCGTGTATCCCGTGAAGGGCTTCCACTATCTGCTGGAGGCTCTGGCAGAGGTGATCAAGGAATACCCGGACGCCGCCCTTGCGGTTCCGGGGAAGGATTTCCTGAATCTGGACAGCAAAGGGCTGCTCCACCAGGACAATTACCATAAATACCTGAAAAATATGGCCGAGCAGTACGGCCTGACGGATAAAATCGAGTTTTTGGGGAAGCTCTCCCCGGAGGGGATGAAGGAGCAGTATCTCAAGGCCCATGTGTTTGCGCTTCCCTCCACCATTGAAAATTCCCCCAATTCTCTGGGGGAGGCCATGCTGCTGGGGACTCCCTGTGTGGCGGCGGATGTGGGCGGCGTGACCACCATGCTGAAAAGCGGCAGGGAAGGACTGACCTATCAGTCCACCGCCCCCTATATGCTGGCACACTGTATCAAACAGCTATTTGCCATGGGAGACCGGGCGGAGGCCATGGGCCGCGCCGCGTCCGAGCACGCCCGGATAACCCACGATCCCGGGAAGAACCTGGAAGATCTGCTGGGGATTTACAGGGAGATTGAAGACAGCGGAAGGTAGACAGACAAATTGGTGTTTGTCGATTTCCAAACACGTTGCATTGCTACCGTAGGGGCGGCTATTAGCCGCCCGAAAACGTTCAAGTTTCTGAGCGTTTCCGATAAACGGAAGCACTTTCGTTGACGAAACAAAAGCGGGCGGCTAATAGCCGCCCCTACGGTGGCATCTCGACAAACACCAATTTGACGATTCGAATTTGTACAGAAGGAGATATCAGGTATGGGAGAAACAGCCAGGGAGGAAAGCCCGCTGATCAGTGTGATCGTGCCTGTGTACAAGGTGGAGGAATATCTCGCCCGGTGCGTGGATTCCATTCTGGGACAAACCTACCGGAATCTGGAAATCCTCCTGGTGGATGACGGTTCCCCGGATCGGTGCGGGGCGATCTGCGATGAATACGCCGCCCGGGATTCCAGAATCCGGGTGATCCACAAGGAAAACGGGGGACTAAGCAGCGCCAGAAACGCCGCCATCGACGCGGCCCGGGGAGAATACATTGGGTTTGTGGACAGCGACGACTGGATCGAGCCGGAAACCTACGAAGCGCTTCTGGACATGGCGCTGGCAGAGAAGGTGAAGCTGGTCTGCGCCGGACGTTTTGATATCAGCAGCAGAACCGGGGAAAAGACCGTGGGTCTGTGCCCGCCTGAACGGGAGGTTATTTCCGGGGAGGAGTTGTGCGGACGGATTTTCCTTTGGGACAATGTGGACTCCGCCGCCTGGGACAAGCTGTACCACCATACCCTGTTCCGGGAAATCCGTTACCCCCTTGGAAAAATCTGTGAGGATCTGCCCACCACCTACCGGATTGCCCTGGATGCCGGACGTGTGGGCATGCTGAATAAGCCCCTCTACAACTATTTTCACCGGCCCGGAAGCATTACCATGGCGGGCTTCTCGGCGAAGAATCTCCACGCCAGCCAGCATTCCCGGGCGATGCTGGAGGATATCCGGATAAATCATCCCGCCCTTGGGAAACGGGCGGAATATTTCCATGTGTGTCAACTGGGACACACCCTCCAGCGTATGGATTTGGCGGGAGGAGATGTGAAAAAGGAGTTCGCCGCGGAATATCAGGGGCTGCTGAGGGAGCTTCGGAGTTTTGTGCCTTTCCTGCTGACGAGCCCCTTTCCCCGCGCTCAGCAGCGGCTTACCTGGCTCCTGATCTGCGCAAACGCTTATGGCCCCCTGCGGAAGCTCTACCACCTGGGAAGATAAATGGAGTATCCATGAAAAGCAAAAACAAAATCGCGTTTTTTAATTTTCTGAGCAATATCCTTCTGCGGGGAATCTCTGTTTTCACCGCTCCGGTGTTCTCCCGCCTGCTGGGCACCAGTGGTTACGGCGTGCTTTCCGTCTACAACATCTGGGCCCGGGTGGGAGCTGTGACCATCCCTCTGCAGACCCAGGGAACCCTGGCCAACGCCCGCCTGGAATACCCGGAAGAGGATCAAAAAAAATACCAATCCTCTGTCATGAGCCTGTCGGTTCTTTGCTTCCTGGTGTTTGGCGCGATGATGGTACCCTTTGGCGGGAGCGTGGCCTCGGCACTTCGGCTGCCCCGGATTCTGATTCCGCTGATGCTCCTGCATTCCTTTGGTTCCTTTGTTACCAGTTTCATGGGCAATAAATTCACCTATGAGTTCAAGGCCGGGAAAAATTTTGCTCTGTCGGCGGGAACCACGCTGGCCACAGTTGCTGTTTCTCTGGCTCTGGTGCTGAGTTTTCCTCAGGAAAGCCGGTATATGGGTCGCATTCTGGGCAACGGGCTTGTTTACGGAATCCTGGGAATCGTATTCTGCTGCTTTATTCTCTGGAACGGAAAAACCCTTTGGAACCCCGGTTACTGGAAATTCTGCCTGTCGCTGTGCCTGCCGCTGGTGTTCTACAATCTGTCGGATCTGATCCTGAGTCAAAGCGACCAGGTCATGCTTCAGCAGCTTTTGGATAACAGCAGCGTGGGAATGTACGGCTTGGCATATACCTTCTGCAATGTGCTGTTCACTATTTTCCACTCCCTGAACAACACCTGGGTGCCCTTTTTCTTTGATGACATCAAAAACGGAGCCCGGGATCAGTTGAAATCAAGCGCGAGAACCTTCCTGGAACTGTTCACCGTACTGTCCATGGGCTTCGTGCTGCTGGCGCCGGAGGTGTTCCGCCTTTACGCCGGCCGGGATTTCTGGGACGGCGCCAGTCTGATCCCTCTGTTTGCAACCGGGTATTACCTGAATTTTCTGTGCACCTTCCCGGTAAACTACGAATACAGCCGGAAGAAAACGAAAGCGGTGGCGGCGATTACCGTCAGTTGTTCCCTGATGAATCTGGCGCTGAATTATGTGCTGATCCTCCGCTGTGGGATGCTGGGCGCGGCCCTGGCCACCACCATTTCCCACGGGCTGCAGCTCCTCCTTCATTACGGCTACACCCGGTATTTCCTCGGCAAGGGGGACTACCCCTTCGGAATCCGGATGTGGGCGGGACACCTGGCCGTATATTTGCTGGCAGTCGGAGGGGTGTTCCTGATACAAAAGGCCTGGTTTCTGCGCTGGGGCGTGGGGGCTGCCCTGGGTATCTGGGAGCTGACGCGTATTCGCAAACGCCGGTCATTGCTGTAATGTGGAATGTGCTTGTCGGGTTAACTCAGCAGTACGACAAATTGGTGTTTGTCGAATACTTGCTGTCATT
>CAMFFO010000077.1 GCA_945949735.1 uncultured Clostridia bacterium | reverse complement strand
CCCGGCCCCGGCGCTCGGTCTCCCAGTACACGGGCATGGTAAAGGCATTGTCCCCAACCAGCTCCTCAATATACTGCCGGATGCCGTCGGCGTAACAATATTCCTCGGTTTCGAACTTCCCCCCCACCTGGTTGCGGAACTGAAAGGTCAGCCCCTTGTTCACCACCGCCTGGCGGCGCAGCACGTCCCGGTAATATTCCACGGGAATGTTGATGTCCGTGAACACCTGCTTGTCCGGCTTCCAGTGGAAGCAGGAGCCGGTCTTTTTCCGGTCGGTTGGCTCCTTTTTCAGGCCGCCGATGTTCCGGCCCTTCTCAAAGTGGAGGGTGTATTTATAGCCGTCCCGTCGGATGACCGCGTCAAAGAATTCCGAGGCGTACTGGGTGGCGCAGGAGCCCAGGCCGTTTAGCCCTAAGGAATACTCATAGTTTTCCCCATTTTCGCCGTATTTGCCGCCGGCGTACATTTCGCAGAACACCAGCTCCCAGTTGTAGCGCTTTTCCTTCTCGTTGTAGTCCACGGGACAGCCCCGTCCGAAGTCCTCCACCTCAACGGACAGATCCTCGTAGCGGGTGACCAGGATGGTATCCCCGTGGCCTTCTCTCGCCTCGTCGATGGCGTTGGAAAGGATCTCAAATACCGCGTGCTTGCAGCCCTCCAGATCGTCGGAGCCGAAGATCACCGCCGGACGTTTGCGCACCCGATCCTCGCCCTTCAGCATGGAGATGCTGGAATTTCCGTACTGTTCGTTTTGCTTTTTTGTTGCCATGTTCTTAATACCTGCCATAAATCCATAGTAGTCCATAGTAATGTAATTGTATTATACTCGTTTTTCCCAACAAAGTCAACTTTGTCCATTTTCAGGAGCAACAGACAGATAAATTGGTGTTTACACAAAGAAGGCTGTCATCCCGAGCGAGCGCAGCGAGTCGAGGGATCTACGCATTTTGTTTCGCTTTCGGGTAAATTCAGTGCCAAGATCCTTCGACTTCGCTGCGCTTCGCTCAGGATGACAGGGTTTTCTGTTGCTTGAGGTTGTGTGCTAAACACCAATTTGTCGCTCTGTTCCCTCCAGTCCCAAAATCGGTGAAAAAACCGCCTTCCCCCTCTTGTTTTTTCCCGCTTCCCCGGTTATAATACGGGAAGAAACAAACAGGAGGTCATCATTATGGCTGTTAAAATTGAAAAGGAAACCATCATCGGGGACATTCTGGACGTCGCGCCCCAGGCCGCGCCCCTGTTCTTTGCCATCGGTATGCACTGCCTGGGCTGCCCCTCCTCCCGGGGAGAGACCGTGGAAGAGGCCTGCATGGTTCACGGCATCGAGTGCGACTCCTTCCTGGCCCAGCTGAACCACTTCCTGGAGGCCTACGAGGCCGAGGAAGCCAGCAAGAACGCCTGATCCCACACCGGCAAACGCCATCCCGGTTCGCCGGGATGGCGTTTTTGCATTTTAAGCCGCATAACGATATAACTCAGCGCAACGATAAAATAGTGTTTGGTGAGATGCCACCGTAGGGGCGGCTATTAGCCGCCCGCGTTGCTTTCGTCTGTGAAAGCAACACGTTCTATCGAAAATGCTCAGAAACCGTAACGTTTCGGGCGGCTAATAGCCGCCCCTACGGTAGAAATGAAATACGTTTGAAATCTTTAAACACCAATTTATCGGACTGCCGTGCGCACCTGACTGTCTTTTTTAATCATCCCCGAAGGGGATACCAAAACTATCCACTGTCAACTACGTCAAGCTTTCCCCACGCTCCAAGGAGGTGTGCCCATGAAGCTCCCCATTTCTCCCCGGCTGCTTGCCTGTGCCGACCTGGTTCCTCCCTGCCGCCGGGCGGCGGACGTGGGCTGCGACCACGGGTATCTGGCTATCCACCTGATCCGGTCCGGCATCGCGGAGCAGGTCATCGCCTCGGACATCAACGAAGCGCCGCTTCAATCCGCCCTGCACAATGCGGCGCGCTACGGTGTCCGGGAGCGGATGTCCTTCTATCGCTCCGACGGGGTGCAGCAGATCCCCCGTGATTTTGACTGCCTCATCTGTGCCGGTATGGGCGGCGACACCATGGTATCCATTCTGAGCGCCGCCCCCTGGCTTCGAAGCGAAAAATATACCCTGGTGCTCCAGTGCCAGTCCAAAACGCCCCTGCTTCGCCGGTATCTGTCCGACACCGGCTGGGCCATCGACCGGGAGACCATCCTCCGGGACGGGAAATTCCTCTATACCGTCATCCGGGCCCTCTGGAACCCCACCGCTCCCCGGCTCACACCGGGAGGCTGGTATCTCTCCCCCGCCGCCCGGAATAACCCGCCGGAACTCTACGCAGAGTACCGGGACTATGTTCTCAACGGTCTGCGCATCCCCCTGGCCCACCAGGATAACCCCGAAAAACACCGGGCCCTCCAAGAGCTGGAGGGCCAAGCCACAGAGATTCGAAACTAGCTGTCATTGCGAGCCAGTGCGCACACTGGCGTGGCAATCCCCCGGTTGGTGGGGAAATGTACAGAAAACGGACAAACGCCCTAACAAACCGACCTGAATTGTTGGGGGATTGCCACGACCAGTGTGCGCTACTCTCTCGCAATGACAGGATACTTGGAACAAAGCGACAAACACCAATTTTGTCTTTCCCCATCCCTTCACCGGAGGTACGCTTATGCCAACTGTTGCCGATATTCTTTCCTTCCTGGACACCCAGGCCCCTCCCTCCATGAAAATGGACTGGGACAATGTGGGGCTGCTCTGCGGCAGCCGGGACACGCCGGTATCCAGGGTTCTTGTGGCCCTGGACCCCTTTGAGGATGTGTGCCGGGAGGCGGAGCGCTGGGGCGCCCAGCTCATTGTCACCCACCACCCCCTGATCTTCGACCCGCTGAAAAGCGTCACGGACGAAACCTCCGTGGGCCGCTGCGTCCGGCTCCTGTGCCGCAGCGGCATCAGCGCCGTCAACGCCCACACCAACTTGGACTGCGCCCCCGGGGGCGTCAACGACTGCCTTGCCCGCACTCTGGGCCTGTCCGACGCCCGGGTCATCACCCCCATGGGCACGGACGCCCAGGGCCGGGAATGGGGTTTGCTCCGCATGGGTAATGTTCCGGAGCAGCCTCTGGAAGCCTTCCTCGCCACGGTGAAAACCCGCCTGGGCTGCGATGGGCTTCGCTATGTTTCCGGCGGGAAACCCGTCCGGAAGGTGGCCGTGGGCGGTGGAGCCTGCGCGGGGGGCATTGGCGAGGCGGCTGCCGCCGGGTGCGACACCCTGGTGACCTCCGACGTCAAGTACAACCAGTTCTGGGGCGCGCAGGAAGTGGGCCTGAACCTCATTGACGCCACCCACTTTGCCACGGAAAATCCCGTTTGCGCGTACCTGAAGGAGCAAATCGCCGCCGCGTTCCCGGAAATTGCCGTAAAAATCTCCGAAGCCCACCACGACTGCATGAAATTCTTCTGACCATCGGTTGATTTTTTCACAGAATAATGCTACAATAGATTGAATTTTTGAATAAACTCCAGAAAGGGAAGATACATTTATGTCCGGACATTCCAAATGGCATAACATCCAGAAAACCAAGGGCGCCCAGGACGCCAAGCGTGCCGCGGCCTTTACCAAGATCGCCAAGGAGCTGATCGTGGCCGTGAAGGAGGGCGGCGGCATCACCGATCCCGCCAACAACTCCCGGCTCGCCACGGTCATCACCAAGGCCAAGGCAGCCAATATGCCCAACGACAACATCAAGCGCACCCTGGAGAAGGCTGCCGGCGGCGGCAGCAGCGACAACTACGAGACCATCACCTACGAGGGCTACGGCCCCGGCGGCGTGGCGGTGATCGTGGAGACCATGACCGACAACCGCAACCGCACCGCGGGCAATATGCGCCACCACTTCGACAAGTTCGGCGGCAACCTGGGCACCAACGGCTGCGTCAGCTGGTCCTTCGACAAGAAGGGCGTGCTGGTCATCGACAACTCCGAGGAGGAGCTGGACGAGGAAGAGGTCATGATGGACGCCATGGAGGCCGGAGCCGATGATTTCGAGGCCGAGGACGACTGCTTCACCATCTACACCCTGCCCGACGACTTCAACGACGTGGTCGCCAAGCTCTCCAAGTACACCTTCGCCTCCGCCCAGATCGAAATGGTGCCCCAGAACTACCAGTCCCTGAACCCGGAACAGGCCGCCCTGATGGAGAAGCTCATCGACATCATGGAGGACGACGACGACGTGCAGAACGTGTGGCACAACTGGGAAGAGTAATTCGCGTCGTTAAAACGCCGCTGTTTACCTTCATTTTCGGAGTTATCGCAACTTTTTGAATGGTTTTTAAGGATCTATTTTTACGAGTTGTGACATACACCACTTTTTAAGTCAGGAAGTTTGAAAATACCACTTTTTTGTCAACAAATGGCAAAGGAGTGGTATTTTTTGTTAGCAAAACACTGTTTAGAAGAGTTCAAATTGGATTGTCAGCTTCGGCGATTGACCGATCGAACAATCAAGGGATCAGGTTATCGGGTTAAAACAGCAAACCATCCAGCAATCACTTGCTGGGATGCCACCGTAGGGGCGGCTATCAGCCGCCCGAAACCTTACGGCTTCCAAAGCACCCCGTTTTGCCGGAAACGCGCAATGATTGAGCCCTTTCGGGCGGCTGATAGCCGCCCCTACGGTAGTAACGTGAGGTGTTTCCATGGATGCTGTTCTAAGCCGATAGCCTATTCAAGGGATATTACAACAATACCCTGAATTTCCTGATCTACGCAGAGAAGCATCATGGCATCACAGAAGTGGAGGAAGTCTATACCCTTCACATCAAGCATTATGTTCAGTACCTTCTCAGCAAGAAACTGACTGCCGCCTACACCAACAATATTCTCAAATGTCTGCGTGCCTATTTTCGCTTTGCCTATGAGACAGAAAGACAGGGTGCCGAAATTGGCACCCTGTTTGTTTACAGACCGAGAATCTGCTTTTTCTTTGCATCAAATTCTTCCTGGGCAATGACGCCCTTGTCCAGCAGTTCCTTGTATTTGGCCAATTCATCAGCCTCGCTGACCTTAGGTGTGGACTTAGGGAGGGAGAAGGGAAGTTCCTTGCCTGTCATTGCAATTATCATCAAAGCAGCTGCACAAATTTGCAATGCAAGACTGACATAGAACATCCAGTTGATGGAATAGCTGGTAAAGCCACCGCCATTACTCCAATTGTATTCTGCGCGCTTCACACATTCAGAAAATAAGAAGAAAGGAACCAGGGTGATGCAGGGAGAGAACCAGATCAGCTTATGATCCTTACCACGGATAATGGAATAGAGAATAGCGCCAATGCAGATCACCCAGCAAATGGCCACAATGCAGGAAAATGTGTAAACGGGTCCATGGTGGGCAATATAATCCGTATTGACATCAAACATACTGATTCCAAGTTTTGCAGTTTGTCTACCATGGCCTGGCCCGATGTATTTCCATACCTCTTCATAAAAGTAGGTAGGGATGAATGCGGTAAAGACATTGATAATCATCAGAATCATCGCAATGATTTTATAGTTCTTTTTCATAGCAGAAATACTCCTTCTTTTGTCGTTAATTTAAGTTGCAGTTCGTGTGGTATTGCTCAAATGCTTATCCCGTTCGTTACCGTTATCCTAAATAAAGCATAATCAAAGGGCGTACGGCAATCATATCCGCATTCATTTTTGCGCCGGTAATTTTTCCCTGTAAAACCGATTCAGCATAACCCTTGTGAAGGATTTTATCTGTTCTCGTCCACCACCAGGCACTGCCTTCCACAGTTCCATTCTGTGCTCTTACATATGCTGTACTCTCTCCGATTGCTTCTTGATCAGAAAGGAGGGTTTCTACTTCTTCTGCACTAAGTAGGGAGACCTTGTAACGCCTAAAGTCACCCATCCCATCGTTCCAAGAACCAAGCCTGGACTGTTCATGTTCCGTGAATGCGGAATCCAGGAAAGAAGTGTTCAACCATTCAAGAATATCGGAACACTCCCAAACCGAATTAGCTCCCCAATCGAAGGGATAGCAATCAAGCCCGTATTGACTGATCAAAAGATAGCTGCTACCATCATCAATTACGATCCAGCCTATCGGTTCTTTGCCATTAGCTCTGTTGTTATCCTGCTCATAACTGCCGAAATAGAAGATGTCGCCATCTCTCAAAGACTTACTCTTGACAGCAAAGTATTCATCGTAGAGAGAAGCAGCCTTCTTGTTGCTGTCTTTATGACCGCACAATGCCGCCAGTGCTTCATAGGCTGCTACAACATCCGTACCATCCATCAGGGCAATTGCTTCGTCATATCGAATGTCGAGAATAGCGGTTTTGCATGCTTCAATCTTCTGGGGGCAATCTTTGTATTCGCCCATCGCTTCGAAAGCTGCGATTGCTTCTTCGTAATTGCCAGACTCCATTAAGGCTACAGCAGCACCATACTTGCACTCGTCGATTTTTTGTACACTGTCCTTATAATCTGCCAATGCTTCAAAGGCAGCAATTGCTTGCTCATATTCTCCAGCTTCATAGAGCGACATCGCCTTCTTGTAGTCAGAGGACTTACAGGAACAAAGGCACAGACATAATGTGAGTACAAGACACTAACATAAAATTTTCCTCATAATTCCATCTCCTTTTCATTTTTGAGGTAGGGTTAATAATATAATAAGCGTCAAAAACGGTAAAAACAATTAGCTGACTGCATAGGTTTTAGAAAAAATGTGCATTTTTCTGTAAAAACACATGAGAATGAATCGTCTTGCAGGAAATATCGATGAAACGACGAAAAAACGCTGCGTTTTCGACTGATCTCATGTAGATTCATTCAAAATAAAAGGTTGTTGTAGCGATTGTTGATAATCGATGGATACTGTAATGTGCTTATCAGCTTGACTCAGCTTCCAGATAAATTGGCGCCTGAAAGGCTGCAAACGCCACCGTAGGGGCGGCTATCAGCCGCCCGGGACGTTCCAATTCTTACGTATTTCCGTTAGAACGCAGTGCTGTCAGAACCGGAAGGCTGCGGGCGGCTATTAGCCGCCCCTACGATCGCATCCCGGCAAACACCGCTTTTCCGCCTTGCTGAGTTGACCCGATAAGCACATTTCCTAATACTTTTACAACACAAATCCCGCTGTTTCAGCTCTGAACAGCGGGATTTTTGCATTCCGTGATGGGCATATCGGGTTAACCGGAAAATTGGCGTCTATCCTTCACCGTCCGTTTTCCTTCCGGTTATGGAAAAATTGCTTGACAAAACCCCTTCCCTGTGTTATTGTACTAATGCACTAATACAGTAACACAAGGAGGTGCCTATGAACTGGAAGTTTTCGGGGGATCGGCCGGTGTATCAGCAGATCATTTCCCTGATCCGGGGAGCGATCCTCCGGGGGGAGCTGCCCCCAGGGGGGAAGGTTCCCTCGGTGCGGGATCTGGCCGCAGAGGCCCAGGTGAACCCCAACACCATGCAGCGGGCCCTGACGGAGCTGGAGCGGGAGGGCCTTCTGGTCAGCGGCGGAACCACCGGCCGCACCGTCACCCAGGATCAGGCGGTGCTTTCCTCCCTTCGGGAGGATACCCTGGCCGAGCTGGCCCGGGAATGCGCGGAGCGATTCGCCGTATTCGGCATCCGCCCCGCCCAGGCGGCGGAGCTGCTGAAAAAACTGGAAAACAAAGAGGAGGAAATCTGATGGAGTCAACGGTACTCACAGCCCGGGGCCTGACCAAACGCTACGGCAGCGCGGCGGCTCTGGACGGGCTTGACCTGGAGCTGCCCCAGGGAAAGATCATCGGCCTTTTGGGGCCCAACGGCAGCGGAAAAACCACCTTTATCAAGCTGGCGGCGGGGCTGCTGACGCCCACCTCCGGAGAAATCCGCATCTGCGGCGAAAGGATCGGCCCCGCCACCAAGGCGGTGGTATCCTACCTTCCCGACCGCCCCGCCTTTTCCAAGGGGCAGAAGATCCGCCAGCTGCTGGACTTCTACGGCGATTTTTACCTGGACTTTGACCGTCCCCGGGCGGAGGGAATGCTGACAGCCCTGGGCATCTCCCCGGATGTCAGGCTGGGGACGCTCTCCAAGGGCAACCAGGAGAAGGTGCAGCTGGTGCTGGTCATGTCCCGCCGGGCAAGGCTCTACCTGCTGGACGAGCCCATCGGCGGCGTGGATCCGGCGGCCCGGGACTATATTCTCAATACCATCATCACAAACTACGACCCCAGCGCAACGGTGCTGATCTCCACCCACCTGATTGCTGACGTGGAGCGGGTGCTGGACGAATTCCTGTTCCTCCACCGGGGTCAGGTGATCCGCCGGGGAAGCGCCGACGAAATCCGGGAGGAGACCGGTAAATCTCTGGATGAACTGTTCCGGGAGGTGTTCAAATGTATTCCAAACTGCTGAAATATGACTGGCGGGCCACCCGGGGGATGCTGGGCCTGCTGTGCTCTATCTGCCTGGGCGCGGCCCTGGCGGGAGGCGCAACCATGCGGTATCTGATCTGGGCCAGCGACTACAACCGCGAATCCACCCTTCTGATCATGGTAAACGTTATGGCAATGATCGCCTGCATCCTCTCCATCTGCGTCTGCGGCGTGGCGGGACTGTTTCTGCACATCTGGCGCTTTTACAGGAGCCGCTTTACGGATGAGGGCTTTCTGACCTTCACCCTGCCCGTCACCACCCACCAGATCCTGCTGTCCTCTCTGCTGAACACCGTTATCGGCATGGTGCTGCTGGGCCTGACCGTCTGCCTGTGCGTACCTGTGTGGCTGCTGGTGGGCTTTTCGGGTGTGGAGGGCTTTTTCCCCGCCCTTTGGGAGCTGCTTCCCCAGATCCCGCAGATGTTCTCGGAAATCGTCCGCAGGGAGGAAATGAAGTATCTCTGGGTCTCGCTGGTCAATATCCCGGCGGGCTTCCTGGCGGAGATCGTGGTGCTGATGCTCAGCGTGACCATCGGCTCCGTGATTGCGAAGAAGCACAAGATTCTCGCCGCCGTGGGCTGCTATTACGGCATCAACCTGGTGATCTCCTTTGTATCCGGCATCTGCTCCCTGGCGATGGCTTTTGCCGCCGAGGCGAATGCCGGATGGATCATGGGCCTGTTTGGCTCCAACGCCGTCCTTCTGCTGGTCGTGGCCGTGGCGGGGTACTTCCTGATGCACTTCCTGGCAGACAAAAAGCTGAACCTTACATAACGCAAACGGGAGAAACCAACCGGTTTCTCCCGCCTTCTTTTTCGGAATATGCTGATAAATTGGTATTTGTCGGGCTGACTCCCAATTTCCTGTCATTGCGAGACCAGTGCGCACACTGGTCGTGGCAATCCCCCGGTTGA
>CAMFFO010000076.1 GCA_945949735.1 uncultured Clostridia bacterium | reverse complement strand
CCGCTTCGCGGTCCCCCTTCCCCCCGGGGGAAGGTATTTTCCTGTCATCACCCCTACAAACACCAATTTGTTATACAGCTGAGTTAACCCGATAAGCACAAAACATAGTATTTGCGGTCAAAAAACAGGACAATACTTTCAGAAAGACAGGGTTGCGGCACATAATTGTCAATTGTCAATTCTGAATTCAGAAATGGGGGTATTCTATGTATCCATATCAAAATCCCGCTCTGTCCCCGGAGGCCCGGGCGGAGGATCTGCTGGGGCGGATGACGCTGCGGGAGAAGGTGGGCCAGTTGAACCAGCGGCTCTACGGCTTTTCCTGCTTTGAACGGAAGGGTGAGGAACTGACCCTCACAGAGGAATTCTGTCAGGAGGTGGAGCGGTACTCCGGCCTGGGAGCCCTCTACGGCCTCCACCGGGCGGATCCCTGGTCGGGGAAGAACTTCGACACCGGCCTTACCGGGACGCTCTCTCCCAGGGCTACCAACCTTGTGCAGAAATACGTCCTCGACCACTCCCGGCTGGGCATTCCGGTTTTGCTCAGCTCCGAATGTCCCCACGGTCACCAGGCCCTGGACGGCTATCTGCTCCCCGTCAACCTGGCCGTGGGCTGCAGCTTCAGCCCGGAGCTGCTGAAGGCCGCGGCGGAGGTCTGCGGCAAACAGCTGAAAGCGATGGGCATTGACCTGGCCCTGGTGTCCGCTCTGGACGTGCTGCGGGATCCCCGGTGGGGCCGCAGCGAGGAATGCTTCGGGGAGGATCCCTATCTTGCCTCCCAAATGGCGCGGGCGGTGGTCACCGGCATCCAGAGCCAGGGGGTGGAGGTCACCGCCAAGCACCTGTGCGGCCAGGGGGAGACCACCGGCGGCGTCAACGCCAGCGCGGCCCGGATCGGCCCCCATGAACTGCGGGAAATCCACCTGCCCCCGGTGAAAGCCTGCGTGGAGGCGGGAGTCACCAGCTTCATGGCGGCCTACAACGAGATTGACGGCATCTACTGCCACGCAAACCCCGCCCTGCTGACCGATCTTCTGCGGGAGGAATACGGCTTTGCGGGCTTTGTCATGTCCGACGGCGTAGCCATCGACCAGCTGGACGCGGTCACTGGGGACCGGGTGGCCTCCGGCGCGGCTGCCCTGAATGCCGGGGTGGACTTAGGACTGTGGGATACTGCCTTCGGCCGCCTGGAGGAGGCGGTGGCACGGGGTCTGGTGGAGGAAAGCGCCATCGACCGGGCCTGCAGACGAATCCTCACCCTGAAATTCCGCCGGGGCCTCTTCGAAAATCCCTTCGTTCCGGAGACCGACCACTGGCAATCCTACAACGCCGAAAACTACCCCCAGGTCAAGCGCCTGGCAGAGCAGACCCCCGTGCTCCTGAAAAACGAGGCCGGGGCGCTGCCCCTGAATCGGGCTCAGAAAATCGCCCTCATCGGCCCCAACGCTGATGCCATCTACAATCAGTTGGGCGACTACACCCCGCCGGTGCGCCAGGGCACGACCCTCCGCCTGGGGCTGGAAAAGCTGGGGGCGAAGATCCTGTATCACCCCGGCTGCCCCATGTTCGGCTCCGACGAGGAGCTTCTGAAGGAAGCGGTGAATCTGGCCCGGGACTGCGATGTGATCGTGGCCGCTGTGGGGGGCAGCTCCAGCCGCTTCGCCATCGCGGGGGAATTTGACACCAACGGCGCGCTGAAAAGCCAGGAGCACATCACCATGGACTGCGGGGAGAATGTGGACAACGCCTCCCTGCGTCTGCCGGGGGAACAGCTTCGTCTGCTGGAGCTGCTGAAGAAAACCGGCAAGCCCCTGGTCACGGTGCTGATCGCCGGACGGCCCTACGAGATGGGAACCATTGACCGCGTCAGCGATGCCATCGTGTGCAGCTTCTACCCCGGCCCCACGGGAGGCGACGCCCTGGCGGGACTGCTGCTGGGGGACATCGAGCCCGCCGGACGGCTCAGCGTGTCCCTGCCCGACGACGCTGCCCGGCTGCCCGTGTACTACAATCCCAAGGATTCCTACCGCCCCATGGCCTACTACGACGGCGCGGCCCTGCCCAAGTACCCCTTCGGCGCGGGCCTGGGCTATACCCGGTTCCAGTATTCCCTGGTGTCCTCCCCGGAGGGCGAATGCCGTGAGGTTTGCTTCCGGGTGACCAACACCGGCGACCGTCCCGGCTGGGCTGTGCCCCAGCTGTATATCCACCGGCTCCAGGGGGTTGCCACCTCCCGCCGGAGACAGCTGGTGGGCTTCGACAAGTTCCTGTTGGCCCCCGGAGAAAGCAGGGAAGCACGCCTGCCCATCCCGGAGGAGGCCCTGATCCAGTGGGATTACGCCCTTCGCCCCACCCTGGCCCCGGGCAGAATCCACTGGTACATTTCCGACAGCGGCAAGGAACACCTGGACGGCGAGTTCACAGTCTGATTCCGTTCACGCAGCGACAAATTGGTGTTTGGCGCACTGAAAAAGTACTGTCATTGCGAGGAGCGCAGCGACGTGGCAATGACAGCGTTTTTCGGGGCGGTAAACACCAATTTGCCAATCAGCCCCACCCCCCTGACCTTTCCCGGTAGGGCTCCCGCCCGGAAATTTTTCCTTCCTTCCACAATCCCCATTTCTTCGATTCCCTCCCATGGTACAATTCCGTTGGAGCACCCTTCCGGGGGCTTACGATCCTGGGGAGGAACCTGCTTTGGAAACGATTCTTCGCGCAATCACCGGCATTACCCCCGGCCAGGTGGGGATGTGGCTGCTGGGCGGGGGGCTGATCTACCTCGCCATCGCCCGGAAAATGGAACCGGCCCTGCTGCTGCCCATAGGCTTCGGAGCCGTCCTTATGAATCTGCCCGGAGCGGAGGGCAGCGGGGCCGGCCACGTCCTGAACACACTCTTTGAAATCGGCATTTCCGGGGCGGAACTGTTCCCTCTGCTGCTCTTCATCGGCATTGGGGCCATGATCGACTTTCAGCCTCTGCTGGTAAATCCAAAACTCATGCTCTTCGGGGCCGCGGCCCAGTTCGGCATCTTCTTCACCCTGGGGTTGGCTTCTGCCCTGGGTTTTCCCCTTTCCGATGCGGCTTCCGTCTCCATCATCGGCGCGGCGGACGGCCCCACCAGCATTTTCGTGGCCACTCAGCTGGGCAGCCGGTATCTGGGCGCCATTATGGTGGCCGCCTATTCCTACATGGCCCTGGTGCCCATGGTGCAGCCCCCCATCATCCGGCTGCTGACCACCCCGGCGGAGCGGCGCATCCGGATGACCTGCCGGAGCAAACCTCTGTCCCGCCTTACCCGGATCCTGTTCCCCATTGTGGTGACGGTGATTGTTGGGATTGTGGCCCCGGAGGCCGCGGCGCTGATCGGATTTCTTATGTTCGGGAACCTCCTGCGGGAGTGCGGGGTGCTGGATAGCCTTACGGCCACCGCCCGGGACGTGCTGGCAAACCTCATTACCATTCTGCTGGGGCTGACCATCGCCTCCCGGATGGGCTGGGAGGATTTCCTGCGGTGGGACACCCTGATGATCATCTGCCTGGGGCTTGTGGCCTTTGTGTTTGACACCGTTGGGGGTGTGCTGCTGGCGAAGTTTCTGAATCTGTTCCTCCGGGAGAAAATCAATCCCATGATCGGCGCGGCGGGGATTTCCGCCTTTCCCATGTCCGCCCGGGTGGTCCACAAAATAGGCCTTCAGGAGGACAACCAGAACTTCCTGCTGATGCACGCTGTGGGGGTCAACGTATCCGGCCAGATCGCCTCCGTGATTGCTGGCGGCCTGGTCCTCGCCCTGGTTAAAGCCGCGCTGTAGAGAGGAAGCAATCCTACAAATTGTTGTTTGTCGGGCTAATGGAAAGCAATACCTTCCCCGGGGGGAAGGTGCCCCGAAGGGGCGGATGAGGAATGGCGAAACCTGAAATTTTCCGCAGCGGTAGGAATTACGGTACAACATTTGGACGAATTTCGAAGAATTGGAACTACTCAGCATTCTACAGCGGTCGCCGTTCCTCATCCACCGCTTCGCGGTCCCCCTTCCCCCCGGGGGAAGGTATTTTCCTGTCATCAGCCCTACAAACAACAATTCAGGTTATCGGGTTAAAACAGCAAACCATCCAGCAATCACTTGCTGGGATGCCACCGTAGGGGCGGCTATCAGCCGCCCGAAACCTTACGGCTTCCAAAGCACCCCGTTTTGCCGGAAACGCGCAATGATTGAGCCCTTTCGGGCGGCTGATAGCCGCCCCTACGGTAGTAACGTGAGGTGTTTCCATGGATGCTGTTCTAAGCCGATAGCCTTAACAACAATTTGTTTAGCTTACTAAAACCGATATGTCTGCTGTGATTTTTTTGCGTTCATAAGGAGGAATGAAGCTTTGGAACTGCTGCGCGCCGCGCTGTCCATCTGCGCAGAAGGGTATCTCGGCACCTTTCTTGTGACCCTGGTCATCATCGGAGCCGTAAAGCTGCTGAATAAACTGACGTAAAGCTGCGGGGAGAAAGATTCATTGGTGTTTGGCGAATCAATGCTGTCATTGCAAGACCAGTGCGCTTAAGTGGCCCGGCTCGCAATGACAGCAAAGAACGTACAAACACCAATTTCACGTCCTCCCGTTTTCCTGAGGCCTGATCTCCGGAGCGTATCCCCACCCAAAATCCGCCGGGAAGCTGAGTTTTTCCCGGCGGGCTCTTGCTATTTGGGTCTTTTCGGGATATAATAGAATGTATCTATGCACATTTGTCAGAAGAAAGGGGAAATCCCATGGATCCCATCTACGTAACCGGACACCGCAATCCCGACACGGACTCCATTGTGGCGGCTATGGCCTACGCGGCTCTGCGAAACGCCCTGGGGGATCGGGAATACGAGGCGGCCTGTTTGGGCCACGTCTCTGACGAGACGCAGATCGTGCTGGATCGGTTCGGCTTCCAGCCTCCCAAGCGGATCACCAATATGTACACCCAGGTTCGGGATCTGGATTTTGATACGCCGCCCATCCTCAGCGGCGCAGTTACCGAGGGCCGCGCCTGGAAGGTGCTCCAGGAGCAGAAGAACATCTCCGCTCTGCCCGTGGCCAACGAGGACGGCACCCTCTACGGAATGCTTTCGAGGGAGGACGTTGCCAGCTACAACATGGCCCTGGTCACCCTGGGCGTGCTGGAGGCTGTGCCGCTGTTCAATGTACTCTCCGTGCTGGAGGGCAAGATCCTCAACGAGGCCGGGGAGAGCACCGATACCATCGAGGGGGAGATCGCCATCGCCCTGCCCCAGAGCCGGGAAAATCTGCTGTTCAACCGGAAAAAGAGCGTGGTTTTCTGCGGTCACCAGCCGGACATGATCAAGCGGGCTCTGGATATGAACGTCAACTGCCTGGTGCTGTGCCAGGCGGAGCTGGATGACGAGTTCCGCAGCTACCCCACCACCACCTGCATCATCTCCACCCCCTTCGACGCTTACCGGGCGGCGCGGCTGATCTTCCAGTCCACCCCCGTGGAGCGGATCTGCCGCACCCAGGATCTGGTCTGCTTCCACCTGGAGGATCGGCTGGACGAGGTGCGCGAGCAGGTGCTGAAATTCCGGGAGCACTGCTACCCCATTCTGGACGAAAACGAGAAGGTTGCCGGCGTCCTGACCCGTTACCATCTGCTGCGTCCCCGGCGCAAGCGGGTGGTTCTGGTTGACCACAACGAGGCCGCCCAGTCCGTCCCCGGGCTGGAGGAGGCGGAGATCCTGGAGATCATCGACCACCACCGCCTGGCGGACATCCAGACCACCAATCCCATCTATGTCCGCAACGAACCCGTGGGCTCCACCAACACCATCATCGCCAGTATGTTCCAGGATCGGGGGTTGATGCCCTCCGAAAAGATGGCGGGCATGATGGCCGCGGCCATTATCTCCGACACGGTCATGTTCAAATCCCCCACCTGCACCTCCCGGGATATCCGGACGGCGGAGCGGATGGCCCGGATCGCCAACGTATCCTTAGACGAGCTGGGCAAGGAGATCTTCTCGGCCTCCGTGGGCAACAAGACCGCCCGGGAGCTGCTGTTCGCGGACTACAAGGAGTTCCACATCGCCGGGCACGACCTGGCGGTGGCTCAGATCACCTGCGTGGACAGCCCCAGTATGCTGCAGCGTCGGGAGGAGTTCCTGGAGCTGATGCGCAAAGTGGCCAAGGAGAAGGGGCTTTCCATGGTGATCCTCATGCTGACGGACGTGCTGTTGGAGGGAACCCAGATCCTGTACATCGGCGACGACGAGACGATCCACCAGGCCTTCAACGCCACCCCCAGAGAGAACACGGTATTCCTGCCCCGGGTCATGAGCCGGAAAAAGCAGGTCATCCCCATGCTCTCCGCCCTGTGGGGCTAAAAATGAGTGGACAGTGGACAGTTATGGAATCGCTTCGCGATGATTCAAATCGTCCCGAAGGGACACCGCAACTGTCAACTGTCAACTCCCAAATGGGAGGTTTTATGTCTTTTGACGCGCTTTTGGGCAACGAGCAATTGAAAAGTGATCTGGCCCTCAGCCTGCGGACGGGGCATAGCTCCCACTGCTATCTGATCACCGGGCCGGAGGGCTCGGGCAAGCACACCCTGGCAAGGCTGCTGGCGGCTGCCATCCTCTGCCAGGGCCGGGACAAGCCCTGCGGGGTTTGCCATCCCTGCCGGAAGGTTCTGGAGGGGCTGCACCCCGATTTTATCACCGTGGACGACCCGGAACATAAGAGTATTTCCGTGAAGCTGATCCGGCAGGCCCGGGAGGATGTATTCATCCAGCCCAACGAGGCGGATCACAAGATCTACCTGTTCCCCCGTGCCCAGGACATGGGTCTGGAGGGGCAGAACGCGCTGCTGAAGGTTCTGGAGGAACCTCCTGCTTACGCGGTGTTCCTTCTGTTGGCGGACAACCCGGAAAAGCTGCTGCCCACGGTTCGCTCCCGGTGCCGGGAGCTGAAGCTGTCGGCGCTCCCCCGGGAGCTGCTGGAAGCCCGGCTTGCGGGGGACTTCCCCCAGGCTTCCCGGGAGGAAATCCGCCGTGCCGCTGTCCGCGGCGGCGGCTTTCTGGGCCAGGCGCGGCGTCTGCTGGAGGAGGGCCAGAGCATTCCTCCCGAAACCACTGCCTTTGTACACGCCTATTCCTCCTCGGATGCGCTGGGACTGACAAATCTTCTGGCTCCCATGGAGAAGTGGAAACGGGACGCGCTGATTCCCGTGATTTCCGGCTGGCTGGAGATCCTGGAGGAGGCCCTTGCCGGGCGGGCGGAGCTGTCCAGCCTCTCCCGGAAGGTTGCCGCAAGCCGTACCGCGCCGGACATCTACCGGGGCATCCAAAGCCTTCAAAAAGCCCTCGCTTACGCCCGGAGCAACGTCTCCCCCGGCGCCATCTGCGGCTGGCTCGCCTGGGCATTGCGGTAACGGCATTTCATCAGCGCTACAAATTGGTGTTCAGGTTATCGGGTTAAAACAGCAAACCATCCAGCAATCACTTGCTGGGATGCCACCGTAGGGGCGGCTATCAGCCGCCCGAAACCTTACGGCTTCCAAAGCACCCCGTTTTGCCGGAAACGCGCAATGATTGAGCCCTTTCGGGCGGCTGATAGCCGCCCCTACGGTAGTAACGTGAGGTGTTTCCATGGATGCTGTTCTAAGCCGATAGCCTATATTGGTGTTTGTCGGGCTGTTGCCGAAAAAAACACTGTCATTGCGAACCAGCGCGCACGCTGGTGTGGCAATCCCCCGGATAGAGGGAAAATGTATCGACAATTGCCCTGCGGAGCGGGAAACCTTGCGATTTTTGGTGATAATCGTAACCTGATTCCTCTCAACAGGGGGATTGCCACGACCAGTGTGCGCACTGGTCTCGCAATGACAGCATTATTAATCAAACACCAATTTGTCACACTGCTGTGTTCGCCCGATCAGCATTTTATTACTTTTATAAACCCTCTTGTCCATTCTCGGATTCCATCCGTTATCATAAAGGAGCATTTTCATGGAAGAGATCACAAACGACCTGCCCGAAACCCTGGAGGTGGTGGACATTCAGTTCCGCCCGGGGCAGAAGGTTTACTATTTTGATCCCAACGGGATGCGCTTCGCGCCCGGGGACCCCGTCATTATGGACACCGCCCGGGGGCCGGAGTTCGGCACCTGCGCCGGGGCCAACCATATTGTCAATCGCAAGGAGATCGTCGCACCCCTGCGGAAAGTCCTCCGTAGGGCCAGTCAGCAGGATCTGAAGGTCGTTGCCGACAACCGTGCCCGGGAGAAGCGGGCCTATGACGTGTGTCTGCAGAAAATTGCCGAGCACGGACTGGATATGCAGCTGGTCAGCGCGGAATGCGCCTTTGACGGCAGCAAGATCCTGTTCTATTTCACCGCGGATGAGCGGGTGGATTTCCGGGAGCTGGTGAAGAATCTGGCCGGAATCTTCCACACCCGCATCGAGCTGCGTCAGATCGGCGTCCGGGACAAGGCCAAGATGGTGGGGGGCCTCGGCATCTGCGGGCGGCCCTTCTGCTGTGCCAGCTTTCTGGACGACTTCCAGCCCGTTTCCATCAAAATGGCGAAAACCCAGAATCTCAGCCTGAACCCCACCAAGATCTCCGGCACCTGCGGACGGCTGATGTGCTGCCTGAAATACGAGCAGGAGGCCTACGAGGATCTGATCCGCTCCAGTCCGAAAATGGATTCCTTCGTGGACACGCCCGAGGGGCGGGGCACGGTGGTGGAGCTGGATCTCATGCGCCAGCGGGTGAAGGTGCGCATGGAGGAGAATCCGGACACCATTTCCCAATTTGCCAATTCCGATATCGCCGTGCTGCGCAGCGGCAAGGCCAAGAAAAACGATCCCCCGATTCCCGCGGATCTGGCGCCCATCTCCGGCAACGGAAAGCGTCCCAGGCGGGAGGCGAAGGAGGATTCCCTGGTTCTGGAGCCCATTCGGTTCCGTTACAGCGATGAGTCGCTGGTGGAGGAGCCGGCCGCAAAGGAGCCCAGTCCGGAGACTCCCGCCGAGAAACCGGCACGCTCCCGCAGAAGGAGGAAGCCCTCCGACCAGCCTGCCGCTCAGGAGAAAAAGGAGAAGCCCGCCCAGGCAGCCCCGGCTCCCAAGGCGGACAGCAACGGCGCGAACCAGCCCCGCCCCCAGGGGGACGCCCCCGCCGATCCCGCGAAAAAACGCCGCCGCAGGCCCAACAACCGCCGCAAAAAACCCAGCACGCCCCAGGAAGGCTGATCCTGCCCCAACCGCTTTCCCCCCTTCGCCAAATCGGCGAAGGGGGTTTTTCGCTTCATCGCATTCGATCAAGGAGCGACAAATTGGTGTACTGGTTATCGGCTTAGAACAGCATCCATGGAAACACCTCACGTTACTACCGTAGGGGC
>CAMFFO010000075.1 GCA_945949735.1 uncultured Clostridia bacterium | reverse complement strand
AAACAAAAGCGGGCGGCTAATAGCCGCCCCTACGGTAGCATCTCGACAAACACCAATTTGCCGGGCGGATGGGGCCGGGCAATTCCTTCCGTTCTATCAATAAAAAAGTATTGATTTTTTGCCGGTTTTCGTGTATGATATTATCGCAGGATATGGGATACCATCCAGGAGTTTCCGGAGGTATTTTCACATATACCATATTAATCTTACGAAAGAGGTAATTGCAGCTATGGCACAGATTGATCTGAGCAAGTACGGCATCACCGGCACCCCGGAGATCGTCCACAACCCCTCCTACGAGGAGCTGTTCCAGGCCGAGATGGATCCCACTCTGGAGGGCTACGAGAAGGGCCAGCTCACCGAGCTGGGCGCCGTCAACGTCATGACCGGCATCTACACCGGCCGTTCCCCCAAGGACAAGTACATCGTCATGGACGCCAACTCCAAGGACACCGTGTGGTGGACCTCCGACGAGTTCAAGAACGACAACCATCCCATGAGCGAGTCCGTCTGGGCCACCGTGAAGGATCTGGCCGTGAAGGAGCTCTCCAATAAGAAGCTCTACGTCGTGGACGCCTTCTGCGGCGCCAACGCCGACACCCGGATGAACGTCCGCTTCATCGTGGAGGTTGCCTGGCAGGCCCACTTCATCAAGAATATGTTCATCGTGCCCTCCGAGGAGGAGCTGAAGCGCTTTGAGCCCGACTTCGTGGTCTACAACGCCTCCAAGGCCCAGGTGGAGAACTTCAAGGAGCTGGGCCTGAACTCCAGCACCTGCGTGGCCTTCAACATCACCTCCCGGGAGCAGGTCATCCTGAACACCTGGTACGGCGGCGAGATGAAGAAGGGTATGTTCTCCATGATGAACTACTACCTGCCGCTCAAGGGCATCGCCTCCATGCACTGCTCCGCCAACACCGATATGAACGGGGAGAACACCGCTCTGTTCTTTGGCCTTTCCGGCACCGGCAAGACCACCCTCTCCACCGATCCCAAGCGTCTGCTCATCGGCGACGACGAGCACGGCTGGGACGACAAGGGCGTCTTTAACTTCGAGGGCGGCTGCTACGCCAAGGTCATCGGCCTGGATAAGGAATCCGAGCCCGATATCTACAACGCCATCAAGCGCAACGCCCTGCTGGAGAACGTCACCGTGGCCGCCGATGGCAAGTGCGACTTTGCCGACAAGTCCGTCACCGAGAACACCCGTGTGTCCTACCCCATCACCCACATTGAGAAGATCGTCCGTCCCGTGTCCGCGGCTCCCGCTGCCAAGAACGTGATCTTCCTGTCCGCCGACGCCTTCGGCGTGCTGCCCCCCGTGTCCATCCTGACCCCGGAGCAGGCCCAGTACTACTTCCTGTCCGGCTTCACCGCGAAGCTGGCCGGTACCGAGCGTGGCATCACCGAGCCCACTCCCACCTTCTCCGCCTGCTTCGGCCAGGCCTTCCTGGAGCTGCATCCCACCAAGTACGGTGAGGAGCTGGTCAAGAAGATGGAGGCCAACGGCGCCCGTGCTTACCTCGTGAACACCGGCTGGAACGGCACCGGCAAGCGCATCACCATCAAGGATACCCGCGGCATCATCGACGCCATCCTGGACGGCTCCATCCTGAAGGCCGAGACCAAGACCATCCCCGTGTTCGGCTTCGAGGTTCCGACCTCCCTGCCCGGCGTGAACCCCGCCATCCTGGATCCCCGGGACACCTACGCGGATGTCACCGAGTGGGAGAAGAAGGCCGAGGATCTGGCCGGCCGGTTCGTGAAGAACTTCGTCAAGTACACCGGCAACGACGCCGGCAAGGCCCTGGTCGCCGCCGGCCCCCAGCTGTAATTTAACCCCATAAAACATCTCCCGCCGGAAAATTCCGGCGGGAGATTTTCATAGAGAGAGGACAAATTGGTGTTTGTAGAGATGCCACCGTAGGGGCGGCTATGAGCCGCCCGCTTTTGTTTCGTCAACGAAAGTGCTTCCGTTTATCGGAAACGCTCAGAAACTTGAACGTTTTCGGGCGGCTAATAGCCGCCCCTACGGTAGCAATGCAACGTGTTTGGAAATCTACAAACACCAATTTACCGATTTGCTGAGTCAAGCCGATAAGCGCATTATCTTATATCTCCTATCTCATTGCGCCGGGGCCATGTCGAAGGTGATGACGCAGTGATAGGTTTTTCCGTCCAGGGCGGTGAGGGCGTGCTCCAGGGCGGCTTGGATTTCGGCCTCCTGACCCCGCAGCTCCAGGGGCAGGGCCACGTCGAAAATCAGGTTGGTGTGTCCTTCCCCGGGCACCATGCGGAAATCGTGGATGGTCAGCCGGGGATCCTTGATGGAGAGCAGGGATTTCACCGCCTCCCGCAGCCGGGTAAGCTCCGGGTCGTCGGTGACCACGGGGTCGTAGTGGATGACCAGGTGGACGTTGTGGCTTTGCAGGCACTCCCGCTCCATATCGTCGATGAGCTCATGGCACAGCATGGGATCCTCATTCTTGTCCATCTCCACGTGGAGGCTGGCGAACCGCTGGCCCGGGCCGTAGTCGTGAACCATCAGGTCATGGTAGCCCAGCACCCGGGGCTGGGAGGCAATGTAGTCCACGATTTTCTGGCGCAGCTCCTCGTCGGCGTTCTCGCCAAGCAGGGGGGAGATGGTTTCCCGGGCCAGGTTCCAGCCGCTGTAGAGGATGAAAACGGCCACCGCGATGCCCATCCAGCCATCCACCCGGAGGGAGGTCAGCCGCTCCACCACAGCCGCCAGCAGCACGGCGGAGGTGGTGATGCAGTCGTTGCGGCTGTCCGCGGCGGTGGCGTGGAGGGAGGCGGAGCGGATCAGATTGCCCAGCCGTCTGTTGAACAGGAACATCCAGAACTTGACCGCCACGGAGGCCAGCAGCACCACCGCCGTGACCCAGGTGAACTCCACCGCCGATGGGTGGAGGATCTTGTCCAGGGAGGATTTGGTCAGCTCAAAGCCGATGAGGATGATGAGCACGCTGACCGCCAGGCCGCTTAAGTACTCAAACCGGGCATGGCCGTAGGGGTGCTTCTCGTCCGCGGGCTGATTGGCAAGCCGGAAGCCCACCAGCGTCACAATGGAGCCGGAGGCGTCGGACAGGTTATTCAGGGCGTCGGCCATGATGGACACGGAGCCGCTGAGCAGGGCGGCCAGCAGCTTGAAGCCGAACAGCAGCACGTTGCACAGGATGCCCACGGCCCCGGACATGGAGCCGACCCGCCCCCGGACAGCAGGGTCCGTGGTGTTTTCAAAATCTTTCACAAACAAACGGAGCAGAAGCTTTGTCATGGAAATCCCTCCAGAGGAAGAAATAGATAGAAGATATAAGATACAGGATAACGCCTGCATCGGATTTGTACAACAGGGTGATAAATTTGTGTTTGAAAATAACGCTGTCATTGCGAGACCAGTCCGCAGACTGGTCGTGGCAATCCCCCCGTTGAGAGGAACCAGGTATCGATTACCACCAAAAATCGCAACGTTTCCCAGCTCTGTAGGGCAATTGTCGATACATTTTCCCTCTATCCGGGGGATTGCCACACCAGTCTGCGGACTGGTTCGCAATGACAGGAAACTCGAAGGCGACAGCCCGACAAACGCCAATATTCCGGGCTGTGGGGCGTGGAGCGGGGGAAAATGAGGGGCGATTGCCAATTCCCCTCCCAGTGGGGCGGATTCTACCGGGGGTAGAATGGGCCCGGGAAAAAGGGAGTGACAAATTGGGCCGGAGGTTGTATAATGACCTGGCGAAAACCTTCCCGGGAAGGGCCGGGATGACGATATTATTTTGGAGCGTGAAGAAAATGTCTTTATTTCAAATCGTGACGGACTCCTGCTGTGACTTCCCGGCGGAGGAGTACGCCCGTCTGAACCTGAGCGTGGTGCCCCTGAGCGTGGAGTTCCGGGGGGAGACCAGCGACGACCGCAACGATGACAGCCTGAAAACCATGTACGCGGCCCTCCGGGCGGGAGAGGCCGCCAAAACCGCCGCGGTGAACCCGGAGCGGTGGCGGGAAGCCATGGAGCCCTGGCTGAAGCAGGGCAGGGACGTGCTGGTGCTGGCCTTCTCCTCGGGCCTCAGCACCACCTACCAGTCCGCCCGGATCGCCGGGGAGGAGCTGGAGGAGCTTTACCCCGACCGGCGCATCCGGGTGGTGGACACCCTCAGCGCGTCCCTGGGGGAGGGCCTGCTGGTGTGGTACGCCTGCGCCAAGCGGGACGAGGGGCTGACCCTGGATGAGACTGCCGACTGGGCGGAGGAGAATAAATTCCACCTGTGCCACTGGTTCACCGTGGACGATCTGTTCTACCTGAAGCGGGGCGGCCGGATCAGCGGCGCAACGGCGGTGATGGGCACCATGCTGAACATCAAGCCCGTGCTCCACATGGACGACGAGGGCCATCTCATCAGCGTGGGCAAGGCCCGGGGCCGCAAGGCCGCCATTCAGGCCCTGGCGGAGAAAACCAGGGAGCTGGGCGCGGGCTACGACAACTCCACCATGTTCATCTCCCACGGCGACTGCCTGGAGGACGCGGAGTACCTGGCGAAGCTGCTGAAAAGCAAATACGGCGTGAAGAATGTATTCATCAGCTATGTGGGCGCCGTGATCGGCTCCCACTCCGGCCCCGGCACCCTGGCCCTGTTCTTCCTGGGCAAGCACAGATAAGATACGGAGGCTCCTGCGGGAGCCTCCTTTTGTATTCTGTAGGGGCGGATAGTATCCGCCCGCTTTGCTTTCGTCTACGCAAGTACTCCGTTCTATGGAAACGCTCAAAAACCGGGACGCTTCGGGCGGCTGCTAGCCGCCCCTACAATGGAAATCCCTTTTACTTCTCTTCCTCTGGAATGAAGTCTAAGAGAATGGACTTGACCCCCGGCCGCAGCTGGATGTATTTCACCCCGGCGGAGTCCATCATCCGCTTGCTGGCAAGGGTGGATAGGGAATCGGCATACTTGTCGGAGAGGTAGTAGACCTCCTTCACCCCGCTCTGGATGATGGCCTTGGCGCACTCGTTGCAGGGAAACAGCGCAACATACAGCTTACTCCCCCGCAGGTCCCGGCCGTTGGCGTTCAGCACGGCGTTCAGCTCCGCGTGAACCACATAGGGGTACTTGGTGTCCGCCCCCTCCCGCTCCCAGGGGTATTCGTCGTCGGAGCAGCCCTTGGGCATTCCGTTGTAGCCCGTGGAGATGATGATGTTGTCCTGGGAAACGATGCAGGCTCCCACCTGGGTGTTGGGATCCTTGCTCCTTCGCGCCGCCAGCATGGCGATGCCCATGAAATACTCGTCCCAGCTGATGTAGTCCCCCCGCTTCATAATACGGCCTCCCAAGTTTTTTGACCATTATACAAGAGTGCGCAGAGAAAAACAAGAAGAAATTAACAATTCAGGGATGATTTCAAATCATCCCTGAACATTTTCTGCACGAACGGATAAATTGGTATTTGTCGAGATGCCACCGTAGGGGCGGCTAATAGCCGCCCGCTTTTGTTTCGTCAACGAGAGTGCTTCCGTTTATCGGAAATGCTCAGAAACTTGAACGTTTTCGGGCGGCTAATAGCCGCCCCTACGGTAGCAATGCAACGTGTTTGGAAATCTACAAACACCAATTTGTCGGACTGTTGAGTTGGCCCGACCAGGATAATTGTCAATTCTTCTCATCGAACCGGTCTTTCAGGTTGTCGAAGAATTTCTTGATCTTCGGCGTGGTTTCGGTGCCGGTTTCCAGCTGGCGCAGAAGGTCCTTCTGCTCCTTGGTCAGGTGGGTGGGGGTCTCCACCACCACGGTGAACCGGTGGTTGCCCCGGCGGCGGGGGTTGTTCACATCGGGAATGCCGTGCTCGCGCAGGACGAACTCCCGTCCCGTCTGGGTGCCCTCGGGAATGTCGAAGGGAATCTTGCCGTCCAGGGTGGGCACCTGAATCGTCGCGCCCAGGGCCGCCTGGGTGAAGGAGATGGGCACCTCGCAGAGCACATCCCGATCCTCCCGCTGGAACAGGGGATGCCTGCGGATGGAGATTTCCACCAGCAGGTCGCCGTTGGGGCCGCCGCCGGAGCCCACGCAGCCCTCGCCCCGAACCCGGACGGACTGGCCCGCGTCCACACCGGCGGGAACCTTCACGGTGATCCTGTGACTGCGGCGCACCTTGCCCTTGCCCTTGCAGGTGGCGCAGGGGGTCTTGATGACCTGACCCCGGCCTCCGCAGCGGGGGCAGGTGGTGGTGGACTGCATCTGCATGCCCATAAAGTTCTGGGTGGTGCGCACCTGGCCGGTGCCCCGGCACTGAGAGCAGGTCTCCACGGCGCCGTCGGCGCTGCCGGTGCCGGAGCAGGCGGCGCAGTTCTCGATGCGCAGGTAGCTGACATCCTTCTCACAGCCGAAGGCGCTTTCCTCAAAGGTCAGCTCCAGCCGGCTCATGACGTTCTCGCCCCGGCGGGGTGCGTTCTGTCCTGCGCGCCGGGAGCTGCCGCCGCCGCCGCCGAAGAACTCGCCGAAGATGTCCCCCAGGTCCCCGAAGCCGCCGAAGCCCCCGAAGCCGTCGAACCCGGCTCCGCCCTGGCCCGCGCCGAAGTTGGGGTCAACGCCCGCGAAGCCGAACTGGTCGTAGCGGGCCTTCTTGTCCGGGTCGGAGAGCACCTCATAGGCCTCGCCCACTTCCTTGAACTTGGCCTCGGCCTCCTTGTCCCCGGGGTTGCGGTCGGGGTGGTATTTCATGGCCGCCTTCCGGTAGGCCCGCTTGATATCGTCCGCACTGGCGTCCTTCCCGACGCCCAGCACCTCGTAATAATCCCGTTTGTTGTCTGCCATAGTAGTTTGTTCACCTCACGATAAATACCTTCCCCCGGGGGTGGTGCTCCGCGCAGCGAATCAAAATCATCATGATTGCCGATGGCAATCATACATCATTTGACAAGGTGCCCCGCAGGGGCGGATGAGGAACGGCGAAACCTGATTGGTTAATCGCGGTCCGGTGAATGTGCCGCAGCTCGTTCCTGTACGGTTAAGTCAATGGTTTCACACACGCCCCGAAAGCGGCGGAGCACATCAAGATTTGTAAAGCGGAGCACCTTCAGCCCCAGAGATTCCAAATATCGGGTCCTTTGAGCATCTTTTTCCATTTCCGCAGGGTCATAATGCTGAGAACCGTCCAGCTCTACAACCAGTTTTGCCCTGTGACAATAGAAATCAACAATATAGTTGCCGATCACATACTGCCTGCGAAACTGGCAGGGATACCGCCTGAGAAACTGATACCAAAGGAGGTTTTCTTCCTTCGTCATGTTTTTCCGGAGTGTTTGGGCATTGGATTTTAGCTTCGGATTTCGTTCCATGGGATTCCCTCATTCAGTATTTTTCGTAAAAACGGAATCGCGCGATTTCTCACGCACCGCCTAATAGCTTCCCCTGGGGGAAGCTGGCATCCAAATCGGCTTTTCGGAACCGATTTGGATGACTGATGAGGGACTGCAGGCGGCTGAAAACCTGCCGCGTTCCGAGAAGCGGTATTATGTCCAACGTTTACAAAAAATGTAACGTTCTGGATATCGCAGCGTGTTTCCCTCATCCACCGCTTCGCGGTCCCCCTTCCCCGGAGGGGAAGGTATTATCGCTTCCGCCGGGGGGAAGCCTGCCTGATGAGGAACGGCGACAGGCAAGTATTCTTCCGCATCTAAATAAATAGAATTATGTCCGACCAATAGCAATACACCGAACCCCTTGGAGCATCGATGCCTGGTTTCCCTCATCCACTGCTTCGCGGTCCCCCTTCCCCGGAGGGGAAGGTATTATTGCTTCCCCTGGGGGAAGCTGGCATCCAAATCGGCTTTTCGGAACCGATTTGGATGACTGATGAGGGACTGCAGGCGGCTGAAAACCTGCCGCGTTCCGAGAAGCGGTATTATGTCCAACGTTTACAAAAAATGTAACGTTCTGGATATCGCAGCGTGTTTCCCTCATCCACCGCTTCGCGGTCCCCCTTCCCCGGAGGGGAAGGTTTTTTATACGCCAATCGAGGGGCGGCGTTTTTGCCGCCCCTCGGGCTTGGAACTTAACTTAGTCCACGGTTTCGTAGTCCGCGTCCACAACGCCGTCGTCGTTTCCGCAGCTGCCGCAGTTACCGCCACCCGCGCAGCCCGCGTCGCCCTGCTGGGGAGCGGCCTGCTGGTAGAGCTTCTCGGAAACCTTGTAGAAGGCCTTCTGGACTTCCTCGGTGGCGGCCTTGATGGCGGCGACGTCGGAGCCCTTGTTCACTTCCTTCAGATGGTCGATAGCGGACTGGATGGAAGCCTTTTCGGAGGCGTCGATCTTGTCGCCCAGCTCGGAAAGGGTCTTTTCGGTCTGGTACACGGTCTGGTCGGCCATGTTGTGGGTGTCCACCTCTTCCTTCCGGGCCTTATCCTCGGCGGCGAACTGCTCGGCCTCGCGGACGGCCTTGTCGATGTCCTCCTTGCTGAGGTTGGTGGAAGCGGTGATGGAGATCTCCTGCTCCTTGCCCGTGCCAAGATCCTTGGCGCTGACCTTCACGATGCCGTTGGCGTCGATGTCGAAGGAGACCTCGATCTGGGGCACGCCACGGGGCGCGGGAGCGATGCCGCCCAGCTGGAAGCGGCCCAGGGTCTTGTTGTAAGCGGCCATTTCCCGCTCGCCCTGGAGGACGTGCACCTCAACGGAGGTCTGGCCGTCGGCGGCGGTGGAGAAGATCTGGCTCTTGTGGGTGGGGATGGTGGTGTTCCGGTCGATCAGCCGGGTGAACACGCCGCCCATGGTCTCGATGCCCAGGGACAGGGGCGTCACGTCCAGCAGCAGGATGTCCTGCACGTCGCCGGTCAGCACGCCGCCCTGAATGGCAGCGCCCACGGCCACGCACTCGTCGGGGTTGATGCCCTTGAAGCCTTCCTTGCCGGTGATGTTCTTCACGGCGTCCTGCACGGCGGGGATCCGGGTGGAGCCGCCCACCAGCAGCACCTTGGTAAGGTCGCTGGCCTTCAGGCCGGCGTCGGACATGGCCTGACGGACGGGCTTCATGGTGCGCTCTACGAGATCGGCGGTCAGCTCATTGAACTTGGCCCGGGTGAGGGTCACGTCCAGGTGCTTGGGGCCGTTGATATCGGCGGTGATATAGGGCAGGTTAATGTTGGTGGAGGTCATGCCGCTCAGCTCGATCTTGGCCTTCTCGGCGGCCTCCTTCAGACGCTGCATGGCGCTCTTATCGCCGGTCAGGCTGATGCCCTCGGTCTTTTTGAACTCGGCGACCAGGTAGTCCACGATCCGCTGGTCGAAGTCGTCGCCGCCCAGGTGGGTGTCGCCGGCGGTGGCCAGAACCTCGATGACGCCGTCGCCGATGTCCAGGATGGACACGTCGAAGGTGCCGCCGCCCAGGTC
>CAMFFO010000074.1 GCA_945949735.1 uncultured Clostridia bacterium | reverse complement strand
CGCTCCAAATGCTTCACACTTCTCTCACCCATCTCAGGGTGCAGGCCCGGTGATCCAGGGAGCCGTCCAGATACAGGGCGCTCTCCTGAATCCTACGGAAACCCAGCCTCTCATGGAGCGCCAGAGAGGGAAGGTTGCTCTTTACCACATGGGAATACACCGGTTCGTCCAGTGTTCCCAGCACCTCGCCCAGCAGCCGGAAAGCATAGCCCTTTCTCCGCTGCTGCGGCACGGTTTCCAACGCGGTCACCAGCACCCCATCCCGGTAGGGCTCCAGGCGCAGGGCGCTGACATAGCTTCCGCCCTCTTCCCAGACGGCATAAACCGCCCCGGGAGTCCGGAAAAAGCATTCCCGCAGATATCGGTAGAAATCCTCCTCCGCCAGCCGCAGACCGACATCGGCAGGCTCCTGAGGATAATCCCGCTCCGCCTTTTCCTGATTTCCCTGAAGGTACACTCCCATCAGGGCCCCGAACCGCAATTCCCGGAGGCCATGAGCCAAAATCAGCACCGTACACCATCCCCTTTCGGGTTTTATGTGAACAACCCGGTTTATTCACCGGTTTATGCACACTTTCCACAGGTCTATCCACAGCCTGAAGGGAAATTCCACAGGTGAAAAACCCGGAATTTCCCTTCAATGTCCCGCTATTCGTTACAATTTGTTATTTTTCTTTGAACAATTCATGAATATCATCGCCGATATTCATTCACCCGGCCCTGAATACGCCCCTACAGCGCCTCGCCCAGGATGGATTTGGTGGCGTAGGCATTCAGGCGCATATCCGCCACATTCCCCGCCAGGAATTCATAGTAGGCCTGGGCTCCGATCATGGCTCCGTTGTCCCCGCACAGCTTCAGCGGCGGCAGATAGACCTGGACACCCATGTCCCCGGCGGCCTTCAGAATATCCCCCCGAATCCGGGAGTTGGCGGCCACGCCTCCAGCCACAGCCACCTTCCGGTAACCGGTCCGCTCCAGCGCCATCACCACCCTGGGCGTCAGGGTGTCCGATACCGCTGCGGAAAAGCTGGCGCAGAGGCTGGGAATGTCCAGCTCCTCCCCCACCTGCTCAGCGTGGTGGATCAGGTTCAGGCTGGCGGTTTTCAGCCCGGAGAAGCTCATGTTGAAGGGATTTTCCCCGGGCTTGCTCCGGGGCAGCTCATATTTCCGGTCATCCCCGGTGCGCGCCATTTTGTCCAAGGCCGCGCCGCCGGGATAGGGCATCCCCAGCACCCGGGCCACCTTGTCGAAGCACTCCCCCGCCGCGTCGTCCAGGGTGGTGCCCAGAATCTCCATCCGGGTATAATCCTGCACATCCACCAGCATGGTGTGGCCCCCGGATACCACCAGGCACAAAAAAGGCGGCTCCAGCTCCGGATAGGCAATGTAGTTTGCGGCGATGTGCCCGCGAATATGGTGTACGGGAATCAGGGGCTTGCCCATGGCGAGCGCCGCCGCCTTGGCGAAATTCACCCCCACCAGCACCGCCCCGATCAGCCCGGGGGCATAGGTCACCGCCACCGCGTCCAAATCCTGCCGGGTCAATCCCGCGTCCAGCAGCGCCTGATCCGCCAGGGCATAAATGGCCTCGATGTGCTTGCGGGAGGCAATCTCCGGCACCACGCCGCCGTAAATCCGGTGCAGCTCCACCTGAGAGGCGATGCAGTCCGTCAGCACCTGCCGTCCGTCCCGGACGATGGCCACAGCGGTTTCGTCGCAGGAGGATTCCACAGCGAGAATATTCAAATTTCCCACTCCTTTCTCAGAATGAGCGCGTCCTCCCGGGGATCCCGGTAGTATCCCCGCCTGCGGCCGACTTCCGCAAAGCCCAGCTTGGCATACAGGGCTCTCGCGGGCCCATTGGAATCCCGAACCTCCAGAGTCAGGCAACGGCTACCCAGTTCTTTCAGAGAGGCGACCAGCGCGTTCACCAGCGTCTCCCCCACCCCCTGCCGCCGGAACTGAGGAGCCACGGCCAGGTTCATCATATCCGTTTCATCCATCACCGTCTGGGAGCCCACATAGCCCGCAAGGCGATCCCCCTCCATGGCCACCAGCCACAGTGCCAGGGGGTTGTCCAGCTCTCCGGCAACGCTCTTTTCGCTCCAGGGCAAGGGAAAGCACAGCTTCTCCAGCTCCGCCACCTGAGGAACCTCCCGGTCGGTCATTTTCCTGATTTCCATCACTTTGCCTCGTACCAGCTCTTTCCGAATTTTGCCTCGGCGGTAAGGGGCACCCGAAGCTGGGCCACGTTCTCCATCTCCCGGCTCACCAGCTCCGCCACCTGGGGCGCGATCCCCTCGGGGCACTCCACGATCAATTCGTCATGAACCTGCAGCAGCAGCTCAGCCTCCGGGAACTGCCGCGTCAGCGCTTCCTCCACCCGGATCATGGCCAGCTTGATGAGATCGGCTGCGGTTCCCTGAATGGGGGAATTCAGCGCGATCCGCTCCGCCCCCTGGCGGATGTTGAAATTGCTGCTTTTCAGCTCCGGGATATACCGCTTTCTCCCATAGAGGGTCTGGGTATACCCATTCTCCCGGGCGTCCGCCACCACCTGCTTCATATAGTCCCGGACGCCCCGGTAATTCGCCAGATAATTTTCAATATACCGCTTGGCCTCGTACCGGCTGACCCCGATGTCCTCCGCCAGGGAGAATTCGCTGATGCCGTAGACGATTCCGAAATTCACCGCCTTGGCGTGCCGCCGCTGGAGGGAGGTAACCTGCTCCGGGGAAACGCCGAAAACCTGGGCCGCCGTGGCGGTGTGGATATCCTCCCCTTCGCAGAAGGAGCGCTGCATGGCTTCGTCCCCGGCAATGTGGGCCAGCACCCGCAGCTCGATCTGGCTGTAGTCCGCGTCCACCAGCACGCAGCCTTCCTTCGGCACGAACATCTTCCGGATTTCCGCACCCAGATCCGTGCGCACCGGGATGTTCTGCAAATTCGGCTCCGTGGAGGACAGCCGCCCGGTGGCGGTCACCAGATTCTGGAAGGTGGTGTGGATCCGCCCGTCCTCCCCGATCTCCTTGATCAGCCCGTCTGCATAGGTGGACTTCAGCTTGGTCAGCATCCGGTAGTCCATGATGGCGGGGATAATGGGATGATACCCCTTCAGCTTCTCCAGAACCTCCGCGTTGGTGGAGTAGCCGGTCTTGGTCTTTTTCACCGGGGGCAGTCCCAGCTTTTCAAAGAGCAGCTCCCCCAGCTGCTTGGTGGAGTTGATATTGAAGGGTTCCCCGGAATAGGAATAGATCAGCGTCTCGCAGTCCTGTATCCGCTCCGAAAGCATCTTCCCGAACTGCACCAGCTGTTCCCGGTCGATGGCCACGCCCCGTTTTTCCATCCGGTACAAAACCCGGCACAGCGGCAGCTCGATTTCGTCGTAAAGCTGCTCCATACCGTTCTCACGAAGCTGATTTTTCAGGATTTCTTTCAGGTTCCATACCGCCTCCGCGCAGGCAGCGGCATCCCCATCCTCCACGGTAGAGCCCAGGAAGGTGGTGGCCAGCTTGGAAACGGGATAATCCGACTGGGACGGGTTCAGGTCATAGGCAGCGAGGGCCGTATCAAATACGCACTCCCCAAAGGGAATCCCCATCCCGTCCAGGCTGTGCATGGCGGTCTTGCTGTCATGGAGGATCAGCTTCTTTCCGGCGAAGGAAAGTCCCATCCCCGCCTCCATGGGGGTCAGAGCGCACACGCCCTCCCGGCAGGCAAGCCCCAGACTGCCGTCGGGCGCAAGATACAGGGCGTATTCCTCCTGATTATGAGGCACGGCCTCCACCCGGGGCAGAGCCTCCGGCGCGGCTTCGGCGGGTACAGGCGTCTCCGCCTCCGCCCCCCGCAGGCCGTACTTGTCAATCAGCCGGACAAATTCCAGCTTCTGGAACAGCTTGTAGAGCTCCGGCCGGTTGTAGGGCTGCACAATGGCATCCCGGGGCATAAAATCAATGGGGGCCTCCGGGCGGATGGTGGCCAGCTCGTAGGACAGGTAGGCGCTTTCCTTCCCGCCCTCCAGCTTTTCCCGGAGCTTGGGCCGGATGGAGGCATCCTGAAGATGCTCATACACCCCGTCCAGGCTTCCGAATTTCTGCAGCAGTTCCCCCGCGGTCTTGGGGCCCACCCCCGCCACGCCGGGGATGTTGTCGGAGGAATCCCCCATCAGGGCCTTCAGGTCAATCAGTTTCTTAGGCTCAAAGCCGTACTCTGCCCGGAACCGTTCTTCATCGTACAAGGTCGCGGTGGTCTGGCCGGGCTTGGAGATCACCAGCTTCACATGGACATTTTCATCGATCAGCTGCAGACTGTCCCGGTCGCCGGTGACAATGACGCACTCCCAGCCTTGTTCGGAACAGATTCTCCCTACGGTGCCGATCACATCGTCGGCCTCCCAGCCCTGGCATTCGTAGATGGGGATGTTCATGGCCCGGAGCACATCCTTCATAATGGGCATCTGCATGGCCAGCTCCTCGGGCATTCCCTTCCGGGTGGCCTTGTAGCCGTCATAGCGCAGATGGCGGAAGGTGGGCCCATGGAGATCAAAGGCCACGCAAACCGCCTCGGGCTGCTCCTCCTTCTCCATCCGCTCCAGAATGTTCAGGAAGCCGTAGATGGCGTGGGTGTACAGTCCCTCCCGGGTGGTCAGGGGCCGCACGCCGAAGAACGCCCGGTTGATGACGCTGTTTCCGTCCAGAATCAGAAGCTTCATACTCTTCTCCATTTGGCGCCCTGAGGGGTGTCAATGATCTCAATTCCCCGGGCTTTCAGTTCATCCCGGATTCGGTCCGCCTCGGCGAAGTTCTTCTCCTTTTTGGCCGCTGTCCGGGCAGCAACCAGAGCGTCGATCTCCGGATCCGCGCTGGCGGCAGCTTCTTCCATCTCCTGGGCGCGCACCTTTTCCGCGGCGCTCAGCAGGTTCAGGGAAAGCACCCGGTCAAAGTCCTTCAGCGCCGCCAGCTTGGTGGCATCGGAGCACTTGGCCTTCAACACATCATATACTGCCGTGACCGCCAAGGAGGTATTCAGGTCGCCGTTCAACGCGCCCACAAACCGCTCCTTCAGCTTCTCCAGAGCCGACCCGTCCACATCGCCCCCATCCTTCAGCGTAGCGATCTTGGCAATCAGCTTCTGATAGGCCAGGGCCGCGTTGTCCAGATTCTCCCAGCTGAACACCAGATTCCGCCGGTAATGGCTCTGCAGGCAGAAAAGCCGGTAGGCCATGGGATCATACCCCTTGCTTTCCAGCAGGGAAACCGTCAGAAACTCCCCCTTGGATTTGCTCATCTTTCCGGTGTCGGTATTCAGGTGATGGACGTGGAACCAGTAGTTGCACCACTTGTGGCCCAGGTAGCTTTCGGACTGGGCAATTTCGTTGGTGTGGTGGGGAAAGGCGTTGTCAATACCGCCGGCGTGGATGTCCAGGTGCTCGCCCAGGTACTTCATGGAAATGCCGGAGCACTCGATGTGCCAGCCGGGGTAGCCCACACCCCAGGGAGAGTCCCACTTCAGGGCCTGATCCTCGAATTTGGACTTGGTGAACCAGAGGACGAAGTCGTTCTTGTTGCGCTTGTTGGGATCCTCCTCCACGCCCTCCCGGACGCCCACAGCCAGATCCTCCTGGTCATGGTCGTTGAACACATAGTATTTGTCCAGCTTGGAGGTATCGAAGTACACGTTGCCCCCGGCCACATAGGCAAAGCCCTTGTCCAGCAGACCGGACACGATTTTAATGTATTCGTCAATACAGCCGGTGGCGGGCTGAACCACATCGGGACGTTTGATGTTCAGCTTGTCGCAGTCAGCGAAAAAGGCGTCCGTATAGAACTTCGCGATTTCCATAACGGACTTGTTCTCCCGCTTTGCGCCCTTGAGCATCTTATCCTCGCCGGTGTCGGCATCGGAGGCAAGATGGCCCACATCGGTGATGTTCATCACCCGCTTGACGTTGTAGCCCAGGTAGCGAAGGGCTTTCTCCAGCACATCCTCCATGATGTAGGTGCGCAGGTTGCCGATGTGGGCATAGTGGTACACCGTTGGGCCGCAGGTGTACATTTTCACCTCATCGGGAGAATTTGGGGTAAACAGTTCTTTCTTGTGAGACAGGGAATTGTAAAGATACATGGTTGACTCCTCCAATCGTTATGAATGGCAGGGAAACCGGCTGCAAGAAAAAAACCTCCTGTACCGGCAGTACAAGAGGCGGTTTTGGCCGCGGTTCCACTCTCATTTCTCACTTTACCCGGCAGCCTCAAGAGGCCGCCTGTTCACTTTTCCCGCTCCCGGACGCACTTCCTCCGCCGATTATCCACCCGGACTTCCAGCCTACGATCCGGGCTCTCTGAGGGATCGGAGCGGAGTACTCTTTCCGATCAACGCGGCTTTTTCTTCCCGCATATTTTATCATTATACCCGGGCCTTTGTCAAGCATTCCCGGGAGAATGGGGTAATTTTTACACCCGCTTCCATGCAGGGAAATATTTACATAATTTCTGATTATTAAGAAATTCTTATACTATTGACAATTCGCCCTTTTTCCCGTTATAATAGCCATGTGAAATATGATGAAAGGGAGGTAACGTTATGAATCGCTCCTTCTATAATCACACCCACACAGGACTTCGCCGGATGCTGTGCGTCATCCTGGCCGTCCTGCTTCTTACCGCCGTCATCTCCGGCTGCAGCAAAAAGCCGGAGGATACTACGCCCAGCACGGACAATATGCTGGATCTGGGCAACGAGACAACTCCCTCTTCCGATACCGTGCCTTCCACAGAGGCCTCTTCAGATCCTACATCCGAGACCATCGATCCCGAGATTCTGAACATCCGCAACACCCCCGGAATGGACGGAACGGTGATCGGGCACCTGGAGCCCGGCACAAAAATCGACGTTCTCCGAGAGGAAACCGAGGGCGGCCTGCGCTGGGCGCTGATCCGGCAGGGCTGGATCTGCATTGAATACCTGGAGCAATACTTGAATGCCGACGGTGTGTTCCTCGGTGACGACAGTGGAACCACCGCAACCACTGCCCCCACCGAAACCACCGCCTCGACCAAGCCTTCGGAAACCACTGCTCCCACCACCGGCGGGAACACCGGCAACACGGGCAATACCGGCGCCAATACCGGCACCGGAACCACCACCAATACTCCGGGCGTTGTCATTGCCACTGAGTTGAACATCCGCAAGGACGCGGATATCAACAGCGACGGCGTTGGTCAGTACAAGTACGGCGACCGGATCACCATTCTGGAGACTAAGAATGGCTGGGGCCGCACCGACAAGGGCTGGGTCTACATGGACTACGTTTATAAGGACGGCACCACCGGAAAGAACTCCTGCAAGGGTGTTGTTACTGTCAACGGCCTGAACATCCGCAGCGGCCCGGGCACCAAGTATGACGCCGTGGGCTCCCTGAACACCGGTGCCCGCGTCAATGTTCTGGAACGCATCCAGATCGGTGACAGCTGGTGGGGCTGCATTGACAAGGGCTGGATTTCCATGGGCTATGTCTATGTGGACGGAACCGAGGGCGACGGCGCGGGTTACGGCACCGTTTCCGGCGACGCGGTCAATATCCGCAGCGGGCCCGGCACCGGCTTCGATAGGGTCGGCAGCCTGAACTCCGGCGACGATGTGGATATCCTCTTCCAGATCGAAATCGGCGATACGGCCTGGGGCTGCATCGGTGTGGGCAAGTGGGTCTGCATGGATTATGTAGGCATGGGTTAACCAATTCTTTCCCCGGGGCTTCCGCGCGGAAGCCCCGGATCTTCTTATTCGGGAGGTTTTATGCTGAATTCTGAAGGATTCGATTTGTGGGCAGGCGGCTATGACCGCAGTGTTCAGATGTCTGATGAAGAAAACAGTTATCCCTTCGCGGGATACAAGCGTGTTCTCGGGATGATCTACGCTTCCATTCGGGAAATGCCCGCCCGGAGGGTGCTGGACATCGGCCTCGGCACCGGCATCATGGCCGGACGGCTGTACCGCGCCGGCTGCCATATCACGGGCATTGACTTCTCCGACAGAATGCTTCAAATTGCCCGGGAGAAAATGCCGGATGGCAATCTGATCCGGCATGACTTCTCCACCGGCCTTCCCTGCCGGCTGCAGGGTGAAATCTTTGACGCCATTGTCTGCACCTACGCCATTCACCACCTACCGGACCCGCAGAAAGCGCCATTTCTCGCAGCGCTGCAGGAGCACCTGGCACCCGGCGGAAAAATCTTCATCGGAGATGTTGCATTTTCCTCCCGAAGCGATTTGGATGCCTGCCGAAGGATCAGCGGTGACGAGTGGGATGACGAAGAATTCTACCCTGTGGCAGATGAAATTCTACCCCTGTTCCCCGGTGCCCGCTTTGAGCCTATCTCCTTCTGCTCTGGAATCCTGACACTTTCCCGCCCCTGACCCTTCCGCCGCACGCCCTGCCGGACAATATGCGTTTCCGCTTCCTCCGGAAACCTTTCCACACCCTCCCGCTACCCCACTGAACAGCGCGATAAATTGTTGGTTGAAAGTGCACACTTAAAAAACGCTGTCATTGCGAACCAGTCCGCTTAAGTGGTGTGGCAATCCCCCGGCCCCATGGAACCAGGTAACGATTACCACCAAAAATAGCGGTAACTACCACTCTTTCAGGTACTATTCGGTACATTTCCCCACTAACCGGGGGATTGCCACGACCAGTGTGCGCACTGGTCTCGCAATGACAGGTAATTTGCAACGCACCCTTTCAAACACCAATTTATCTGTCCATCCAGGCACAAATAACACCTATTTCTCGTCAACCGTTTTGGCCGTCTCCGGTTCTCATGCCCCTAACGCCATCCTTAACGCACACTTCCCCGCCTTCACACCGCCAGCATCATTGCATCCAACCGGTCTCAAAACCACCTCCCCGCATTTTCTCTCTTGACTTCTCCGGCATAATCATCTAAAATAGCCCCTGTTCCCATACTCCCCACGGTCTCCACCCGTTCTTTGCGAAGTATGGTTTCGCCCTTGGTTTGGGAGCTGGAGCACCAAACTGGCAGCAGAATCCCGCTAACTCGAAAACCCGTTGCGGCACTAGTACTTTTTCTTCTTGACTTCTCCCCTGCTCTGGTCTAAAATAGCCTTTGACCACATGTTTGACCACATCTGAAAAAACTCCAACTGAATATCCGGGCTTAGCGAAGTTTGGTATCGCGCTTGGTTTGGGACCAAGAGACCGTGGGTTCAAGTCCCGCAGCCCGGACCAAAACCGCCAGTTTTCATCATGAAAACTGGCGGCTTTGACTAATATAAATCTACATATTCCCATGCTCCACGGTGATTTTCCGTGGAGCATGTTTTTTCAAAGCGCAACAACTCCCGTCGCCACATTCTCGCAGAAAGCCCTGTCGTGTTCCACAAACAGGATCGTCGG
>CAMFFO010000073.1 GCA_945949735.1 uncultured Clostridia bacterium | reverse complement strand
GAAGGGGCGGATGAGGAATGGCGAAACCTGAAATTTTCCGCAGCGGCAGGAATTAAGGTACAGCATTTGGACGAATTACGAAGAATTGGGACAACTCGGTAATCTACAGCGGTCGCCATTCCTCATCCACCGCTTCGCGGTCCCCCTTCCCCCCGGGGGAAGGTATTTTCCTGTCATCAGCCCTACAAACACCAATTTGCCGTACTGCTGAGTTAACCTGATAAGCACATTGAGAATTATACGAACGCCAATCGTCCGGGCTCCGTCCCGTCTCGGATGCGGTCAGCCTGTCATATAGGGCATTCCCATCAGATCCCGCATTTCATAATAGTGCTCGCCGGTGCGCCAGCCCTCTCCGGTGGAGGAGCCGGCCACAAAGTTCATTTTGGCATCGGGAAGGGCCTGGCGCAGGGCGTTGCGGGCGCTCCAGTTCAGGGCCTTCAGGTTGCCGGGCCACCAAAGCCGTTTCAGCCAGGTCATTTGGAGGATCGGTTCATGGCTTCCGTAGGTGTAGCCCAGATTCAGATCCTCCAGCTTTTTGCATTCCAGCAGGGGCGTATAGTCCCGGATGGGGGACATGAACAGTTCCAGGAACACCAGCTCCGAAAGCTGCGACAGCGGGGAAATGTCCCGGATATTGGTGTCCGCGATGACCAGGTACTTCAGCTTCGGCAGATACGAAGCCCACTCGCAGTTGGTCACGCCCCGGTTGTGGCCGATGTCCACACAGACCAGATCCTCGCAGTAGCGAAGCTCCAGAAGATCCTCATCCGTGACCTCTATGTAGTATTTGTTGGGGGCAAAATACGCCGCGTCCGTGCGCAGCGCGATGCCGCCCAGGTTCACACTCCAGACGAAGCGGATATCCTCGTGGCGTTTGTTCAGAGCGTCCATTTCCTCGCTGGGGATTCCGCAGTCCGCCATGATCACCCGCTCCAGGTTGGGGAACAGGGAAAGCTGCTCCTCCAGAGCGGAAAGATCGGTGACGGTATGGCCGGACAGATCGACCTCGGCGGCATCTCGGCTGACGGTGACTCCGCACAGCTCCATATCCCAAACAACGAAAAGTCCGGGCCTTCCCTTTTCCAGGGCCAGCAGAGCCTCCTGGGGCAGGTCAATCATGCCCAGGTACAGCGTGGAAACCTCCGGGAAATAGCCAAGAAGCGCGCCCAAAGCGGAGGCGGTAAGGCCCCGGGTGCCGGACAGATCCAGCTCCGTCAGACTGCTGGGCAGCCGCATCCCGGAGATCACCTTCTCCCAGGTAATGTCCGTATCCGGCAGCTCCAGGCGCAGACGGCTCAGCTCGGCGGAGGGGGGAAGCTGCCCGGTGAAGTGGACGGACTGGAGCCTGGGGAAATAAAAGAGGGCGCGCAGCTCCCCGGGATCCGATACATTGGCGAGTACCAGCGAACGGGTATCGCAGTCATACAGCTGTCCGGCCAGCTCCACATTGTAGAGCACCTTGCAATCCGGACGGCGCTGCTGGAGTGCCAGAAGCGCGTCATAGTCCCGGCAGTCCCAGGCCTCCACAATGGATAGCTGAGGCAGGTAATCCAGCAGCTCCACTTCCTCCATGGTCAGGCGGGACAGACAGAGGGTTTTCGTACCGAGACTCAGGAAGCCCTCCTGGAAGGGGAGCTCCCAGAGAATGCTGCAGCCGGGAAGCAGCTCCCGGAGCCGGGAATACTGCTCGGGTGTGATTCCTGCCTGACGCAGATCCACCTGGCGGAGGTTGGAGAACCGGGCAAGCCGCTCCCAATTGCGCAGAGGCTTTCCGGACAGATCCAGAATCTCCGCGTCGATGGGGTAGGATACACCGTTCAAGTTAACATAATGTTTACTGTATAGCTGAAATCCCCCCAGGGCGAAGCCGGTCAGCGCCGCCGCTATGAGGAGGATTTGCAGCAGGCGTTTGTGCCGCTTGCTCATCCCGATACTCCTTTCCGGTACTTCACCCTGTGCGCAAAGGTCAACACATATATTATGATGAATTCGCCGGAATAAGTCAAGAGGGTAACCCCCGAAGGAGGACAGGAAAATTCTTAAAGTTTTCTTATGACAGCACCGCACGGTTCCCCCCTGATTCATTCGGAAAGGAGAGAAAGTGGTGCTTGAACGGCTTCGCCGAATTGACAGTTGACAATTATGTGCCGCAACCCTGCCTTTTTGAAAATGTGCTTATCGGGTTAACTCAGCAGTACGACAAATTGGTGTTTGTCGCTTCGCTTTCAAGTTTCCTGTCATTGCGAGACCAGTGCGCACACTGGTCGTGGCAATCCCCCGGCCCCATGGAACCAGGTAACGACTACCACCAAAAATCGCAAGGTTTCCCGCTCCGTAGGGCAATTGTCGATACATTTCTCCTCTATCCGGGGGATTGCCACACCAGTGTGCGCACTGGTTCGCAATGACAGCGTTTTTTAAGCGCACAATTTCAAACACCAATTTGTCGAGTTGCTGACGAAAGCCGATAAGCGCATTATGTTTTATCCTGAAGGGATTCCTTAATTGTCAATCATAAACACCAATTCGCCGCGCGGCGGGGAAGCGATGGGGCATTGTCGAAAAAACGGGGTAATTTCCATCGGGTTTTCGCATTCGGGAGAAAATGATGTTGCATCGTTGGGAAAGCTGCGGTATACTGAGTTCAGATCACGGAAAGGGAGCGGGGAGTATGGAAAAATATCGTTGCCCTGTGTGCGGAAGGTTGACGGATCAGCCGGTGTGCCCGGTTTGCGGCTGGGCGGAGGGACAGGCGAACGCACCTCATCAGCTGCAGCCCGGCACGGTTCTGCGGGGGCAGTATGTTATCGGAAGGGCGCTGGGGCAGGGCGGCTACGGCATTACGTACCTGGGCTGGGATCGGGAGCTGGAGCGAACGGTGGCCATCAAGGAGTTTTTCCCCAACTCCATGGTCACCCGGGATACGGACCAGGGAACCGGGGTTCAGTTTTTCACCGCCAACAGTCAGGAGCAGTACACCGCCGGCCGGGAGCGGTTCCTGCGGGAAGCCCGTGCTCTGGCGAAGTTCTCCTCGGTGCCGGAGATCGTGGGCATCCACAGCTGCTTTGAGGAAAACCACACCGCCTACATGGTGATGGAGTATGTCAAGGGCTCCAACCTGGTGCTCTACACCCGCAATGCGGGCGGACGGCTCAGCGCGGAGGAAACCCTGCGGATCCTGAAGCCCATTATGGCGGCGCTGGATCAGGTGCATCAGGCCGGGATCATCCACCGGGACATCAGCCCGGACAACATCATTCTGGAGCCCATGGGCGGGGCGAAGCTCATTGACTTCGGCGCGGCCCGGGCCGTGGAGAACCCGGATGCGGACGCGGATATGACCCGCTCCACCGAGGCCATCGTGAAGCAGGGCTTCGCGCCCCCCGGAGCAGTACCGCAGCCGGGGCGGCATCGGCCCCTGGTCGGATGAATACGCCCTGTGCGCCACGGTCTATTTCTGCCTTACCGGGCAGGTGCCCCCCGACGCCATTTCCCGCTCCATGGGAGAAGCCCAGCCGGACTGGGCGGGGATCCCGGGGCTGACGGACAGAGAGCGGGCCGCACTGGAGAAGGGTATGTCCATCGCAGCCAAGGACCGCTACCCCAGCGTGGGCGAGTTGTCCCGGGAGCTGTTTGCGGAGGAAGCAACCCCTGCCACAGCTGCGCAGAGCGTGCCCCTAAAGCCAACCCCGAAGCCGGAACCTACACCCAAGCCCGCGCCAAAGACGAAGCCGACGCCCAAGCTCCAAAAGCCCGCCCCCGTACCGGAGACGAAGCCCTCCGGGTACAGAAAATGGTTCTTCGCGGCAGCAGGAGTGCTGCTGGTCGCGGTTGTGGGGGTTCTGCTGACCTTCGGAGGAAAGGGAACGGATGCCTCCGCGCTGAGGCCGACCGAGCCGGTAACCACCGTCGAAACGGAGCCGGCACGGAAAGCCTTCGTCATGGCCGCAGCCGGCGATCTTCGGAATATTAGCGACAAAGAGCGGGAAGACCAGCCCTTCTGGGGGCAGACGGAATACCTCCGCAGGGATGTCCGGACGGTCAGCTTCCACCCGCGTCTGGAGGGGACTCCGGAGAACGCCTGGGATGTATCCGAAGGGGGCGACGGAACCGTTCTGGCCTGGATGGACGGAGGCGATCTCCATGTGGCTGCCGACGGAAACATCGCCCCCAATCCCGACGCGTCCTGGATGTTCGCCTGGTTCAACAATCTGGAAACCATCGATTTCGGCGGCTGCTTTGACACCGCGAATGTGACGGATATGACCTTTATGTTCTCTAGCTGTAGAAATCTGACGGCACTGGATGTCAGCGGCTTTGAAACGGCCAATGTGACGAATATGGCCGGGATGTTCAAGTGGTGCACCAGTTTGACGGCACTGGATGTCAGCGGCTTTGACACTGCGAATGTGACGGATATGAGTGATATGTTCACTAGCTGCGTCAATCTGACGGCACTGGATGTCGGCGACTTTGACACTGCCAATGCGATGAATATGAACCGTATGTTCTTTGCCTGCAGCAATCTGACGGCACTGGATGTCAGCGGCTTTGACACTGCGAATGTGACGGATATGGGCGGTATGTTCGGCTGCTGCAGCAGTCTGATGGCACTGGATGTCAGCGGCTTTGACACTGCGAATGTGACGGATATGAGTGATATGTTCAATGACTGCAGCAGTCTGATGGCACTGGATCTCAGCGGCTTTGACACTGCGAATGTGACGGATATGAGCCTTATGTTCGCTGGCTGCAGCAATCTGACGGCACTGGATGTCAGCGGCTTTGACACGGCCAATGTGACGAGTATGTACGGTATGTTCTATGGCTGCGGCAAATTGACGCAGTTAGAATGTACAGACCCCCGAATCCTTGCGGAATACCGAAAAAGATAGCTTCCTCCGCGCTCCGCCCGGTTTCGGGCGGGGCGCGGTTTTCCTCAAATTGTTGTTTGCAGCTCTCAAACACATTACATTTCTACCGTAGGGGCGGCTAATAGCCGCCCGAAACGTTACGGTTTCTGAGCTTTTTCGATAGAATGTGTTGCTTTCGCAAGCGAAAGCAACGCGGGCGGCTAATAGCCGCCCCTACGGTGGCATCTCAACAAACACAAATTTGCCGTGCCGGACAGATTTTTCTGTCCGGGCGGCGGGGCGGAAAAAAACAGAGCGAAGCCGGGTGGCTTCGCTCTGGGGTATCCAGGAGACTTACAGGAAGCAGAACATGGACTGTTCCGCCTGGATGATCAGATCCCGGATGGACAGCTCCCCGTTCTGGGCGATGGCGATTCCGCTGGCGCAGGAGAATCCCAGCCGGGAACGGTACTCCCGGCAGATATCCTGAGCTTTTCGCTCGATGGCCTCCCGGGAGCAGACGCCCCGGAGGATGACCGCGAACTCCCCGCTGTTGTAGCGGCAGAGGATGTCCTGGACGCGGGTGTGGCAGCGGAGGAGCTCCGCGAATTCCCGAAGCGCTCCATCGTCCGGCTGACAGTCCGGCTGACTGCCGTCAGGCTCAAATACACAAACGGCCACGGGGAAATCCTCCCGGTGAAGGGCAGCGGCAGCGGTATGGAAGCCCCGCCGGTTGAGAAGCCCGGTCAGGTAATCCCGGCAGGCTCCGTCCTGCAGCGAGCGCTGCCGTTTCTGATGGGAGACCATGGTATGCAGCCAGTCCACCCGCTTGCGCAGGCAGTGCATACAGGCAGAATCCCGGGGACGGTAGCTGAAATCGTCGGCGCCCAGAGCCAGGGCCTCCTCCTCCAGATCCATACCGGAGGGGGCGACGGCCAGCACCGGAAGATTCCAGCTCAGGGGATTCTGCCGGATGGCCCGCAGCATCCTGGCGGCGCCCTGCTCCGGCATGGTCATGCTGAGGATCACCGTGTTCAGCTCCCGGCTGTGGCGGTCGATCAGGGTGATGGCCTCCCGCAGATCCCCGGCGGTGTACACGGTGTACTGGGGGAAGCCGGTCTGAACCAGCTGCCGAAACTGGGGCGTTTCGTCCACCACCAGAAGGGTTTGCTCCTCGGAGGCCGGGGAAACGGGGACGGCAGGCTGGGGATGGTTCCGGGGCTGCTGGGACAGCAGGGTTTCCATGCCCTCGGGCGGCATGGGCTTGCCCAGCAGGTAACCCTGGGCATAGTCACAGCCCAGCTCCCGCAGCCGCTGGAGCTGCTCCCGGGTCTCCACACCCTCGGCAATCACCTCCAGGTTCATCCAGCGGGCCAGCCCCACGGTGAACCGGAGAATGCCCTGATCCACGGGCTTGGCGGTCTCGCTGCGGACGAACTGCATATCCAGCTTCAGCGCGTCCAGCTGCATCTGGTTGAGCATACTCAAGGAGGAGTAGCCGCTGCCGAAGTCATCCATCTCGATGATGAAGCCCAGCGCCCGCAGCTTCGCCACGGCGGCAGTGATCTGGTCGGGATTCTCGGTGTAGGCGCTTTCGGTGATTTCCAGGTGGAGCATATGGGGCTCCAGACCGTACTTGCGGAGGATCCCCAGCAGGATCTCGGCCATGTTCGGCAGACTGGTATCCGCCCGGGATACGTTGACCGAGATGGGAAGCTCCGGATAGCCCTTCTCCCGCCAGGAGCGCAGGATCGCGCCCACCCGGTCCCAGACATATTGGTCCAGCTTGGTGATAAAGCCGTTTTTCTCAAAAAGGGGGATGAATTCCCCGGGGGACAGGAAGCCCCACTGGGGGTGAATCCACCGCACCAGAGCCTCGGCGCCGGAGAGGGAATCGTCCCGGAGGCTGAACTTGGGCTGCAGATATACGGTGAACTGCCCCTGGGCCAGGGCGTCCTCCATGGCGTCGATGATGGCCTGCTCCCGCAGCAGCTTGCTGCGCAGGGCGTCGTCATAGATCGCCACATAGCGGTTGTAGTGGCCCTTGATGCTGTCCGCCGCCAACAGGGCACGGTCGCACATCTGGGCGACGCTGATGCTGCGGTCGGTGATGTTGTAGACACCGTACTTCAGCACCACGTTCCCCGGGGCGTTGGCGGCGTGCAGAACCTCGGCGGAGATCCGGGCAAAGATCTCGTCGTTATAGTACCGCTTCCGGGGGCACAGGGCGAGGAAGCGGTCCGCGGTGGCCCGGCCGAAGATGGCGCCGGAGCCCACCCTGGCCTGGCCAAACCGGGCCAGCTCCTGCAGCAGCCGGTTCCCGGCGGGGATGCCGTAGTGGTCGTTGAAGAGCTTGAAATTCTCCACGTTGGAGCAGAGGATGATGTAGTCCCTGTGGGGATTGTTCATCAGGATTTCCTCGACGCGGCTGTAGAAAAACTCCCGGCTGTACACCCCGGTGAGCCGGTCATACCGGAACTCGTTGACCATGGCCGCGGTTTCCCGGAGCTTGATGATGCTGGCAACCCGGTGGAGGATCACCTGGGGCCGATAGGGCTTGGGCACGAAATCCGTTGCGCCGTGGGAGAGGGCGGCGATCTCGTCGGACTCGTTGTCGTTCTGGGTGGTGACGATGACCGGGATCAGGGACAGCCGGGGATCCTGCTTGACGCGATCCAGAAAGGTAAAGCCGTCCATTACGGGCATCATTACATCCAGCAGTATCAGGGCGACCTCTTCGCGTTGAGTTTCCAGAAGGTTCAGAGCCTCCTGGCCGTTCTCCGCCTCCAGTACCGCGTAGCTCTCGGAGAGAATCTCCACCAGCATTTCCCGGTTCAGGGCGTTATCCTCCACAACCAGGATCTTCTTGTTGGTCATCATAGGCCTTTCCTCTTTTCCTTTTTCCAGGCTTGGCTTACGGTTGGCAGTTCTTCCCAAGGTAGGCGCGGATGGTCTCCACGGTGACGCGGTAGTCCTCCCGCACCTGCTCCATCAGGGGGCCCGCTTCCGGGGGAATGGCGCTGGCCTCGGGCCGAAGCAGCTCGGTCAGCCGGCTGACGGAGGAGAGCAGACGTCCGAAGCCCAGGTTGGCACAGACGCCCTTCAGGGTGTGGGCCGCCCGGAAAGCATCCTCGCGGCTGCCGGCGGACATCTGGGCGCACAGGGCGTCAAAGCTGCCGTCGTCCAGAAATTTCCCGATGAATTTTTCCACCAGACGGACGCTGGGAAGCCGGTTGCTGACCTCCGCGAAGCTCCCGCCCAACGCCTGGTAGCACTGATCAATGGTCATATTGCATTTCTCCGGTAAAAGGATTTGCCATAGCCTCCGGGGGAAGGGAAAACATCCCGCATTTTATGACAGTTATTTCCATTATAAACCCTTTTCCCTGATTTTTCAACCGTGATTGGGCTGCCGCAGGAAATGAAATGTCATTTGCCGTGACAAAACCGGTTGCAATCCGGTGGATAATCCGCTATAGTGGGCATGAGCGCAGGGAAGCGGAATGTGTCCGGAAATTGGTGTTTCGCAATGACGGTCTGCTTCCGAGATCCGATAGCCTATATCGCGGCGCGGCCGCGGGAAAGGTCGTGGTATGTTGAAAAAAACGGACGGTAAACGATACGGCCAGTTATTTGTGTCCACCTTCAAACTCAGCGCCTGCACCTTTGGCGGCGGGTTCGTCATGATTCCCCTGCTGCGCAAGCGTTTTGTGGAGGAGCTGGGATGGATTGAAGAACAGGAAATGATGGATCTGACAGCCATTGCCCAGTCTTCACCGGGAGCGATCGCGGTCAATGCTTCCATTCTGGTGGGCTACCGTGTGGCGGGTATCCCGGGCGCGCTGCTGACGGTGCTGGGCGCCGTCCTGCCGCCGCTGATGATTATCTCGGTAATTTCCCTGTTCTATCAGGCGTTCCGGGACAACGCCATCGTGAATATGGCAATGGCGGGGATGCTCTGCGGTGTGGCGGCTGTGATTGTGGACGTGGTCATCCATATGGTGAAAACCATTGTTCAGCAGAGGAAAATCATGCCGCTGCTGGTGCTGCTGGGTTCTTTTGCGGCGGTGCGGTTCTATGGGGTGAACATCATCCTTGTCATTTTGGTGTGCGGCTTGATCGGAGCTCTGGAAACCATGCGCAGGGAGAAGCATTCGAAGGAGGCGAAGGGGGAATGATCTATCTGCAATTATTCTGGAGCTTCTTTCAGATCGGACTGTTCAGTGTTGGCGGCGGATACGCGGCGATGCCGCTGATTCAGGATCAGGTGGTGGATCTTCACCCCTGGCTGACGATGACCCAATTCGCGGATATCATGACCATCGCGGAAATGACACCCGGCCCCATTGCCATCAATTCCGCCACCTTTGTCGGGATCCAGGTTGCCGGGTTACCCGGAGCGATTGTAGCCACCATGGGCTGTGTGTTTCCGTCCTGCGTAATCGTGATGACCCTCGCCTATGTTTACTACCGGTTCCGGGGGCTGAATCTGGTGCAGGGGATCCTGGCGGGGCTTCGGCCCGCGGTGATCGCGATGATTGCCTCGGCGGGGATCTCGCTGATGATCCTGGCAGTCTACGGTCAACGGACGCTGCCAGAGGATTTACTGGATTTCGATGGAATCGCCTTGGGGATCTTCCTCGCGGCCTTGGTCGTTCTGCGGAAATGGAAGTGCAGCCCTCTGTGGGTCATTGCCGGCTCCGGTGTTGCCGGAGCGCTTCTGTACTGGCTTTTCTGAACAAAGGCCGGCCTTCCGCATCAGCCCGGCAAATTGGTGTTTGTCGGGCTGTCGGAAAGCAATACCTTCCCCCGGGGGGAAGGTG
>CAMFFO010000072.1 GCA_945949735.1 uncultured Clostridia bacterium | reverse complement strand
CTGGACGAGGCCACCTCCTCCATCGACACCCGCACCGAAGCCCTGGTGCAGCGGGGCATGGACGCGCTGATGAAGGGACGCACGGTGTTCGTCATCGCCCACCGGCTGTCCACGGTTATGAATTCCGACTGCATCATGGTTCTCGACCACGGCCGGATCATCGAGCGGGGCACCCATGAGGAGCTGATCGCCCAGAAGGGCACCTACTACAAGCTCTACACCGGCGTGTTCGAGCTGGAATAATCCCCAACCCCATCCCGGGAACGGCAAAGCCGCTCCCGGGGTTTTTTATGCCCGGAGGGACGATAAATTGTTGTTTACGCATGCGCATCTAAAAAATCCTGTCATTGCGAGCCAGTGCGCACACTGGCGTGGCAATCCCCCGGATTTTCCGGCCAGCCCCCATCCTTCCACCCAAGCTGTCATCCTGAGCGAGCGCAGCGAGTCGAAGGATCTACGCACTGAACGAAGCTGAAATGTGAACGAACACGCCAGATCCCTCGACTCGCTGCGCTCGCTCGGGATGACAGGAGGAAGAACAGGGGGATTGCCACACCAGTGTGCGCACTGGTCTCGCAATGACAGCATTTTTATAAACACCAATTTATCTTCCTGCCCATGCATGATTTTCCGCTGGCGGGAAATACTACACCCGAAAAGGCGGTGGGTATATGGAGCGATTCTCTTCAAAGACAGTGATTATTTCCGGTGCGGGTGCGATTGGTGCCCTGGCGGAATTGGGGCCCAGGCGGCTGTTCCTGGTGACGGATCCCTACTTTATGAAAAACGGCATGGCCCGGCAGGTGGTGGAGGCGTCCAAGGCGGGGGAAAGCGAAATCTTCGATGGGGTGGAGCCGGATCCCACGGTGGATCTCGCGGCCAGGGGAACGGCCCGGCTCCGGGCCTTCGGGGCGGATATGGTGGTGGCTCTGGGGGGCGGCAGCGCCATGGACTGCGCCAAGGCCATGACCTTCTTTGCCAAGGGGGAGATGCGTCTTGTGGCCATTCCCACCACCTCCGGCTCCGGCTCCGAGGTGACGAACTTTGCCATTCTGACCCATGACAAGATCAAGCACCCGTTGGTGGACGACCGGATTCAGCCGGACTATGCCATATTGGACAGCGATTTGCTGCAGGAGCTGCCCAGGAGCCTGATTGCGGACGCGGGCTTTGACGTGCTGTCCCACGCGGTGGAGGCCTGCTGCGCGAAAAACGCGGGGGAACTGTCCGGTATCTACGCCCGGGAGGCCTTCCGCAGCGCCTACGCGGCCCTGCCGGCTTCCTTCGCCGGGCGAAAAGAGGTGCGGCTGAAGGTGCATCTGGCGGCTGCCATGGCGGGGGTTGCCTTCACCCAGGCGGGACTGGGGCTGTGCCACGCCATCTCCCACAGCCTGGGCGGGATGTTCCATGTGCCCCACGGCAGGCTGAACGCCATATTGCTCCCGGCAGTCATCGGCTGCAACGCCCACGCGGCGACCAGGCAGTATGCCGAGCTGGCCCGGGCCGCCGGGATGGGGGGCAGCGCGGACACCATCGCCCTGCGGAATCTGCGCAGCGGTCTTGTGCGCTTGCGGCAGGAGCTGGAGCTGCCCCAGACCCTTTCTCAGGCGGGGATTCCCCCCAGGGCGGTGTGGAGCCAGGTGGGAGCCATCGTGGCGGGGGCCCTGGGCGACCCCTGCTGCGATTCCAACCCGGTGAAGCCCGACGATTTCCTGGTGCGGCGGATTCTGGAAGAGGTGACGGGCCGTGGCTGAAAGCCTTCTCAGTCTGGGGCTGGACGTGGGCACAACCTCTACGCAGATGGTGCTGTCCCGGCTTACCGTGGAGAACAAGGCCTCGCCCTTTGCCGTTCCCTCTTTGGAAATCGTGGGGCGGGAGGTGATCTACCGGAGCAAGGTTCATTTCACTCCGCTGATCCGGGACACCCTGGTGGACGGGGAGGCTCTGAAGGAGCTGCTGCGGCAGGAGTACGAGGCAGCGGGCATCCGGCCGGAGCAGGTGGACACCGGAGCACTGATCATCACCGGGGAGACCAGCCGGAAGGAGAACGCTGCCGCCGCAGCCCGGGCTCTGGCGGAGTTTGCCGGGGAGTTCGTGGTGACCACCGCCGGGCCGGATCTGGAGAGCATCCTGGCAGCCAAGGGAGCCGGGGCTGTGGAGCTGTCGGAGAAAACCGGAAAACCCGTGCTCCACATGGACATCGGCGGGGGCACCAGCAACCTGGCCCTGATCCGGCAGGGAGCGGTGGTACGCACAGGATGCCTGAATGTGGGCGGGCGTCTGATAAAACTGGATAAACAGGGTATCCTGACCTATGTATCCCCGGAGCTTTCGGAAATTACCTCTCTGAAACAAGGGAAAAGGGCAGGGGAAGGGGAGCTGGAGGCCTTGGCGGAAAAGCTGACTGAGGCTCTGGAAATGGCGGCGGGGCTGCGGGAGAAAACATCCCTTCTGGAGCGGCTCATGACCCGGGAGGCAGCCCCCTGGGCGTGTCCAGAGGAGGACGTGGTGATTTCCTTCTCCGGCGGGGTGGCGGACTGCATCGAGGGAGAACACGCTCCCACGGAATTCGGCGACCTGGGGGTTTACCTGGGGAGGGCCATCCGCAAAAGCCGCCTGTGCTGGGGGGATTACCGCTTGGGCCGGGAGACCATCCGGGCCACAGTCATCGGGGCGGGCTGCCACAGTACCCAGCTCAGCGGCAGCACGGTATTCACGAAGAATGTGCGGCTCCCGCTGAAAGATCTTCCGGTGGCCCGGATCACTTACGCGGAGCAGGAGGGGAGCCTCCCCCAGGCCATCCGGGCCCGCACCGCCCCCTTTGAAGGGGATGCCATCCTGGCCCTGCCGGGGTATGCCTCCCCCAGCTATGGGCAGGTAAAGCGACTGGCGGAGCAGATTGCGGGAGCGGTGAAGGGGCCGGTCTACCTCTGCCTGGAGCAGGATATGGCCAAGGCCCTGGGCCAGGCCATCGCGGCGCGGCTGGAACCGGGCAGAAGCGTGCTGTGCCTGGACCGGGTAGCCCCCGGGGCGGACAGCTACCTGGACGTAGGCGCCCCCCTGGGCCCCGCCCTGCCCGTGGTGGTGAAAACCCTGATCGTGGGGAACGGCTGACGCTGTTTAATTGACAATTAACAATTGACAATTGACAATTAAGGAATTCCTTCAGAATGGATTTATAATATTTTTGCGTCAAAAACGGATTGTATTTCAGAAATATCCGTGCAGGAACACAATAAATGCCAATCAAGAGTTGAAATGTCGAAATTATGCTGTCATCCCGAGCGGAGCGAAGCGAAGTCGAGGGATCTTGGCACTGAATCGACTGCAAATGAGAACGAAGTGCGCAGATCCTTCGACTCGCTTCGCTCGCTCAGGATGACAAAGATTTTACTTTTTTCATGGCAATGACACCTTATTCAACTGCTTACCACATTTTCTGTCGTTTTTACCTGTTTCAACTATTGATTCGCATTGTCAATTTTCAATTGTCAATTGTCAATTCGGCGAAGCCGCAAGCATTTGGGAGGAAACAAGATGATTTTAAAAACGACCCTTTTGGGGAAAACATACCAGTTCCGGGACTTAAAGCAGGTGCTGGCCAAGGCAAACGAGGAGAAAACCGGGGACAAGCTGGCGGGGCTGGCGGCGGAGGATGCCCGGGAGCGGATCGCCGCCAAGGTGGTGCTCTCCGCCGTGACCCTGAAGGAGCTCCGGGAGAACCCGGCGGTGCCCTACGAGGACGACGAGGTGACCCGGATCATCCAGGACGACGTCAACGGCCCCGCCTACGGTCAAATTCAGGGCTGGACGGTGTCAGACCTGCGGGAGTGGATTCTCTCGGAGACCACCACCGGGGCGGACATCCACCGCCTGAGCCGGGGACTGACCTCCGAGATGGTGGCGGCAGTCTGCAAGATTATGAGCAACCTGGATCTGATTTACGCCGCGGCGAAGATCCCCGTTACCGCCCACTGCAACACCACCATCGGCCTGCCGGGAACCCTGAGCTGCCGTCTGCAGCCCAACCACACCACCGACGACCCCGACGGGATCACCGCCTCGGTGCTGGAGGGCCTGAGCTTCGGCGCGGGGGACGCGGTGATCGGATTGAACCCGGTGACGGACTCCCCGGAGCAGGTGGGCAAGGTGCTTCGCCGGTTCCAGGAAATTAAGGAGCGCTGGGCCATCCCCACCCAGATTTGTGTGCTGGCCCACGTCACCGCCCAGATGCAGGCGGTGCGCCAGGGGGCGCCCTGCGACCTGATTTTCCAGTCCATCGCGGGGAGTCAGAAGGGCAACGAGGCCTTCGGCTTCAGCGCCGCGACCCTGGAGGAGGCAAGACAGCTGCTGCTCCATGAGGGCACCGCCGAGGGGCCCAATGTGATGTACTTTGAAACCGGCCAGGGGTCGGAGCTCAGCAGCAACGCCCACCATGACACGGATCAGGTGACCATGGAGGCCAGGTGCTACGGCTTTGCAAAACGGTTCCAGCCTTTTCTTGTCAACACGGTGGTGGGCTTCATTGGGCCGGAATACCTGTACGACGCCCGGCAGGTCACCCGGGCGGGGCTGGAGGATCACTTCATGGGAAAGTTAACCGGCATCAGCATGGGCTGCGACTGCTGCTACACCAACCATATGAAGGCCGACCAGAACGACATCGAGAATCTGGCTTCCTTACTGACCATGGCGGGGTGCAACTACTTCATGGGCATCCCCCACGGGGACGACATCATGCTCAACTACCAGACCACCGGCTTCCGGGAAACCGCCGCCCTGCGGGAGCTGACGGGCAAGACCGCCATCCCAGAGTTCCAGCAGTGGCTGGAAAAAATGGGCTTCGTGGAAAACGGCAAGCTGACGAAAAAAGCCGGCGACGGCTCCAGTCTGCTGTTCTGAAGCAGTGCAATAAATTGTTGTTTGTCGAATACTTGCTGTCATTGCGAGCCAGTCCGCAGACTGGTGTGGCAATCCCCCGGTTAGTGGGGAAATGTACCGAATAGCACCCAAAAAATGGGAGTCTCCACGATTTTTGGCGGTAATCGTTACCTGGTTCCTTTCAACCGGGGGATTGCCACGACCAGTGTGCGCACTGGTCTCGCAATGACAGAAAACTTTGGGGCAAAGCCGCTAAACAACAATTTTTCTTCCATCATTTGATACAAAAGGAAGTGTACCATGGATTTGGATCTTGATTTACGGGCCCGGCAGGAGGCGAGGTGCCTGGCCACCCAGGCGGAGCAGGCTCAGCGGACGCTGGGGAGCTTCCCCCAGGAGAAGCTGGATGCCATTGTGGAGGCGGTTGCCGCGAGGTTTTCCCAGGAGGCCCAGGCTCTGGCGGAGCAGGCTGTCCGGGAAACCGGCTTCGGAAACGCCGCCGATAAGACCGTGAAAAACCGGTTTGCATCCCTGGATGTGGCCGCGGCCATCCGGGATATGAAAACCGTGGGGATTCTGCGCCAGCAGCCCCGGCTCTGGGAGGTGGGCGTGAGCGTAGGGGTCATCGCCGCCATTGTCCCCAGCACCAACCCCACCTCCACCGTGTGCTACAAAGCACTCATTGCTCTGAAATCCGGAAACGCCATTGTGTTCTCCCCCCATCCCAAGGCGATCCAGTGCACCCTGGAGGCCGCCCGGATCGTAGGCCGGGCGGCGGTGGAGGCGGGGGCCCCGGAGGGGTCAGTGGGGTGCCTGACCATTCCGGCTCTCGCCGGGTGCCAGGAACTGATGGCCGCGCCCCAGGTGAAGCTGATTCTGGCCACGGGAGGCCCCGGCATGGTGAAAGCCGCCTACTCCTCCGGCAAGCCCGCCATCGGCGTGGGCGCGGGGAACGGCCCGGCCTATATCCACCATTCCGCCGATGTGCGCCATGCTGTCTCCTGCATTGCCCGCTCCAAGAGCTTTGACTATGGCACCGTCTGCGCCTCGGAGCAGAGCATCATTGTGGAAAAGTGCATGGAGGATGCCGTCCGCCGGGAGGCTGCGGCCCAGGGCTTCTATTTTATGGATACCCAGGAGGCGGGGCAGTTGGCAAGGCTCCTCTTCAAGCCCACCGGCGGCCTGAACCCGGAAATTGTGGGCAAATGCGCCTGCACCCTTGCCAAAATGGCGGGCTTCTCCGTCCCACAAGGGACAAAGATTCTGGTAGCCCGGGAGCAGGAGGCGGGGCCAACCCGGCCCTACTCCATGGAAAAGCTGTGCCCGGTGCTGGCCTTCTTCGTCATGGAGAGCGAGGAGGCTGTCTTGCAGAAGGCCATTGAGGTGCTCTCCCACGAGGGCAGCGGCCACACCTTCGCCATCCACGCCACCAATGAGGACGTCATTCGCCGGTTCGCCCTGAAAATCCCGGTGTCCCGGTTCCTGGTGAACACCCCGGCGGCGTTGGGCGGCATCGGGGCCACCACGGAGCTGTTCCCGGCTCTGACCCTGGGCTGCGGCGCGGTGGGCGGCAGCAGCTCCTCCAATAACATCTCCCCCCTGGATCTCATCAACATCCGCCGGGTGGCCTGGGACAAGGAGGAAGCCCCCCACGCAAATCCCAACAGCGAGGATCTGGTGGAGCTTCTGACCCAGCGGATCATGGAACGGCTGGGGAAGTGAGAGAAATATAAATTGTTGTTTAGCGATTTTTGCTGTCATTGCGAGACCAGTTCGCAAACTGGTCGTGGCAATCCCCCGGATTTTCCGCCCAGCCCCCATCCTTCCACCCAAGCTGTCATCCTGAGCGAGCGCAGCGAGTCGAAGGATCTACGCACTGAACGAAGCTGAAATGTGAACGAACACGCCAGATCCCTCGACTCGCTGCGCTCGCTCGGGATGACAGGAGGAAGAACAGGGGGATTGCCACGTCGCTGCGCTCCTCGCAATGACAGCGTTTATTTGGTGCGCTAAACAACATTTTTCCTTCTCAGAAATGATAACAAGGGAGGATTCTATGAACAAGCAGGAATTGACCGCCATGGTGGCGCGGCTGCTGGAGACCATGGAACCATTGGAAAAGAACGCGGAGCCTATGGTGAAGGGCGGGGATTACCGTCCCACGGATCCCGGTCCCCAGCCGAAGGCGACTCCCTACCGGGAGGGGGATTTTGTCCCGGATGTGACGCAGCTGGATCTGAGAAAGCTGTACCTGACGGAGGATCCCGCCAACCCTCAGGGCTTTCGCGGCTTAAAGGAAAAGACCCCGGCGCGGCTTGGCTCCGGCCGGGCGGGGCCAAGGTACAAAACCCTGACCATGCTCCGCTTCCGGGCGGATCACGCCGCCGCCCAGGACGCGGTGTTCTCCCAGGTGGACGAGGATTTTGCCGCCCGCAACGGAATGACGGAGGTGCAGACCCGGTGCCATGACAAGGAGGAATACCTGACCCGGCCGGATCTGGGCCGGTGCTTCGATGAGGAAAACGCCCGCCGCATCCGGGAGGCCATCCCCGGCACGCCCCGGGTGCAGCTGGTCATCGGGGACGGCCTCAGCTCCGCCGCCATCATGGCCAACGCCATGGACTGCCTGGAGGCCATCCGGGAAGGGCTGAAGCTCCGGGGCATTGAAGCAGGTGCCCCCATTTTCGTCCGCTACTGCCGGGTGGGGGCCGGGGACGCCATCGGGGACATCACCGGCTGCGAGCTGGTGTGTATGCTGGTGGGGGAGCGGCCCGGGCTGGTGACGGATAAGAGTATGTCCGCCTATATCACCTACCGGCCCCACACCGGAGTTTCCGAATCCAGCCGCACCGTGGTCAGCAACATCCACGCCCAGGGCACCCCGGCGGTGGAGGCGGGGGCCCACATCGCGGGGCTGCTGGAAACCATCCTGCAAAAGAAGAAGTCCGGCGTGGCGCTGAATCTGGAGGCGGGGGCATGATTCCGGTAAAGATTCTGGCGGTGCGGTATCTGGCCAACGCCTCCCCGGCGCTGTGCAAGGCCCTGGGCGCGCCGGAGGGGGCTCCTTCCCTGGGGCTTCTTACCACGGACTGTGACGACGCCACCTATATCGCCCTGGACGCGGCCACCAAGGCAGCGGAGGTGGAGGTGGCCTACGGCAGGAGCTTCTATGCCGGGGCGGGCAGCGCCTCCACCCCCAACGCCGGGGAGGTCATCGGTGTCCTGGCGGGTCAGACCCCGGGGGCGGTGCGCAGCGGTATGGAGGCCGCCATCGGAGCCTTGGAGCATCTGGGCTTTGAGGACGTCCACGGGGTGCCCTGCCTTGCCCGGACGGTGAGCAGCGTTGGCACATTTCTGGCAGGGGAAGCTGGGGTGCGGCCGGGAACCGCCCTGGCCTACCTGATCGCCCCGCCTCTGGAGGCCATGTACGCCCTGGACGCGGCCCTGAAAGCGGCGGACGTGACCCTTCGCAAGCTCTACAGTCCGCCCACCGAAACCAATTTCGGCGGAGGGCTCTTATCCGGCACCCAATCCGCCTGCGACGCCGCCTGCGCGGCCTTCCTGCAAGCCGTCTCCGAGGTCGCCCAGCGGCCACGGGAAAGGTAAACTGTTGTTTACGTTGCTACCGTAGGGGCGGATATTATCCGCCCGAAACGTTCCGTTTTTTGAGCATTTCCGGTGAATATGCGTGCTATCAATGCGGTAAGGTTGCGGGCGGATAATATCCGCCCCTACGGTGATAGTGCTGTAAACAACAATTAATCATAACAATTGGCATTCACTGACAATCCGTTTTTACGGGAAAGGAACGAATTATGGACACGAATTCTCTTGGAATGATCGAAACAAAGGGGCTCATCGGGGCCATTGAGGCGGCGGACGCTATGGTGAAATCCGCCAACGTGCAGCTGGTGGGCAAGGAGCAGGTAGGCGGCGGGCTGGTCACCGTTATGGTGCGGGGCGACGTGGGCGCGGTGAAGGCGGCCACCGATGCCGGAGCCGCCGCGGCGGAGAAGGTGGGCGAGCTGATCTCCGTCCACGTCATCGCCCGGCCCCACATGGAGGTGGATGCCATCCTGCCCAAGGGACGCCACACCCCTGCCCCTCCCCAGACAAAGTAAGGGATGCTCTACAGCGAGAAGGAGGTTCGGGAGAACCTGCGCAACCGGGACGGGAAACGGGTGTTCTACCTGGGAACCGGGGATCAGCTGACCTCCTCCGCCCGGGACTACCTGACCCGGGAGCGGATCGAAATTCTCCCGGCCTCTCAGGCGGCCCCGGAGCGGTACCGGCTCCTGTCCGGAGGCTTCATGGAGGGCAAGCCCGAGCACATGACCCACCTGAATGCCCAGGTGCTGGTGCCCAAGACCCACCCCCGGATCGCGTTCCGGGGGAAGCTGGACAGCCTGGAAGCGGAGCTGCTGCTGTGCGGGAAGGATTTCCCACACCTGGAAAAGGATCTGGGGGAGGTGCTGGAGCTGGCCAGGAGGATCATCCGGTGCGATGTGCTGGAGGAGCCGCTGCCCGACGGGAAGCTCTGCGGCCTGACGGAGGAGGAGCTTCGCAAAAGGAGCCACTTCCCCCAGCAATTTTACGGCCAGCCCCATTTTATGCCCGACATCCGGGACTCCCGGGAGGTGCTGCGCCTGAACCGGCTGCGCTGCGCCGTTCGGGAGGCAGAGATCAGCGCCGCGGCAGCCTTTGTCACCCCGGAAGGAAGCGTAACCCGCCCCGACATCCTCCGGGCTATGAACCGGATGAGCAGCATGGTGTATATCCTGATGATCCGGGAGAAAGCGGCGGCAGGAAGGTAAATTGGTGTTTGAAAGTGCGCATCCCAGATTATCTGTCATTGCGAACCAGTGCGCACACTGGTGTGGCAATCCCCCGGATAGAGGGGA
>CAMFFO010000071.1 GCA_945949735.1 uncultured Clostridia bacterium | reverse complement strand
AAATGTGTGTTGATGGCAAAGCAACTGTTTTTCAAAGAGACACAACAAAAACAAAGTCCAGTTGCAGAACGCTTCCCCTGGTTACACCGTTTGAAAGACTATTGCGGAAAGTAAAACAACAGCAGGAAATCAACCGTCAGGTTTGCGGCAGCTGCTACTGCAACGACTATTTGGAATACGTGAATGTGAATGCCATTGGAGAACTGATGAAGCCCAATTTCATTACCCAACATTTTGAAATCCTGTTGGAAAAGAACAAACTGAAAAAGATACGTTTTCATGATTTGAGACATAGCTGTGCCAGTTTGCTGTATGCCAATGGTGTGAGCCTGAAAGAGATTCAGGAATGGCTGGGGCATAGTGACATCAGCACTACTTCCAATATTTACACACATTTGGATTTTTCCAGTAAGGTTTCGTCTGCAAATGCAATTCTCCCGGCGTTTCCGAAAAATGTTCAATATTTTGCTTCTGGGCAGTAAAAAATGCTCCGAAGCATGACACTTCGGAGCAAATATGGTGCCGGTGGTGGGACTCGAACCCACACGAGTTATTAGCCCAAAGGATTTTGAGTCCTCCTCGTCTACCATTCCAACACACCGGCAGATATATTTTTTAACACCCAGACAAGCATTCCCCGGAATTTGGAGGGATATGCAGGAGGGATGTTAAAGACAAATGAAAAACAGAATCCGAAAAACGCTTGATTTTCCAGGACTTTTCCCAACACCGGCGACAGATGGCGAAGTGGTTTTTGAGTCCACTACGTCTACCATTCCATCACACCGGCATGGTAAGCATAGTATAGTACATTCTTCTGAAAAATGCAAGGAAAAGTTTCCCGCCGCCCGGGGTGGGCGGCGGGAAACTTTACTCCGCTTCCTCGATGATATAGATGTCGGAGCCGAAATCCGCCTGGGTACGTTGGGTTTCCTCGTAACCGGTGCCCCGGAACAGGGGGCGCAGAACCATGCCCGCCATGAGGGCCGCGCCGGAGAGGAACCGCTCCTCGGAGGGAACCTTCAGGGTATAGCGGGCGTCTGCCGCGCGAAGCAGGGCTCCGTTGGGATTCACGTTCACCGGGGCAACGTGCTTGAGCAGCCCGCCGAACTGGCCCACCCGGATGCGCTGCTCCAGGCTCGCCACCCGGTAACGCTTCTCCGGCTCCAGCCCCCATACCCGCAGCCGCTCATAGCCCGGGGCAGCGTGAACCAACCGGTGGAACACGCCGCAGAGGGTGGTTTTCCCGTCGCTGACCTGCCAGCCGGTGGGCGTTCTGCGCAGCGCGCCGAACTGGAACACCTGCCGGTATTGCTTGTAGAAGGCGATCTGGGCCTGGATCTCCTGCCGCTCCACGGGAAGAAGGGGCTTCAAGTCCAGCTCATAGCCCAGGCAGCCGAAGAACGAAACGTTCCCCCGGGTGGCAAGGGGGGTGTTTCGCAGCGTCTGGGCGTGGGGCGCGGCGGACACGTGGGCCCCGAAGGTGGACTGGGGATAGAGGTAGCTCAAGCCCCCCTGAATGTCCAGCCGCTCGATGGGGTCGGTATCGTCGGAGCACCAGATCTGGGGGGAGAAGGTCAGCATTCCCAGATCAAACCGGTTCCCTCCCGAGGAGCAGCTTTCCAGCAGGATCTCCGGCCGGGGGGTGAAGATCCGGCGGAGCACCTCATACAGTCCCAGCACATTTTCATGAGCCCGGGCCCCCAGGGCAATGCTGTGCCGGTTCATGTCCCATTTGACATAACGGATGGGCACGCTGTCCAGGATCCGGGTCACGTTCTCCACGATGTAGTCCCGAACCTCCGGTCTGGACAGATCCAGATGGAGCTGGTTCCTGCCATAGACGGGCTCGAATTCGTCCCGCAGCACCCAGTCCGGGTGGGCACGGTACAGCTCGGAATCCGGATTCACGGACTCCGGCTCAAACCAGAGGCCGAAGTCCATACCCAGTTCATTGAGCTTCGCCGCCAGGCCCTCCAGTCCGCCGGGGAGCTTCCGGCGGTTCACCGTATAGTCCCCCAGTCCGGCCTGGTCATTGTCCCGTGCGCCGAACCAGCCGTCGTCCAGGACGAACAGCTCACAGCCCAGCTTTTTGGCCCGGGCCGCCAGATCCAGAAGGCTCCGCTGGCTGAAGCGGAAGCCGCAGCCCTCCCAGCTGTTGTACAGCACGGGCCGGGGCCGCTCCCGCCAGTAGGGCGGAATAATGTGGTCGGTGACGAACCGGTGCATCCGCCGGGACAATTCCCCGAAGCCATGGTCTGCGCAGCACAGCACCGCCTCCGGGGTCTCGAACCGCTCCCCGGGAGCCAGCGTCTTTCGGAAGTTGGACGGCTGGACGCCCTGCATCACCCGGGTCAGACCCTGGAGGCTGCGCTGGGCCGAGGCATAGTGGCTGCCGGAGTAAATCAGATTGAAGCCGTAGACCCGGCCCGCGTCCTCGGCGGCGTCCGGCTCGTACAGCAAAAAGCCGGGGTTGCACCGGTTGGAGGAGGCGCCGGTCAGGCTCTCCAAGACCACCTTGGCCTCCCCCACCGGGGTATCCCGGCGGCGGGCCTCGGCGATCCAGCCCCCGTGGAAGGAGCGCAGCACGAATTCCCCGGGAATATCCACCATATAGCTCATGCACTTGCCGAGCGTCACGGGGGTATCCCCGGTGTTCTCCACTACACAGCGGCGGGTAAGCGCGGTTTCAAAGGGGGTATAGTACAGCGTGACCCGCAGCCCCCGCTGGGAGAGGGTCAGCTTCAGACTCTCCTCAGCGCCGTGACTTTGGGGAAGGGGGGATTCCATAGCGGGCGTTTTCACAATCTCCGCGCAGGAAAACCGCAGATCCGTGGGGCTGCCCAAAAGCTCCAGGGGGCTCTCCCGGTAGTCCCCCCGTCCGCTGTCGCTCCATTCCAGGGGCTTGTCGTCGGGGCAGCTGGCCGTATCCCCCTTGCGCAGCAGCACACTGCCGCCCCAGCCCAGCCCCGGACGGCAGAGGAAAGCGGCAAAGTCCTCCGTCCGCACCGGCGCGCCAAAATGCAGCTGCTCCGGCTGGCCGAAGTCATTGACACGCAGAAGGTAGGAATAGGTTTCCCCCTTCAGATGAAATACCTTGTCCTGAAGATCAATCATAAAGAACCCTCCTGCACAACCGCCGCGAAAGCATCCCCATTCCGCGGCAAATGGATGCTGTGACTTCCCTTTTTGTAAGCAAGCCGATCATACCACATCTGGTGATTATCGTCCGATCGCCCGGTGAAAGAGCGTCATTACGGGTCATCCAGCTTCAGTATATCCGTTTCGGCCCCCAGTGTCAAGCGTCCCTGACGGGCAGTTTTGGACGCGCGCCGGTGTCCGGGAACGGCCCAGCGGCGCCCATACGGGCCTGCGCGAATTGTTTCTTCTGCCGACTCGTTGATTTTCTCCCATTCGCGTGATATAGTGGTCATCAAGGTATGTTTGCTGAATAATCCTGGGCTTGATCGTAAGGAATGCGCCTATCGGACAAATTCAGCAGTACGACAAATGGTGTTTGAAAAATAATGCTGTCATTGCTACCGTAGGGGCGGCTATTAGCCGCCCGAAAACGTTCTCACTTTTGAGCGTTTCCTATAAACGGAAGCACTTTCGTTGACGAAACAAAAGAGGGCGGCTAATAGCCGCCCCTACGGTGGCATCTCGACAAACACCAATTTGTCAGTTTGTTGGCAAAAGCCCATAGGAATATTGCGGAATCTATAGACGAGGGGACGGCATGATTCGAAAAGTATTTGTCATTCACAAAACCCATCTGGACATCGGGTTCACGGACTCCGCCGCCAGTGTGCTGGAGAAGTATGTGAACACCTTCATCCCCGGGGCCATTGAAACCGCCTACGCCTGCAACCGGGATGGCAAAAAGAATTTCGTCTGGACGGTGGGTGCGTTTCTCATCGAGTATTACCTGGAGCATTCCGAGCATCCCGAATCGCTCCTGCGGGCCATCCGGGACGGGTACATCACCTGGCACGGTCTGGCCCTGACCACCCACACGGAGCTGATGGATGCGCGTCTGTTCCGCTACGAGCTGGACATCGCCCGGCGGCTGGATCTCCGGTTCGGGAAGCAGACCATTTCCGCTAAAATGACGGACGTACCCGGCCATACCCACGCCATAGTCCCCTACCTGGCGGAGTACGGCATCCAATACCTGCACATCGGCATCAACGAAGCCTCCCGGCCGGTGGAGCTGCCGCCCCTGTGCCGCCTGCGGTATGGGGATGCGGAGGTGATCCTCCACTACGCCGGCGCCTACGGCGGCGCGGACACCTTCGGCGAGTACGCCCTGGAATTCGCCCACACCGCTGACAACATGGGCCCTCCCTCCCCGGAGCACGTCCGGGCGGAGATGGCCCGCCTGCGGCAGAAGTACCCCGGCGCGGAGATCGTGTCGGCCACCATGGACGACTTTGCCCGGGAGGTACTGAAGCAGAAGGATTCCCTTCCCGTGGTCACGGAGGAGCTGGGCGACACCTGGATCCACGGCGTGGCCACCGACCCCTACAAGGTGGGGGCCTACTGCGCGCTGCTTCGGGTGCGGGATCAGTGGCTCTCCCAGCGGCCCGGGGCGGAGCATACTTCGGAATACCGGGAATTTTCCCGGAACCTGATGCTCCTCTGCGAGCACACCTGGGGCCGGGATTCCAAGCGCTGGTTCTCCGACTACAAAAACTGGAGCAAGGAGGATTTCCGGGCGGCCCGGAAGCGGGATCTGGTCACCGCGGAGGATACGCTTCCCGCGGGGGAGCTGATCTCCCAGTCCGCGGTTCAGCAGCCCACCTTTCGGCGGGGGGACTGCCGGTATTCCAACCTGGAAGCCTCCTGGCAGGAGCAGCGGGAATATGTGGACGCCGCCGCTGCGGCCCTTCCGGAGCCCTGGCGCACAGAGGCCCGGCATCCGCTTGCCGCGCTGCGCCCCTGCGCGCCTCCCTGTCCCCGATCCTCGGATTCCCGGCGGGACTTTCTGATAAACGGATATCGGGCCGAGGTGCAGCCCGACGGCAGTCTCCATGTTTCCCGGGAGGGAAGCGGGCAAAAGCTCCTGCTTGGGCGGCTGGTATACCGTGTCTACGGCTGGAAAACCGTCCGGGAGAACTTTGCGTTCTACAACCGGGATCTGGAGCGGACCCGGGTGTGGGCGGAGCCGGACTTTTCCAAGCCGGGGCTGGATACCCTGCCGGATCTGGAGGACGAAACGTATTTCTATGAACCCGAACAGGCAGAGCGACAGGGCAGCGCCCTGCGCGTCTGGCTGAAAGCCCCCCGGGAGGCGTCGGAACGCTTCGGCGCGCCCCGCCGGGCGGTGGTCACCTACCAATTCGGCAGCGGCATTGACATGAACCTGCAGTGGTTCGGCAAGGACGCCAGCCGGATTCCGGAGGCTCTGTTCCTGACGATGAACGCGGAGGGTGCCGCGCCCGGGAAGCTGACCCTTTACAAGCTGGGCCTGCCCGTCGACCCCTTCCGGGTGCGCCGGGGCGGAAACCGGAAGCTCCACGTCTCCCCCCGGTTTACCTGGGGCAAGGTCACGGTGGAGAGCCTCCACGCCCCCCTGCTCAGCGTCGGCGGGGAGCACCTGTACGACGTGGATGATCACTATGGCAGTCTGAACCAGGGCCTTTCCTATGTGCTCTTCAACAACCGCTGGGACACGAATTTCCGCCTCTGGTACGAGGAGAACGCCTCCTTCGGTTTTAAGGTTCACTGGCAGGACTGACCGGATGGGGCCCCCAGGCAATGGTTGTTTTCCGGCCCGACCCATCGACCCGCAAGGAAACTGTCCCAATTCCCCGGAAAAAGCCAGGGAATCGGGACAGCTTTTCCTTTTCCGGACGCCCTCCCGGCTCCGGGGAAGAAAACCTGTCGAAACACGCCGGGATCAATTGATTTTCATATTATACTATGTTATACTTTTTTTAATTGAATGTGCAAGTCGGCTTGACTCGGCGAATCGGAAAATTGTTGTTTGCCGGGCTGTCGCCTTCGAGTTTCCTGTCATTGCGAACCAGTCCGCAGACTGGTGTGGCAATCCCCCGGTTAGAGGGAAAATGTATCGACAATTTCCCTACGGAGCGGGGAAACGTAGCGATTTTTGGTGGTAATCGTTACCTGGTTCCATTCAACAGGGGGATTGCCACGACCAGTGTGCGCACTGGTCTCGCAATGACAGATAATTGGGAGTCAGCCCGACAAACACCAATTTGTGAAGCTGCCGACTGCAGCCGACAGGCCACGCTGGCAGAGAAGGGGGAACCCGCTATGAATGCGTCATTTCTGGATGTGTATATTTTCATTTCCATTCTGATTGCGCTGGTAGATGCGGGTCTGGCGGTCAAGTCCTTTCAGAAGAACAAGACCACCGGACGCTTTCTGGGCTATGCCTGCGCGGGAGCCGCAGTGGTGGATATCAGCTATCTGATCAGCATCCTGAATGACGAGTATCTGTGTATGTCCGTCATGTCCAGCATTTACTTCGTCACCATCGACATTATGCTGCTGTGCCTGCTTGTGTTTACGGTGTATTTCACAAAGGGCAGCTTTACCAAATCGGGAAAGCTCCTGCTGGGGCTGTGCGTTTTGTATGCCGCCTTTGAGGTCGTGGTCTTTGCCGTCAATCCCTTCCATGAGATTGCCATCCACTATGTCCGGAGGAATACCCTCATCGCGAAGTACATCTATCAGATGCGGCCGCTTTACATCATGCACCTGCTGTTCACCTATGCGCTGGTGGTCACGGTGGTGTTCCTGCTGATCCGGAAAATGTGCCGCATTCCCAGGGAATACCGGGCGCAGTACCGCTATGTGATCCTGGGGATCCTGGCCATCGTGTCCGTAAACGGCGTGTTCCTGTTCTGGCCGGAGGAGAGTGTTTACAGCCTTCTGGATTACTCCATCTGCGGATACAGCCTTACGGCCTTCCTGCTGTACTGGAGCTGCTTTGACTACTCCACCCACGGTATGCTCAACTGCCTGAAAACCAGTATTTTTGAAAACATCGGACAGGGGATTGTCCTGTTTGACTACAACGACCGCCTGATCCTGCACAACGAACGAGCGGATGATCTGCTGGGCGGGATACAGACGGAAGCCTGCGCGGATCTGAAGGATTTTTTGAATTGTTACGACCTCTTTCTGAACGCGGAGACGGCGGACGACAGCTTTTCTCTGCAGTGCTACATCAAAAACGGGCAGGATGTGCGGCCGCTGCGCTGCGACATCCGCAGCCTGAAGAATGAATGGGGCCAGAGACTGGGGCAGCTCTTCGTATTCTCGGACGCCGCACTGGAGACCGATCTGCTGACGGGCTTCCAGAGCTGGGAGAGCTTCCAGCTGTTTGTGGGCAGCGACCAAAGTGTGTTTCCATGTCCCACGGCGGTGGCGATCTGTGACATCAACAGCCTGTCGGTGATCAACAGCACCATGGGAAACCAGGCGGGAAACCAGGCGATCAAAATGCTGGCGGACGCCATGCGGCAGTGCTTCCCCAAGCAAACCTATTATGTACGCGGCCTGGACGCAAATCTGATCGCGCTGTGCAGCCACAGCAATGAGGCCGAGATGCAATCGTACATGGCCCAGGTGAAGGAGCGCTTTTCCGGGAAAATTCAGTACGCGGTCAGCGTCACCACGGAGGACAGGCCCAGTATCCTGCGGGCCGTCCAAACGGCGTCCAAGGCCATGCGGGCCAAGAAGCTGCTGGATCGGGAATCCATCCATTCCGAAATGCTCACCTCCCTGATCCGGGCGCTTCAGGAATGCGACAGTGATACGGAAAGCCATGTGCGCCGCACCCAGAGGATGGGAGCAGAGCTTGGAAAGCGCATCGGTCTGACGGACATTCAGCAGAGCAACCTGTCGCTGCTGTGCCTTCTGCACGATATCGGCAAGATCGGAATTCCCCTGGAAATCCTGAACAAGCCGGGCAAGCTCTCGGACGAGGAATGGAAGATCCTGCAGTCCCACACGGAAAAGGGCTATGAAATCGCCAACAGCAATAACGAACTCAAGGGCATCGCGGATGAGATCCGCCATCACCATGAACGTTGGGATGGAAAGGGATACCCCAATGGTCTGAGCCGGGAGAGCATTCCCCTCCTGTCCAGAGTGATCGCGGTGGTGGATTCCTATGACGCCATGACCAATAACCGGTCGTACCGGAATGCCATGTCCGCTTCCGACGCAATGGAGGAATTGAAGCGCTGCGCGGGCAGCCAGTTTGATCCCTTTATTGTGTCGGAGTTCCTCCAAATGCTGAGGGATTCTCCCCGCCCTGAGAGCGCGAGCGCCGCGGCGGCTGAAAAGGGCGGAAATGCCCACGCGAAGCCTGCCGGAACAGATATCGGCGCCATGGAAACCGGGCACCATGTACATCTGGTTCCATACAGCCGCTATGTATTGGATGAATCCATGCGGATTATCTCCGTGGACGATCACTTTGAGAAGCTCACGGGATACACGAGGGAGGACATTGCGGAAAAAACCATCTTACAGGCGGATCTGATCCCGGAAGAGGAGCGCACGGAGTACCTTTGCCACACCGCTGCCTGCCTTGCCAAGAATCCGCTGTTGTTCCAGGAGCATAAACTCCGCCGCAAGGATGGCTCCGTCATCTACGTATTTTGCTTTGGCAGAGTGTATTATGATTCCGCAGTCCGGGGCGAACGTTCCGAAATCATCATTTCCGACATAACCAAGACATATTCCATGAAAACTCTGGCCACCGCGGAAGAGCACAAAGCCCAGATCCGGCTGAAACACTGGGAGGATACCTACCGGCGGGATTCCCTGACAGGGCTTTTGAACCACGCCTCCTTCCGCAGCGATGTGGAGCTGAAGCTCCTGGAGGGAAAAACCAAGGTCATGCTGCTGATGATGGACGTGGATAAATTCAAGCAGTACAATGACACCTTCGGCCATCATAACGGCGACAAGTTCCTCATCCTGGTGGCACAGGCGCTGCATATGTCCCTGAGAAAAGAGGATCGCGCCTGCCGGATGGGCGGCGACGAATTTTCGGCTGCGCTTTTCTTCAGTATGGATACGCCGGAGAAAGTCGTCCGGGAACGGGCGCAGCAGATTTTTGATAAGGTAAGCATTACCCTGAAGGGTGCGGACGCCGGAGCGGGGATCTCCATGGGCGCGACAATCGCTGAACCCAACGCGACCTTCAACCAGCTGTATGAAGCGGCGGATAAGGCGCTGTACCAGGCAAAAGAAACCGGCCGGGGCAGACTGGTGATCTCGGAACCCGCCGTAAAAAAGGACTCTTAATGTATCCGCACAGCAAATCGGTGTTGTGCTTATCGGGTTTACTCAGCAGTACGACAAATTGGTGTATAGGCTATCGGCTTAGAACAGCATCCATGGAAACACCTCACGTTACTACCGTAGGGGCGGCTATCAGCCGCCCGAAAGGGCTCAATCATTGCGCGTTTCCGGCAAAACGGGGTGCTTTGGAAGCCGTAAGGTTTCGGGCGGCTGATAGCCGCCCCTACGGTGGCATCCCAGCAAGTGATTGCTGGATGGTTTACTGTTTTAACCCGATAACCTGAATTGGTGTTTGTCGCTTCGCTCCAAGTTTCCTGTCATTGCGAGACCAGTGCGCACACTGGTCTCGCAATGACAGCGTTTTTTGAGTGTGCACTTTCAAACACCAATTTGCCGGGAAGCAGTGTTCGGCCTTTCGGATGAATTGTCATGCCGCAGCTGCAGGCATCATCTTCAAAATAAAGCAAGACCGCATCCATTTGGATGCGGTCTGAATTGTGTTGGCATTATCTATCTTCCCGGCAAGTCGCCCTGCAAGTATTGTCGACG
>CAMFFO010000070.1 GCA_945949735.1 uncultured Clostridia bacterium | reverse complement strand
GGGGATTGCCACACCACTTAAGCGGACTGGTTCGCAATGACAGGTAATTTGCAACTTTCCCTTTTAAACAACAATTTATCCGTTTCCTGTGGAAAGCCTGCAGCTTTACTTATTGTTCATCGCGCGAAACATTGCAGGACGGTTTGTTCGCGCGTTCGTACATTTCGCGAAGTTTCCGGGAAACCTATCCTGGGACAGTCTCCCTTTTACAACAGCTGACACAGCCAATAGAGGAAGCCGTACAACACGCTGGCCGCAAGACCATATACGATCACCGGCCCCGCGATGGTAAACATCTTCGCCCCCACACCCAGCACAAAACCTTCGGTTTTGAATTCCACTGCCGGAGCGGCAATAGAGTTGGCAAAGCCCGTAATTGGCACCAGGGTTCCCGCCCCGGCGTGCTTGGCGATGTCATCATATACACTCAGGCCCGTCAGAAGCGCGGACAGCGCCACCAGGGTCATGGACGCGGCGGTTCCCGCCTGCTCCTTTTCCATCCCCAGCGCGCCGAAGCCATTCATCAGCAGCTGACCCAGCACGCAGATCAGTCCCCCGATCCAGAACGCGTTGAAGCAGTCCCGTCCCATGGGCGACTTGGGGCTCATCTCTTTTACCAATCTGCCGTATTGTTTTTCCGTCATGATCATCCCTCCGCTGACAGTATGCCCAATCTTTGCCCCGCAATGCTTGACAATGTCTCTGCGAAGGAGTAAACTTACTTGTTGCAGTCGCAACGAATTTTGCAGGAGGCAAATTAGCCATGATGAGGAAACAAAGTTCTCTCACGGAGGGTTCCATCTGGAAGGGTATGCTTCTGTTTGCCCTTCCCATTTTTCTGGGAAATGTGTTCCAGCAATTTTATAACGCCTTTGACTCCTGGGTTGTGGGACGCTTTTTGGGGGACACCGCGCTGGCGGCAGTCAGCTCCTCCGGGAGCCTGATTTTCATGATGATCGGCTTCTTCAATGGCGTCGCCATGGGAGCAGGCGTGGTCATCGCCCGTTGCTACGGCGCCAGGGACTATACCTCCATGAGCCGTGCCATCCATACGGACATCGCCATGGGTCTGGCGGCGGGAGCGCTGCTGACTGTTCTGGGCGTGAGCTTTACCCCCACCATTCTTCGCTGGATGGGCACACCGGAGAACGTGCTTCCCCAGTCCGTTTCCTATTTTCGCTACTACTTCTTCGGCGCGCTGTTCTCCGTAATGTACAATATTTTCGTGGGCATCCTCCACGCCCTGGGGGACAGCAAGCATCCGCTTTACTATCTGATCTTTTCCACCGCCGTAAACATGGTGCTGGACCTGGTGTTTGTGGGCGTATTTCACTGGGGCGTCGGCGCGGCGGCCTTGGCCACCACCCTCTCACAGGGCATCAGCGCCCTGCTCTGCTGCATACACCTGCTTCGCATGGATGGGCCGGGAAAAATGCGGGTCAGGGAGATCCGTCTCCACGGCCGGACACTCCGCACCATTCTCCGGATGGGCCTGCCCTCCGGTGTTCAGAATTCGGTGATTGCTTTGGCCAATCTGGTGGTGCAGAGCAGCATCAACAGCTTCGGCTCCGCCGCCATGGCAGGCTGCGGCTCCTACTCCAAGCTGGAGGGCTTCGCTTTCCTTCCGGTCACCTGCTTTGCCATGGCCCTGTCCACCTTTGTGGGACAGAATCTGGGAGCCGGAAACTACAGCCGGGTGAAAAAGGGCGTCGCCTTCGGCATCGCCTGCTCCACCATCGCGGCTGAGTGCATCGGCATTGTGTCCTATCTCTTCGCGCCCCAGCTCATCGGTATTTTCAACAACTCCCCACAGGTGGTAGACTACGGCGCACGGCATATGCGGATCATCTGCCTGTTCTACTGCCTGCTGGCTTTCTCCCACTGCATTGCAGGCATCATGCGGGGCGCGGGCCGCGCCTCGGTTCCCATGTACACCATGCTCTGCTGCTGGTGCGTCGTCCGGGTGAGCTACATCACCCTCACCCTCCGGGCTGTGAATCGGCTGGAGGTCGTATCCTTCGCCTATCCTTTGACCTGGACCCTCAGCAGCATTGTATTCCTGATCTACTTCCTCAAAGCGGACTGGATCCATACCTCCCTGGAAGCAAAGAATTGATCCCGCTCCCAATCCCAATCCCAAACGCCAAACAAATTGGTGTTTGTCGGGTATACACTGTCATTGCGAACCAGTGCGCACACTGGTGTGGCAATCCCCCGGTTGAAAGGAACCAGGTAACGATTTCTGCCAAAAATCGCAAGGTTTTCCCGCTCTGTGGGGCAGTTGTCGATACATTTTCCCTCTAAGTAAGGGGATTGCCACGACCAGTGGGCGCACTGGTCTCGCAATGACAGCGTTATTTTTCAAGCACCAATTTGTCCGTCCTCTGAGCAGCCGATTCTTCTGGGTTATTCTTCCGCATTCTCCCCTTCGCCCACATAGGCAAACCTAGGCCCCCGGTAGCCGTCGCGGTCAACGGTTTCGCTCCACATGGCAGCGGGGCGAACCCAGAGTCCCCGTTCCCCATACAACGCTCTGTAAACCACCATAGGCTCCAGGGTTTCCGAATGTCTGGCAACCCCGATCAATTCATACCGGTTTCCTTTAAAATGCCTGTAGATTCCCGGTTTCAGTTCCATTTTAATTTCCTCCTTAAAAAATCGCGCCGGAAACATCCGGCGCGATTTCATTTGTTAATGCTGCACCGCGTAATTCGGCAAGGAAGCTCAGCGAGAGATTTTTTGCAGTTCAAAGTTTCAAAAGCGGGGGAATACTGTATGTATTTCCCGTTTTTAAACTGCGGAAATGGTGCAAAAGATCCGCTGACGCAATTGTGCGGTGTTGCCTTAAGTCTTGGGAACATTGCCGCGCAGGTTATTCAGAATTGCGGCGCTGTCAAAATACTTGGAGAACTGGTCGGAATGCCACGCCAAATTCTCGCCCGTGACCATCAGCCGAGCCTGACGGACATAGGTGTTGTTCACCTCGGCAGTGGGCGCGGAGCCATGCTTGATGAAGAAACGGAAGCCCGCGTCGGAGAGCACGCCGAACTTGGCGCCGGAGTAATCGCCGATATCGCTGGTCCGGGCAAACACCATTACATCCACATCTCCGATAACCGGAGTAATCTGGCTGGCCCAATCCTGCAGATCCGCCTTGATCTGAGTCGCGCTCTTGTCGCCGTAGGCGATATTGGCATAGGTATAACAAGCCAAGGTATATCCCTTGTCCCGCAGGGCCTGTACCAGGGTCTTGGCGCCCGCCACCTGCTCGTCATAGTAGGCCTGGCTGACCGTGGAAATATTGGAGGTATTGATCCGGTACCCGAAGATACCCTCGTGGCCGCAGACCGCCAGAATCGCCCGGGCGCCCTGGTAGCTGAAGTCGGGATGCTCCTTGATGAAGTCCTCCAGGATGGGCACAAGGTCATAATTTCCCGTCTGGGTCTGTCCGGCGGAATCCACCATCTGGGCCTTGATATCCCCGTTATTATCCACAATCAAACGATAGGCAAAGCCCGCGCCGCCGGCGTCCGGCTCGTTGTCATCGTTGCTGTCAATCATGTAATTGAAGTAATTCACCATGGTCTCTGTGATCATGATGGGTTTCTTACCCTCGGGCAGCCGGATGGGCTCAGTGAAGAAGTTAGCGCTGCCGTCCAGACCCGTATTGGTTCTGGTAAAGCTGTCGAAGTCCACCAGTACATACCCGCCAGCGTAAAGCTGATCCAGAATTTTGCTGAACTCGTCAATGGTAACGAAGTTCTTGTTATACTGTCCGCCCAGCTCCTTGTCGGCAAAGGCTCTGGCGGGGTCGGCAATCAGCACATGGAAGCCCAGGTTGGCGATGGAGGTATAATCCTTCCACTCCACCAGGCTGCTCTGGGCGCTGGCATACTCCGCCTTCTTCACCTGCATTTCCTGGGTCATTTCCCCGGTATAGGATTCCAGCTTCGCAATGGCTGCGTCATAGTCGTAGCCCTGAGCCAGACGGTCGGCCTCCTCCAGGATCTGGGCAACCTCCTGCTCCTGGCGGCTGGCAGCCTCCGAAGCGGCCTGGGATTCCCGGAGGGCCGTATCCTTCTCCTGTTTCCTGCGCTCGGCGGCGTTGGAAACCGCGCCCACAACAAATACCAGGATCAGCACCAGCGTCAGACCAGCCAGCACCGGAGGCAGATAGACCTCCTTAAAAAGCTGCGCTTTGCTCTTCTTTTTTCTGCGGCGACGGGGCGCGTTGGGATCCTGGGGCTGCTCCGCCTCCCGCAGGGGAGCCAGGTAGTAGTCCAGGAACCGGGACATCAGCGTGGGACCGGTACGTTCCTTTTTCTCCCGTTTGGGTTTCGCGGGTTTCTCCTGTCTGGGTCTGCGGCGGATGGGTTTGTCCCCGGTCTCCTGGGGCTCATCGCCTTCCGCGGCATCGGAGTGGGGCGGCTCCTGGGATTCCGCTTCCCCGGGCTGAACCGTGGGATTGACAGGTCTGTCGTATACCGCCTTCTCAAAGTCCTCCTCATCGAAATCGGAATCGTCAAAATCGTCATCCTCATCCGGATCCTCCCGGGTAACGCCCCGGGGCTTGGCAAGAACATCCGGCCCCTCATCCTGATGCGGATCCTCGTCCTGAGGCAGATCCTCCTGGGGGAGCTCACCGGAAAATTCCCCAAAATCCAGATCCTGGCTCCCGGAATCCTCCCCGGACAGGTCAAAATCCTCCGGAATGTCATAATCCTCCAGATTCAGATCGTCCAGATCCAGTCCGTCCAAGTCAATATCCGAAAAATCCTCCCCTGGATCCCCGGAAACATCTGCGCCGGGCTCCTCTTCGCCAAACTGGGAGAAATCAATATCCGCATCCACGTCGGAATCCAAAAAATCGTTTGGATTGAATCCGAGTTCTTTTTCAAAATCGAAATCCGAATCGAAATCGTCTTTCGCCATAGCAGCTCCCCACCTTTGCGGTATAGTCAGTTGTATTTTATCATTATGCCGCTGAAAATGCAAGCCAAATCCAAAGAAAACCAAAAAATTACGAATTTTGTCACAATTATGCGCTGCTTTACATAAAACCTGCTTTTGAAAAGGAAATATCCGCCGGTTTTCGGCGGATATTTCAAAAAATGAGCGTTTCAAGCCGACGCATTCTGAAAAATTTTCTGTGCTGTCAAACGTATTGCACAGTTATTTCGCCGAAGCTCACACTTCCCTCCAGCCGCAATGTCACAGGGGCGTCGGGATTTGGCTTCCCCTTGGTTTCCAGCGCGCCAAGTGTGGTGCTGACATCGGGTTCCACCCGGCAGCTGCTGGGGACGATCAGATCAAGCTCCCCAAAGGAGCACTTTCCCCGAACCGTAGCGCCGTCCGCGATTTCCTCACAGCGGGTCAGATCCACACGCAGCTGTCCGAAGCTGACCTCCGCCTCGCCGCCGGAAAGCCTTGGCAACCGGATTGCCCGGGTATTCTCCCTGAAGGAAGTGACGCAGCGGAACCTTTCCCCCTCCTCGGAGCAGAAGCTTTCTCCCTTTCCGGCATTATTTCCGTTATGTACCACATGGAAACGTCCATTTGCCGGTTTTTTAATGGCATCCACCAGAAGGCTCAGGCCGAACAGCAGCAGTAAGATCGGAAGAAGATGCTTTTTCCCCATGTGGAAGGGCAGCGCGTCCAGGTTGCAAAGCAGATAGTAACCGCCCAGCAATCCGCAGCCCAGCCGGAAGGCGGAAAACCGGGGCCACAGACCGCACAGTCCGAATACCAGCAATCCCGTGGGCCACAGAATATCCCAAAGTCCCGCATTCCAGCCCAGGATATTTCCCACCAGCAGCAGCGCTCCGGTCAAAAGCACCCATGCTGCAAGGCCCAAACTGTTTTTCCGGCCGGCGTCCCACTTCATCTCCCAGTTTTCCCCCTGAAAATGAATTCCCTCAGGCTCGTTCTCTTCCCTGGGGTCCACCAGCTGGGCTGTATGAACCTCCTGACGCTCCACCCCCAGGAGCTCGTCCGTGCTGACCCCAAACAGCTCCGCAAGTCTTGGAATCATGGCGATATCCGGGCAGGACTGGTCATTCTCCCATTTACTCACCGCCTGGGCGGTAACACCCAGCCTCTCCGCCATCTGATCCTGGGTCAGTCCAAGTCTTTTCCTGTTTGCCGCGATCCGCTTTCCCATTGTCTGTTCCATTGCAATTCCTCCTTTTGCTTTGTGCCAATATCATGCCATAATCCGGGGAAAAATGCTATCAATTATTCGTTAATTTCCCATTCCCGGGCAGTCAACGGGCAGTTGATTTTCTTTCAACCGTCCGTTGAGGCTGTTTTTCTTGCAATTCCGGGGCGATTATGGTATGATACCTGTTAGAATCCATTTTCCAGGAGGACGGTATGGAAAAAATAACCAGCTTTACCATCGACCATCTGCGGCTTCTGCCCGGATTGTATGTTTCCCGGAAGGATAGCGTGGGAAAAGAGATTGTAACCACCTTCGACCTTCGCCTGACCCGTCCCAACTCGGAGCCTGTGATGAACACCGCCGAGGTTCACACCATAGAGCATCTGGCGGCAACCTACCTGAGAAACCATCCCCATTGGGCAGACCGCGTTCTCTACTTTGGCCCCATGGGCTGCCGAACCGGTTTCTACCTGCTGCTGGCCGGAGATCTGACCTCCCGGGATGTACTTCCGCTGGTTACGGACTGCTTCCGCTTTGTCCGTGATTACCGCGGCGAAGTTCCCGGAGCCTGCGCCCAGGACTGCGGCAATTACCTGGACATGAATCTGCCCATGGCAAACTACTGGGGGGAACGCTATGTCCGCCTGCTTGAAACCATGGACGAAACCCGTATGACTTACCCGGAATAAGGAGGATATCATGATTCGGCTTGGCATCATCGGCGCAATGGAAGAGGAACTGGAGACTCTGCTTTTCACCCTGGGGGGAAAGACCTGCTCCAGTCATTCCGGCAGCGCCTTTTATCAGGGAACTCTGGAGGGCCTTCCGGTGGTGCTCGTTCAATGCGGCATCGGCAAGGTCAACGCCGCCATCTGCACCCAGATCCTCATCGACCTCTATGGAGTTACCCACATTCTCAACACCGGGATCGCCGGTTCTCTCAACCCGAATCTGGACATCGGCGACCTGGTCATCAGCCGGGACGCCATGTATCATGATGTGGACTGTGGAACCTTTGACTACCCCCTGGGCCAGGTTCCAGGTATGGACACCGTTGCCTTCCCGGCGGATAAAGCATTGGTTGATGTCGCCTGGAATTCCGCGGAGGCGGAAAACCCCGGCCACACCCGGATTGCGCGAATCGCCAGCGGAGACCAGTTTATATGCGAGAAGGAAAAGAAGGAGCGGATCATCTCCATCACCGGCGGTGCCTGCACCGAAATGGAGGGCGCCGCCATCGCCCAAACCGCTTACCGTGCCGGCATTCCCTTTGTAATTCTCCGGGCCATCTCCGACAAAGCCGACGACAGCGCCGATATGGACTATCCCACCTTTGAGCGTATCGCCGCCCACCGCTGCGCCAGCGTCACACGCCGTGTGGCCCGGGCTCTGGCAGCGAAATAATCCGTTTCCGAGCTGCCCGCTTCCGGGCAGCTCTTTTTTGGGAAGCAGGAGGTGCCTTCATCGCAGAGTTACCAGGTATTTTGCGGTCATCCTTGCCATCCGTTCGGGGGGCTCCGCAAAACCTCCGCGGTACCAGGACAGGATCAGGGCAATAAAGCCGCACACCCAAAAGGAAACCAGGTGCTCCGCGGCATGGCCTTCCTCAAGCGGGTTCAGTCTGCCCAGTAGCATGGCATCGGAGCAGGAAAAAACCGTTGCCCGCTCCGCCAGAACCTGGGTCAGACCACTGGCCTCCAGAGCGTCCAGCAATTCCCGTTTCTCCTTCCAGAAGCAGAATACGCGCTCCAGTTCATCGGAAAGATGCTCCCGGTCAGATGCGCCCCTGCGCTCCCCATATTCCAGGAGCGTGTGGTCGATCAGGGCGCAGAGCGCACCGTCCTTGCCGTCAAAGTATCGGTAAAAGCATTTCCTCGAAATCTGAAGGTGTTGGCACAGGTCGCTGATGGAAATATCCTCATAGCGCTGACACTTCATCGCTTCCAGCAGCCCCCGCTCCAGCTCCCGCTGCCGCCGGGCGGAATGATCTGTTCTGCATAGTTTATACATGGCATCCCCTTCTTTCGTGATCAGTATACCAAATCTCACGTTTTTATGCAACATTTTTGTGAAATTTAGCTAAATTCTCCTTTGTCAAATTGGGTGGACAGTGTCACAAAAATCCTGTGTTGCCCCTCGTTAAATCTATTTTCATCCTTTATAATAGGTTCCATACAGGCGGTTTTTCCCGCCGGCAAAAGGAGGATTCCCCATGGCAAAGAAGAGCGTCCAATTGGATACCAACGGATACCGGAAATTCGGAATCCGTGACTCCCTGGCTTATGCCGCAGGCGATCTCGGCTGCAACATGAGCTTCGCGCTGAAAGGCACGATGGCAATTTTCTGGACTCAGTTTATGCGCATGGATCTGTGGTATTCCCTGCTCCTGATCGTGGTTCAGGTTTGGGATGCCATCAATGATCCCATGATCGGCTCCATCGTGGATGCCGACCGTCACCAGTACAAGCGCAACAAATTCCTGCAGTACATCTGGGTGGGATCCCTGGGCCTGATCGTCGGGGGAGCCTGCTGCTTCCTTCCCTTCCCCAACGCTCCAACCTGGGCCAAGGCCATCATCTTCATTGCGGGCTATGTGGTGTGGGATGCCTTCTACACCGTGGCCAACGTTCCCTACGGAAGCCTGCTGTCTCTGATTTCCGCCGAACCCGCCGACCGGGCTTCCCTGTCCGCATGGCGCAGCGTGGGCTCCATGGTGGGCAATATGCTGCCCATGGTGATGCTCCCCTTCCTGATCTACGACTCCGAAAACAATCTGGTAGGCGGACGGGTGTTCCTTGCCGCCCTGATCATGGGCTTCTTCGGCTTCCTGTGCTTCCAGTTCATGATCCGCAATACAGTGATCCGTGTGGACCTGAATACGCGGCTGAATGAGGATGCCCCCAAATTCAATATCGTCAAGGCTATGGGCAACTTCCTGAAGAACCGTCCCGCCGTGGGCGCGACCATCGCCGCAATGGGTATGTTCCTGGGTATGCAGGGCGCAGCTACAGCCGTAACCGTCCTGTTCCAGTCCTACTTCCACAACGTCCAGATTTCCGGATTGGTTCAGCTGTTCGCCATGATTCCCATCTTCCTGTTCACCCCTCTGGCGAGAAAAATGGTTGTGAAGTTCGGCAAGAAGGAACTGGCTACCATCGGCGCCATCTGCTCCATTGTTGCCAGTGCCGCCATGCTGATTCTGCCTATAACGCCCGACGGAAAGGGCATTGGTATTTATGTGGTCTGTCAGCTCATTAACTCCCTGGGCATGGGCATCTACTCCACCGTGTCCTGGGCCATGATGGGCGATGCCATCGATTACAACGAGTGGAAAATGGGCACCCGTGAGGAAGGAACCGTCTACGCCCTGCATTCCTTCTTCCGGAAGCTGGCTCAGGGTGTTGGCCCTGCCCTGGCCCTGGTAGTCATGGTGGCGCTTGGCTATGTTGGAGCCAATGAAGGCAACCAGCTGCCGGAGGTGGCCCGGAATATGCGTTACCTGGTTCCCGCCATGTATACCTTCAGCGCCCTGCTGCAATACGTGGGCCTTGGTCTGGTCTATAACCTGGACAAGAAAACCCTGGCACAGATGGAACAGGAACTGGCCCAGCGCCACGCACAATAAGTCATGGAATTCATTTCGGCCTCTGCCCCAACGGGCAGAGGCCGCATTTTTTGTTCACGTCGCTTTCACAGC
>CAMFFO010000069.1 GCA_945949735.1 uncultured Clostridia bacterium | reverse complement strand
GTGCGCACTGGCTCGCAATGACAGCAAGTATTCGACAAACACCAATTTATCGTTTGTTCTAGCGGGTATAGTACTGTGCCTGGGCGGTCCAGAGGGCGTGGTATTTTCCGTCCGTGTCTGCCAGCAGCGCCTCGTGGGTGCCTTGCTGAATAACCTGGCCCTGGTGGAACACCGCGATTTCGTCGCAGAAAATGCAGCTTGACAGCCGGTGGCTGATGTAGATGGCGGTTTTGTCCCCGGAGATCTCGTTGAATTTGCTGTAGATCTCCGCTTCCGCCAGGGGATCCAGAGCGGCGGTGGGCTCGTCCAGAATGATGAAGGGAGCGTTCTTGTACAGCGCCCGGGCAATGGCGATTTTCTGTGCCTCGCCGCCGGAGATGTCCACGCCATCCTCGCTCAGATCCTTGTAGAGGATGGTGTCCAGGCCCTTTTCCAGGGTGGACAGCCGCTCCCCGAACCCCGCGTCCGTCAACGCTTGCTTCACCCGCTCCGGGTCGTATTGGATGCTCCCTGCCACGTTGGAGCCCAGGCTTTGGCTGAGGAGCTGAAAATCCTGGAACACCACGGAAAAAACTCCCATGTAGTCCCGGTAGTTGTACTTACGGATATCAATCCCGTTGAGCAGGATTTCGCCCTCCTGGGGATCGTACAGGCGGCACAGGAGTTTGATGAAGGTGGTTTTCCCACTGCCGTTTTCCCCCACAATTGCCAGACGGCTGCCCACCCGGAACTTCATATTCACATGGCGCAGGGCCCAGGTTTCCGCACCGGGGTAGCGGAAGGACACATCCCGGAATTCGATCTGATAGTTCCGGTCGGAGCGTTTTTCTGTGGTCAGGCTGCCCTGATACATGGAATTGGGGATATCCAGAAACTCGTAGAGGGTGCGCATGAAGGGAACGTTGGCCTTCAGCGTTCCTACAGCCTCCACAAGCGTGGAAATACTGCCGGACAGGGAAGTGACCGCGCCAACATACTGGGTTACGCTGCCTACCCCGAAAGCACCGGCCCAGGCCTTCAGGCAGACAAAGGCATAGACAAAGCCTGTCAGCACAACACTGACGGCGCAGGAGGCTGCGGCCCAAAATCCCATGGGGCCCTGGGCCAGCTTTGCCATTTTCCCACGAACTCCAAACACTTCATCCCGATCCAAATAGCTGCGGCAGATTTCCTGCTGGCGATACATCCGAAAATCCATGGCCCGGGATTGCTCCGAGGACAGGAAACCGAAGGCACCGAAGATCCGGTTCCCCAACCGGGCATCCTCGGCGCAGCCGGCCCAGTAGGCTTTGGCTTTGTTGCGAAGGATGGGGCTGAGAAAGGTGATTCCCCCCAGCAGCGCTGCCAGGGCCGCAAAGAACAGGGGGTGGTTCAGGATGGTGAGGCGGCCCGCCGTTTCGGGAACCCTTTGGCTGAACAGACTGACGGTGAGGGCGATGGCCCCCAGGATTCCGAAAAGCCCCCGGGTCATCTCCTGAAACTGGGCATACAGCTGATTGATTCCCCATCCGGCCCAGCTTTCGCTCTGGTAGATCTGGGAGCGCAGGTCGTGGGTGTGGGTATTGTCCACATCCGCAAAGTCCATGGTGAGCATTTTGCTTGAGAGCATATGGTATCTTCGGTAGGTAAACCGCTCGTACAGTGCGTTTACCCAGTGCTCCAGAACGCCCACCGCCAGGGTCAGAAGGACACCCGCGATCAGCGCGGCAGCCACCCATTTCCAGAGCACCTCCGGCCTTCGCTGGGCCGCCAGCTCGTCCAGAATCCGGGCGGAAAGCCAGATGGTCACATAGGGGCTCAGGGCCTTCCCGGCGGTATAGAGGGCCGTGGCGGCGAACAGTCCCGGGCAATAGGCGCGCACATCCCGGTAGGCCCGCAGATGGATGCGAAAGGTTTCCCGCAGTGTGATTTTCTCAGCATTCTGCTCCATGGAATTCTCCTCCTTCCTGGTAGTATCGGGCCTGAACCCGGAACAGTCTGGCGTACTCCCCATCCGCGTCCAGCAGCTGCTGGTGGGTGCCCTCCTCGGCAATTCCTCCGTCCTTCAGGAACAGAATCCGGTCGCAGAACCGGGTGGAGGCCAGCCGGTGAGAGATGAACACCGAGGTTTTTCCCTGGGTCATCTCGTTGTACTTATTGTAGATATCGCTTTCCGCCAGGGGATCCAGAGCGGCGGTGGGCTCGTCCAGAACGAGAACCCCGCCGTCCTGGTAAAGCGCACGGGCCAGCATCAGCCGCTGGGTTTCGCCGCCGGAGAACTCCACCCCGTCCAGGTACACCTTGCGCCCTACATGGGTGGAAAGCCCCTGGGGCAGGGAGGCGATCTTCTCCGTCAGACCTGCTCTCCGGAGGCAATGCTCCACTTTTGGGATGTCAATTCCCTCCACAGCCTGGGCTACGGTTTCCGCCACGGTGATATCCAGCAGGGACATATCCTGGAATACGGCGGAGAAGAGGGCATAGTATTCTCTCCGGTTAAACTCCCGGATATCCCTTCCGTTCAGCAGCACACGGCCCTCGTCCGGGTCGTAAAAGCCGCACAGGAGCTTTACCAACGTGGTTTTGCCGGCTCCGTTCAGCCCCACAATGGCGAGCTTCTCTCCGGGATGGATGGTCAGGTTCATGTCCCGCAGGATTTTCCGATCCGTGCCGGGATACTGGAAGGTAACGCCCTCCAACCGAATCTCATAGGGCCCCTGGGGGATCGGTTCCCCGCCGGAAAAGCGGAAGGGCTCCGGCAGATTCAGGTATTCCTGAATCCTGGACAGCTCCAGGCTCTCCTTGTGCAATTGGGAAAACTCTGAAAGTAGTCCCGTCACCCACTGGGAGAAGCCGGAAAACGCTGTGAAATACAGCAGAAACTCCGAAGCGGCGAGGCCGCGGGTCAAAGTGATGTGGATGAGATAGGCGTAGGCGATTCCGTTGCGGGCCAATTGCAGTACCGCGTCCACCAGGCAGGTGAGGGTATAGACCCGCTCCCGGCGGTCGACGAAGGCTTCCGCCAGATGCCGGACACTGCCGTAGATATCGTTGAGCCAGGGGGCAAGGCCAAAAATCCGGATGTCCTTGGCAAGCTGGACGGATTCGGTTTTCCGGCGGATGTAGTGCAGCTCCTTTTCGTATTGGGCCTTTTCCTCCCGGTGGCGGTACTCCCATTCGTTGATCCGCTTTCCCGTGAAGAATCCGGCGGCAGTGGTGGCAAGAGCCACGGCAAGCAGCAGGGGATTCAGATCGGAAAGAAGGGCAAGGTAGATCAGAAGCCCGGCCAGGTTCAGCAGGATGCCCGTCAGGGTGTGCCAGATGTGCTCCGCCGGAGCGTTATTGCTGTTGCAGGCGTTCATTGCCTCCTCCTGGAGCTTCAGCGCCTGAGGCGAATGGGTGTGGGGGTAGGAGGTGGTGCAGGCTTTGTCGTTGATGTCCTTGATGATGCCGCTGCGAACTTCAATTCTGCCGTACATGATGTTCTCATCCAGATAGCCCATAAGGGCATTCAGCACCAGCAGCGCTAGCGCGAACAGGGCGATGATGCCCAGAAGCTCCCCAAGGGGAGCGGAGGTTTCCACCTTCCGAAGCGCCATGGGAGCTACAAGGAGCTGCGCCAGCTGGATGGAAACGGACAGCACCGCAAAGGCAATGCACAGCCACAGCACGCTTGGGGCGTACTTGCGCGCGTTTTTCACCATGAAGCGGATATTGCTCCACATCCCGTATTGCGGTTTTTGGGTCATGGGGATCCCTTCCTTTCGCGGTTATCCTAACACAAAAGCATTGTCCCCGGGGAAATCCGGGGACGAATTGTGTTTTTGGGGGGATGAATTGTAGTTTGGCAGGATGCGGACTGGAGGTAAATTGGTGTTTACAGCACTATCACCGTAGGGGCGGATATTATCCGCCCGCAACCTTACCGCATTGATAGCACGCATATTCACCGGAAATGCTCAAAAAACGGAACGTTTCGGGCGGATAATATCCGCCCCTACGGTAGCAACGTAAGGTGCTTGGAAACTGTAAACAACAATTTATCCCACTTCGGATTAAATCTGGGGCAGGAGGATTTCTGTGGTGAAGGCGCCGTCCTCGCTGTTGCGGCTGATGTAGCCCTCCAGGCGCTCTACGATGGCATCGATCCTCACAAGGCCGAAGCCGTGGCCTTCCCCCTTGGTGCTGCGAAAGCGGGAACCCTCCTTTGGGAGCTTCTTCCCGGCGGTGAAGTTGGTGAAGGAGATGTAGAGCTGGGTATTTTTCATATCCATGTACACCCGAATGAGGCGCTGCTCCCGGGGCAGTTGAATGCTCGCCTCGATGGCGTTGTCAAAGAGGTTCCCTAAGATACAGCACAGGTCAATCTCCGAGGACTTAAGCCTTACGGGGACATGGGCGTCCGCAATCACCGGAATGTCTCTGGAACGGGCCAGGGAGATTTTGGAGTTCAGGATGGCGTCCGTCATGGGATTGCCGGTTTTGATCACGGTGTCCACGGTGGTCAAATCCTCATCCAGCAGATCCAGATATCGACGGATCGCGTCCAGATCCCCGGAGGCGGCGTAGGCCTTCATGGTCTGGATATGATTCCGATAGTCATGACGCCATCCACGGATTTGGCGGTACATATTGTCCACTTCCCGGTAGTGGGTTTCGATCAGCTCCCGCTGATAGGCGGCAATCTGCCGGTCAATTCTCTTGGAAAGAAATCCCATGGTGGTTACCTCAATTGGATGATCGCGCGGTTGACGCCTTCATAGGCTCCCCGGGGCAGGGGAAGGCAGGTGCCGTCCGCAAGCCGGATCGCATCCCGGGTCACCCGGCTGATGCGGGTCAGATTGACGATCAGGGAGCGGCCCGCCCGGTAGAATCGCTCATCCAACTGCTTTTCCAGTTCCCCCAGGGGCATTTTCACGGTCAGATCCCGCACCGCATGGATGGTGACGTAGTTTCCGGCCACATCGGCATAGCGGATTTCATAAATCGGGAGCCGCTCCAGCTCACCTCCGATCTCGAACAGGAGAACCTTTTCATTTTTCTTCATCTTTTCCACTGCCCGGTTCAGGACGGAGAACAGCTTGCGTTCGTCCACAGGCTTCATCAGGTAGTGCAGAGCCGCCACCTCGTAGCCCTCGGCAATGTAGTCGGAGTACCCGGTGAGGAAGATGATCTGGACGGAATCGTTGGTGACCCGGATTCTCTTCGCCAGGGTGACCCCGTTCATGGCGCCCAGCTCGATGTCCAGCAGCAGAATGTCATAATCCGAGGCCCCGGGATTTTGGAAAAGAAATTGCTCAGCGGAAGGAAAATCGGAAATCCGGGCCGCATGAGCGTGAAGGGATGCCCATTGGGAGACCAGGTTATGGATATACTGCCTGTCCGCCGGGGAATCATCGCATACGGCGATTTTGACTTGCATGGAATCACCTTCCTTTTGTGGGAATGGGTATGGCACACTGTGAAAACACTTACGGGTGAGGGATGAGATAAATTGTTGTTTAAAAGGGAACGTTGCAAATTATCTATCATTGCGAACCAGTGCGCACACTGGTGTGGCAATCCCCCGGTTAGAGGGGAAATGTACCGAATAGTACCCGGAAGAGCGGGATTCGTCGCGTTTTTTGGTGGTAATCTTTCCCGGATTCCTTTCAACCGGGGGATTGCCACACCAGTCTGCGGACTGGTTCGCAATGACAGGAAACTTTGAGGCGAAGCCGCTAAACAACAATTTCTCTGCGGACACTGCGGCGGAATGTGCTCTATGCGAGATCATACCACAATTCTTCTTCCAACGCAAGATTCTGCGGGAACCGGAAAAGCCCCAAAAACGGGATTGACACCGCTTGGTTCCTGTGGTAAACTGTAATGGATAAATTTCCTAATTGGAGGGTGAAACCATGGAGCACATCAAGACCATTGAGACCCGCGTTCTGTGCCAGAATGAGGGTGGCTGCGGCGAATGCCAGACTTCCTGCCAGTCCGCCTGCAAGACCAGCTGCGGTATTGCCAATCAGCAGTGCGAGAACGCTAACAAGAGCGAGTAATCCAATATGCTGAAATGCCGCCGGTATCGGCGGCATTTTTTATGAAGGAGAATAGAAGATGATTCATGAGTATAAGCTGGGCGGCTTTCATATTGTGCTGGACGTTTGCTCCGGCGCGGTTCATGTAGTGGACGAGGCCGCCTATGAGATCATCGGGATGTTTGAGGCGCACTCCCGGGAGGAAATCCTGGACACCCTTCAGGGGCGGTTTCCCGAAGTAACCCGGGAGGAGCTGGGGGAGTGCTACGACCAGGTGGTATCGCTGAAAGAAGCGGGAAAGTTATTCACCCCCGATACCTTCGCGCCCATGGCGGACAACCTGAAGAAGAAAACAGGCGGAGTTGTCAAGGCTCTGTGTCTCCACATCGCCCACACCTGCAACCTGAACTGCTCCTACTGCTTCGCCAGCCAGGGCAAGTATCACGGCGACCGGGCGGTGATGTCCTATGAGGTGGGCAAGCGGGCCCTGGATTTCCTGGTGGAGCATTCCGGAACCCGGCGGAACCTGGAGGTGGACTTCTTCGGCGGGGAGCCGCTGATGAATTTCCAGGTGGTGAAGGATCTGGTGGCCTATGCCCGGAGCATCGAGAAGGAGCATGGCAAGCATTTCCGATTCACCCTGACCACCAACGGCGTGCTGATTGACGACGACGTCATCGACTTTGCCAACCGGGAGTGCAGCAATGTGGTGCTGAGCCTGGACGGCCGGAAGGAAATCCACGACCGCTTCCGGGTGGACTACGCCGGGAAGGGAAGCTGGGAGAAAATCGTCCCCAAGTTCCAAAGGCTCGTGGAGGCCCGGGGCGGCAAGAACTACTATATGCGGGGCACCTTCACCCACGCCAACCCGGACTTCCTGAAGGACATTCAGCAGATGCTGGAGCTGGGCTTCACGGAGCTGAGCATGGAGCCGGTGGTCTGCGCCGCCGGAGATCCCTCCGCCCTTACCGAGGAGGATCTGCCCATTGTTATGGAGCAGTACGAGAAATTGGCGGAGCTGATGCTGAAGCATGACAAAGAGGGCAGACCCTTCACCTTCTACCACTATATGATCGATCTCACCGGAGGCCCCTGCATCTACAAGCGGATCTCCGGCTGCGGCAGCGGCACCGAGTACATGGCGGTGACCCCCTGGGGCGACCTGTACCCCTGCCACCAGTTTGTGGGAGAGGAGCGGTTCAAGCTGGGCAACATCTGGGACGGGGTGACCAACACCGAGGTTCAGCAGGAGTTCCGGCAGTGCAATGTCTATGCCCATGCCGAGTGCCGGGATTGCTGGGCGCGGCTGTACTGCTCCGGCGGCTGCGCGGCCAACGCCTACCACTCCACCGGCAGTGTAACCGGTGTATATGAATACGGCTGTAAGCTCTTCCGCAAGCGGATGGAGTGCGCCATCATGGTGGCGGTGGCCCGGGCCCTTGGCGAACAGTAATGGAGACGCCCATCTGTGATTTTGTCCGGGAGTACAACCGACGGGAGGCCCTGCGGCTGCATATGCCCGGGCATAAGGGTGTTCCCGGACTGGGCATGGAGCCGCTGGACATTACGGAGATTGACGGAGCGGACAGCCTGTATGAGGCGGAGGGCATTATCCGCCGCAGCGAGGAAAACGCGGGCAGGCTCTTTGGCTGCGATACCTTCTATTCTGCCGAGGGTTCCTCCCAATGTATCCGGGCCATGCTGTATCTGGCCATGCTCTATGGGAAAAGCCGGGGGAAAAGGCCCCTGATTGCCGCGGCCCGGAATGTGCACAAAACCTTCCTCAGCGCGGCAGCCCTGCTGGATTTGGATGTCCTTTGGCTGATGCCGGAAAAGGGGGAATCCTACCTTTCCTGGAACATGACCCCCGGGGAGGTGGAGCGGGTTCTGCGCACTGCTCCGGAAAGGCCGGCGGCGGTTTACCTGACCAGCCCGGATTACCTGGGGGGCATGGCGGATATTGCCGGGATTGCACGGGCCTGCCATGACCTGGGGTGTCTGCTGATTGTGGACTGCGCCCATGGGGCCTATCTGCGGTTTCTGCCCCAATCCCTGCACCCCATGGATCTGGGGGCGGACCTGTGCTGCGCCTCCGCTCATAAGACCCTGCCGGTGCTGACGGGGGGCGCGTATCTGCATATCGCTGCTTCCCTATCGGAGGAGCTTTCCGGATCGGCCAAGACCGCGCTGGCGCTGTTCGGTTCCACCAGCCCTTCCTATCTGATATTGCAGTCCCTGGACAGAGCAAACCAATATTTGGAAACATTTCCGGGGACTTTGGCGGAATTCCTGTCCGGAGTGGATGCCCTTCACCGCCGGCTTACGGAAAGAGGGTACTGCCTGTATGGAACGGAGCCGCTGAAGCTGACCATTTCCGCCAAACCCCTGGGGCACACCGGCCGCGAGTTGGCCGGGGAGTTAGAAAAGCGGAATATCATCCCGGAGTTTGCCGACCCGGATTACCTGGTGCTGATGCTGACACCGGAAATCGGGGCTGCGGGGCTGAAGAGACTGGGGGAGGCTTTGCTGGAGATTCCTTTCCAAATGCCTATTCCCATGTTGCCGCCTCGGCCGGGAAGGGGAGAGCGGGTGCTCTCCATCCGGGAGGCAATGTTTTCTCCGGCGCGGACGGTATCGGTATCGGATGCCCTTGGCGGAGTTCTTGCGGAGGCTTCCGTGGGTTGTCCTCCGGCGGTTCCCATTGTGGTATGCGGGGAGCGGATCGATGCGGATGCCGTTAATTGCTTCCGCTACTACGGCGTGGAGCGGTGCCGGGTGGTTTCGGGGAGATACTGATATGAAAGCTGCTGTCATAGGGGATATCCATGGTAATTACAGGGCGCTTCGGGCCTGTGTGGAGGACGCGCTTTCCCTGGGGGCGGAGTGCTTTGTGCTTTTGGGGGATTTTGTAACGGATTTCTCCTATCCGGAGCGGACGATGGATTTGATTCACAGCCTGAGAAAGCAGTACCCCTGCTATGCCGTCCGGGGAAACCGGGAGCGGTATCTGCTGGAACGCCGGGAGGGAAAGACGGAGTTCTTCCCCGGCTCCAAGACCGGATCTCTGCTGTATACCTACGAACGGCTGCGGGAGAAGGATTTCACGTTTTTTGCAGGGCTTCCAATTTATGACCGGGTTGCGCTTGGCGGTTTTCCTGTGGAAATTGCCCATGCGGAAAAGGATAGCGACAGCCTGGTATTTCAGCCCGGACAGGAGCGGATGCAGGATATTTTCCACGCCATGGAAACGAAGCTGCTGCTGACGGCCCACTCCCATTTGCAATACATGGAAAGGCATGGGGAGAAGGTGATTGTGAATCCGGGTGCGGCGGGCGTACCCATGAGAATGGTGGGCAGAAGTCCTTATGCCTTGTTGGAGTTCTCGCCCAATGGGGTGTCCTGTCTGCTGCGGCAGGTGCCCATGGACTTGGAGCCCATCATCCGGGAGCAGTTTGACAGCGGACTGGTTGGGAAGGGCGGATACTGGGCCATTGCCATCCTGAATAACCTGCTTACCGGGAAAAATTGCACCATCGCCATTCTGAACCGTGTGCTGGAACAAAACGGGGCCTTCCGGGAGGAGGTCTGGGCGCGCTGCGCCCGGGAACTGGGGCTTGCCGTTACGATGGAGGAGCTTCTGGCCCTCTGGGAGCGGCAGAAGCAGAGTCAAAGTCCCGGAAATGAATCGTGCGAATGGCAGGTTTTGTTTTGATAAGGACGTGGGAGCAAGGAAAATTGTTGTTCACAGTTTTCAAGCACCTTACGTTACTGCCGTAGGGGCGGATATTATCCGCCCGAAACGTTCCGGTTTTTGAGCATTTCCGGTGAATGTGCGTGCTATCAATGCGGTAAGGTTGCGGGCGGATAATATCCGCCCCTACGGTGATAGTGCTGTAAACAACAATTTACCGTA
>CAMFFO010000068.1 GCA_945949735.1 uncultured Clostridia bacterium | reverse complement strand
CGCCCGGTCGATCACATCTCCCATCGTCATACCGATCCCTCCTTGTCCATTTCAAACCCGCACCCACAGCGGAAGCGGGAAATTGGTGTTTGTCGGGCTGTGCCCAAAATTACCTGTCATTGCGAGCCAGTGCGCACACTGGCGTGGCAATCCCCCCGTTGAATGGAACCATGTAACGATTACCACCAAAAATTGCAAGGGTTTCCCACTCTGTGGGGCAGTTGTCGATACATTTATCCTCTAAGTAAGGGGATTGCCACACCACTTAAGCGCACTGGTTCGCAATGACAGTGTATACTCGACAAACACCAATTTTCCGTTCCGTCCCTCTCTTATCCCTTTTGCGGCCCGGGGCGGCGTTCGGTCACTGCTCTTCCAGCAGCTTTTCGATCCGCTTGTCCAGGGCCTCCTGGGCGGCCTGACTGCGCCGGAATTCCCGGGCCACCTCCGCCGGCACCATAGATTTCTTTCCCCGGGGCAGCAGATAGTTCACGCCGTTGACGCTGACGAACACATTGGGCTCGTCCCCGGTGTACCCCTTGGGTACAAAAATCTCCACTCTTTCCTCACTCATAAATATCCCTCCATTATCAAATGCTCAAACCCGATCCGTTCCCTCACCGACGCGGTAGATTGGTGTTTGAAGTTTTCAAACACATTGCGTTACCACCGTAGGGGCGGATAATATCCGCCCGAAACGTTCCGGTTTTTGAGCATTTCCGGTGAATGTGCGTGCTATCAATGCGGTAGGGTTGCGGGCGGATAATATCCGCCCCTACGGTGATCGTGTTGTAAACACCAATTTATCTGTCCGCCGAATCAGCTTCTGCGGCCTCAGTTGGCCTCGTCGGTGGCGCTGAAAGACGAGCAGCTCATCACCCGCAGCACCCGCTCGGGGTAGAGGATGGTGGCGCCGTTGGTCTCCAGCTTGTAGCCGATGGTGCTAAACTGGTTCAGAGGCCCGCCGATCTGGCTCTTGTCCTTGACGATCATCTCCAGGGCGCCGCCCTCGGGGTCGATGATGCCGAAGGAGTCCTTGCCGAAGAAGTAAGTGGCGTAGGTTACGGTGCCCGCCTTATTCACATAGGTGTCCGCCAGCACGGGAGCGAACACATTCTCGATGAACCGGCAGCCGTGGAGCTCGCCGATTTCCCCGTTGAACAGCTGCTCGGGGGCCGCGTACTTGTGTGCCTCGATCCACTCCTTGCTCCGGCGCAGGTCGTAGGCAACGCTGGGGTGGATCACGGCGTAGTACTTGCCGTTAATGGTGGGCACCCGGTCCTTCTTCAGCTTGGTCACGGCCCGGGCCACCATGTCGGGGGTCAGCAGGCTCATGACCGTGGAGCTTGCCTCCATGGCGTCGCAGCCGGTGGGGGTGCCCGCCACGGCCCCGGTGGCGAGGGTCACGTTGTCGCAGTACATCACGTTGGTGTTCACGAGCAAAGCGTCCCGGATCAGGGTCTCCTGGGTCTCGGCGGCGGAAGCGCCCATCTCCTCGGTGGCCCCCAGGATCACGTCGTCATAGGCCCGCAGCTCCAGCCGGTCGGACACCGCGGCGTAGGTGCCGTACTGGTTGACGGAGCCGGTCTTGGTGCTGACACCGAACTTCTGGCCCGTGGGGATCACGCCCTCCTGGAGCTGCGCGGCCCGGGCAAAGGTGTTCCACTTGCGCCACTGGACGGTTTTGCCGTGGTTGGCGGGCAGGGGCTGCTTCTTACCGAACTGGGCGTAATACAGCTCCACCCGGGCGTTCTCCAGCAGCTCCGTGTCGTAGAAGGTCTTGAGCTCCTGGCTCAGACTGTTGTCCCCGGAAAAGGCCTGGTTTTCACCGGTGTAGGCGTTGACATAACCCTCCGAGGCATTTACCACATTGCCCGCCTCCGCGAACAGCTGCAGATCAAAAATATCCATACTCTTTCCCCTTCCTGAAATAATGTCGTTTTTCCAGACGATAAATTGGTGCTTGCCGGTGTGCATCCCAGATTAGCTGTCATTGCGAACCAGTGCGCTTAAGTGGCGTGGCAATCCCCCCGTTGAGAGGAACCAGGTAACGATTTCCGCCAAAAGTCGCAAGGTTTTCCCGCTCTGTGGGGTAGTTGTCGATACATTTTCCCTCTAACCGGGGGATTGCCACGACCAGTCTGCGGACTGGTCTCGCAATGACAGGAAATCTGGAGTCAGCCCGACAAACACCAATTTATCTCCCCGGGTACAGTTTCTCTCCCCGGGCGCCGGCTTCCCGGATGCGGCGCTTCAGGGCCTCCCGCTGCTCCCGGGAGGCGCCGCGGTAGTCGAAGGCCGTTACCGAGGCTCCCTGGGAGGCGGCTCCGTTCTCCACCGGGCGGAGATGGCCGGAGCGGATGGAGTCGGAGATCATCTGCGCCGTCTTTTGCGCTGTCACCTGCATGGCGGCGGACTGAATCTCCCCCCGGTGGAGGGCGTAGTAGGCGTCCTCCACACTTACCCCCACATCCGGGGCGGTCATCCGGGCAAAGGCGGGGTTTTGCAGCTCCCGCCGGAGGTCGAAGCCGGGAAAGGCTGCCTTCATGGCCTCTCCCTGCTGCTCCAGCGTGAGGATGTGCTGCCGGAAGTGCTCCTCCAGCCGCGCCGGATCCATGGGAGATTCCCTCCCGGCCTTCGCGCTTTTCAGACGCTCCCGGACAATGGCCTGAATTTCCCGGTTGAACTCAGGGTCTGCCTTGACTTCCTCCCAGGTCATTCGTCTTACCGGTTCCTGCTCCCCGGCAGCGGCGTCCTGCCCATTCGCCCGTGTTTCGGAAGCCCCCACCGTCTGCTGCCCGGCGTCGGCAGCCATTTCGCCCGCAGGCGCGCCCTCCGCGAAAAGCTGCAGGCGCGCCCAATTGCTGTTTGCCATTTCATTTCCTCCTTTTCTTTCCCGGACGGCCAAATCATAGCACAACCGTCCCCGGTTCTCTATCCCACCCCCAAATGGCAGGGAAAGGGATCCCCCGGACGGAATCAACCCCCATCCGCACGGCAAATTGGTGTTTACAACACGATCACCGTAGGGGCGGATATTATCCGCCCGCAACCCTACCGCATTGATAGCACGCACATTCACCGGAAATGCTCAAAAACCGGAACGTTTCGGGCGGATAATATCCGCCCCTACGGTGGTAACGCAATGTGTTTGAAAACTTCAAACACCAATTTCTCATTATCCTGTCACAGCGATCCCGTCTCCTCCACGGATCCCGGGTACTCCCGGGCCAGCATTCGAAGGCCCGCGGCGATGACCCGGAAGGTTTCCTCCGTCTGCTCCCCATGGCCGGGGAGGGGGACGCAGTGGACGAACGCCGCCCCGGGCTCCGCGGCCAGGGCGCGGATGCGCACCGCGCCCTGATCCGCCAGCTCCTCCACCCGGCGGCACAATGTCAGAACCAATGCCGAAACTCCGGCGCACACCGGGTCGGAGCCCTTTTCCCCGTACCCCGCGTGGCCCAGAATGCGCAGTTCCCCCTTATGGGGGTCGATCCGAAACCTTACCATACCGCACCCGCTTCCATGGGGACCGCCCGGGAGACGTTCTCCGAGAGCCTGCGCAGCAGCACATCCTTGCCCTCGAAGTCCATCATTTCCAGGCACTCCCGGGCCTCCGCCCACCGGTTCGGGTCAAAGAATCCCAGCTGGTACAGCTGCAGCGCCAGCTCGTTCTGGGTCACCCGGGTGTAGGAATTCTTCTTCTGGGCCAGGATCCGGATGTCGAACACCGGCTTCCGGAAGCCCATGTCCTGACCGAAAGCCTCCCCCTGGCGTACAGGCAGCAGTCCGTGATTGTCGTAGCTGATAAATTCCTCCGCGCCGAAGGAGCCCAGGATCCTAAACTTCCGGGGCAGATCGTAAAACTGCCGTATCAGCTCCACGCACAGCTCCACGATCCGTCCGAAGGAGCGGTAGCTGGAGCGGAGGGTGTCCCGGCTGCCCTTGCCGCTGGCCTCCTGCAGCGCGGCGATGGCCGAGGCCGCGGTGACTCCGGCGGAGATGTTGCCCGTGGAGGTCTCCGTGTTGCCGCTGGTCTGGCGCAGCTCGTCGATGGTCCGGTCCAGCAGGCTGACGTACACCCCGTCCAGGGCCCGGACGGGGATCTGCCGCAGGCTGTCCTCCCCCAGATTCCCCGCCACATGGACAATGGGCTTACTGAGGTTCAGAAACTCCGCCTCGTTCACCGCCCCGTCCTGCCGGGAGAAAAACCGGGGGGTTGCCCCCACCTGGGCGTTGCGGACGAAGCTGGTTTTCATCAGGTCGATCTCCGTCTGGGGGCTGCGGCACACGTCCACATAGCCGTAGCCGCAGGGGCTGCCCTCGATGGGGAAGAGGGGGTCGAATTCATAAGGATATTTCCCATGGTCGTACAGTCCCGTCTCCGCCATGGGGGCTTTCAGCACATTTCCGTCCGCGTCCTGCTGGGGCTCCAGCTGGTTCTCCGTGGCAAAGAGCACCTGATCCCCCACGAATTTGCAGTAGTGGAGCACCCCCCGCTTGTGGTAGTACACCTCCACCACCGTGGCCTTGTTCTCGGTGTCCACCCGGTCGTCGTAGAGAAATTTGGTGTCCAGGAAGTCCTGACCCTTCAGATCCAGCTCCGGGTATTCCTCCATCAGGATGTCCCGATCCCGGAGCTCCGTGTGGAAGAAATAGCGGCTTTTCTGAATGTCCGTCACCCCCGGCTCCCAGTAGAGATTCAGCAGGTTCACCCGCTGGATGCTGATGTCCCCCAGGCCGCAGAGCTTTCCCGGATCCCACAGGATCTTGTAGCAGGCGGTGCCGGTTTTGCACTTCTGCCACATGGCGTCGGACCAGACGGTCTCGAATTGGTTCTGCTCCAGGATGCACGGGACAATGGCGCTTAGTATGCGGGCCTCCGCCCGATCCCCCTCCTCCCGGGGCAGCAGCACCGGCTCGGGGTAGCCCTCCACCAGGTCCGCGTGCTTGCTGACGATGACGTTGTGCAGCCACCCGCTGACGCTGCGGAAGCCCCCGTCCCCGGGGAGCTGCTCCTCGGAAGCGTTTCGCAGCTTCCACCAGTTTTCACTGGAGATGATCCGGCTCCTGGTCTGCCGGAGCCCCGCGCTGTAACGCTCCAGCACCCGCCGGAACTGCTCCACCTGCTCCCGCCCAATGGGCAAAACGGTTTGCGATTCCATAGTAATACCTCCTTGTTTGGAATTGACAATTGACAATTGAAAATTGCCCAAAGCGTTAAAATGGCATTTGTAGGGCTGACGGAAAGCAATACCTTCCCCCGGGGGGAAGGTGCCCCGAAGGGGCGGATGAGGAACGGCGAAACCTGAAATTTTCCGCAGCGGTAGGAATTACGGTACAACATTTGGACGAATTCCGAAGAATTGGGACAACCCGGTAATCTACAGCGGTCGCCGTTCCTCATCCACCGCTTCGCGGTCCCCCTTCCCCCCGGGGGAAGGTATTTTCCTGTCATCATCCCTACAATTACCAATTGATCTTCCTCCCGAACGAATCCGGCCCCCGGTTGCCAAATTGTCAATTGTCAATTGTTAATTGTCAATTATCTTGTTCCAGCGGGTCGAACAGCAGCCTGGGCTTGTCCTGCCGCCGCAGGGGGGCCACGGGCTGGCTCATGCACAGATACCGCACCTCGTCGGGGCAGTGATCCTCCAGGGTGGTGTCCAGATCCTCGGGCCGCGCCGGGTCGTACATCATCAGCGGCATGGTGCGAAGAAAGGCCTTGCACCCCTCGAAAACATACATCCGCGGATACCCGTTTGCGTCGAACTGGAGCCGGTAGTGTACCTGCATCCAGCCGGGGATCCGGTGATTGTCCCCCGGGGTGAAGTAGATGCCGTACTTCGCCGCCGTGTCCGCGATGCTCTCCCCCCGGCTGCTGTCCCAGATGGCGGGGTCGGCCACCCCGTCGGAGATTTTCCGGCCCCGGAGCCAGGGGTGCTCCCGCTCCAGCTGGGCGATCCGCCGGAACTGCTCCTCCGGCGTCCACTTGACCCCCTCGTCCGGGGTTCCCGTGGAGCCGTAGAGCTCCAGAATCCGATACAGCACCCCGTCATAGTCCACCGCCCAGTAGCCCAGGGAGAAGGGCCTCCTGTACCCGAAGTCATAGGAGCGCAGGATTTTCCACCCCCGCCGCTCGCCGGTGTTCATATCCAGGGGAGGGATCACATGGGTAAACCGCCGCTGCTGAAGAGCCTGCTCCACGGTGATGCCCGCCTTGGCGCACAGCTCCGGGTCGGGGGTCAATCGCAGCTCCTCAAAAAACTGCCCCTCGTACACGTCCCACCGGCCGTGAAGCCAGGCGTCCCGGAGCTTGGGGGGCAGAGCCTTCAATTGGTCGACATAATCCGGCTGGCTTTCCATCAGGGCCTTGTTGTCCGTGACCAACGACTGGATGAAGCTGTAGTCCGCCGGATTCTCCCCCGGCTCGTATTTTCGGTCAATGAACAGCCGCTTCATGTACCCATGGGACACGCCCCCGGGGTTGCAGGTGTAGTACACCCGCTTGGGAAAATCGTTGACGCCCCGGACGCAGGCGGTGATTTTGCGGATCCACAGCTCCTTCAGCTGGGTGGCCTCGTCCAGAAAGATGCAATCGTACTCCGCACCCTGGTACTGATCCAGGTCGGAGTCCTTGGCGCAGTAGCCAAAGCGCAGCGTGGAGCCGTTGGGGAAGAAGAACTGCTTCTGTGCCTTTATGTACCTGGCGATCCCCGCCAGCTCCGCGCAAAGGGGCTGGATGTGGTTGTTTTCCAGCTCCTGGAAGGTGCGCCGGACGATGAGCAGCCGGATACCGGGGTAGCGCAGGGCCAGCCGTTTGGCCTTGTCCCGGACGCACCAGCTTTTTCCTCCGCCCCGGGCCCCGCCGAACATCACGTGCTTGTGGTGATCCTTCAGAAAGAGGATCTGCTTTTCGCTGGGCCTTTGGAGTACCAGTTCATTCATTCCAATCTTCCTCCCCGGCCTCGAACACCACCCGCACCTGATTGTCCTGGTCGTCCTCCCCTCCCTGCAGCATGGCTTTCAGGTCCTTCAGCGCGGCGGTGACCTCCTTCAACGCCTTGGTATCCAGCTTCCGGAAGATCCGCTCCTCCAGCTCCTCTGCGCCCTTGGTTTTCACCAGGTACCGGTGGAACTGCTGCTGATCCTCAAAATCCTGCTGCAGCAGCTTCAGCATTTTTTCCACCGTTTCCTCCAGCCGCCGGGCGGTGTTCCCGGCCGGCGCCCCGCCGGAGGCCCGGCTCCGCTCCCGCAGGGCGGGCCACCCCTCCCGGGCGGAGCGCCGCTCCAGCTGCCGCTTGGAGACGCCGTATTTTTCCGACAGCTTTTTCAGGCTCAGATCCGATTGGATGTATTCCTCCCGGATCCGTCCCCAGAGCTCCCCGCTCTCCTCCTTGGTCATTCCCATCCCTCCTTCCGCCCCATTCTACACACTCCCCGCGCCCATCTCTATCCCGCCCCGCGGCGAAGCGGCAAATTGGTGTTTACAGTTTCCAAGCACCTTACGTTGCTACCGTAGGGGCGGATATTATCCGCCCGAAACGTTCCGGTTTTTGAGCATTTCCGGTGAATATGCGTGCTATCAATGCGGTAAGGTTGCGGGCGGATAATATCCGCCCCTACGGTGATAGTGCTGTAAACACCAATTTATCGGTCAGCTCTCCTCATACTTTTCCATCAGCATTCCATACACCTCGCACTTTTTGTAGTGCTGGCAGCAGAACACGTCCATCTGGATCCGGAAATCCTGGCGGTTTCCGTAGATCAGGGCCAGGCTGCTGCCCTCCAGGATGCCCTCGCAGGTGATCCGCCCTTTCCCGTCGTCGAACCGGTAGAACGGACACTTTACATATACCTGCTGAAAGGATCCGCTTGCCATACGCCTTCCTCCTCTCTTTCCACCCGAAGGAGCCCCGGGGCCACCCGCAGGGCGATCCGCTGGCACGCCGTTTCCGGCAGCCGGGTGACCCCCTCGGCGTTGTCGATGAACAGCGGCAGCCGTACCCCCCACAGCTCCGACATGGCCCGGATGATGTCCATCCCCGCCCGGATCCGGCCGCCGTTGTTTACGTTGATGTAGGGAACGCCCTCCACGGTCACATCGCACCGCTCCTCCAGACCGCCCCCAACCTTCTCCCGGAACAGCCGGAACCGTACCTCCCGGAACAGGGCGTTGACGCTTTCCTCCAGGAACCCCGCCCGGAAGGCGCTGAATCTGTCCAGCTCCTCCAGCCGCCCCTGGTATTCCTCCAGCCGGGCCGCGGCCTCCCGCTCCTGCTGCCGCAGCTCCTCCAGCCGCTTCCCGGCGTAGGTTCGCAGGGCCTCCTGATCCAGAACCCGCTGCAGCGACTCCATCTCCCGGCGGACCGCCTGCAGCTCCCGGCGAACCTCCTCCCCGGGCTCCCCGGGGAGCCGGGCCTCCTGCTCCTTCACCTCCTGCTCCAGATTTCCCAGAGCCTCCTCCGCCCGGAGGGACTCCCGCCGCAGCCGTTCCTCCCGGCCTGCCAGCTCCTCCGCCTCCCGGCGCAGCTCCTCCTGGAACCGGGCTTTCGCCGCGCGAACCTGGTCGGCAGGCAGGGCCTGTCCGCAGGCGGGGCACCGATCCCCCCGGAAGGTACGTCCCCGGAGGGCATTGCGCCGCTGCTCCAGCTCCTCCAGGGCCTCCCGGTAGTGCCGGGTCTCCCGGCGCAGAGAATCCCGCCGCTGGCGGACACTCTCCAGCCGGGACCGATCCGCTCCCGCCGCCGGGTCAAAGAGCCGGGCGGAGAGGGCCTCCTGCTTCCCCTTCAGGGCCGCGAGACGCTCCCGGGCCTCGCCAAAATCCAGCCCCTCCACCTGGTGAAGGGTCTTTTCACACTCATTGATCCGGGCAGGCAGGTCGTTCCCGGCCCGGGTCAGATCCTTCACCTGGGCATTCAGCCACCGGCGGTATTCCTCCGTGTCCCGCTCCCCCATGGCGGAAAGCAGCCCGGAAAACTGGGGATTTCCGGCCATCAGCGCCCGATCCCCGGGCAGCCCCGCCGCCCGGCAGAGCAGCTCCCGCCTGCGCTGCCAGTCCATATCCCGGGCGAAAAAGTTTACGTTGGTCAGCGCCCGGAAAGGCTCCTCCGCTGCCAGCTCCTCCACACGGCGCAGGTATTCCTGCTTTCGGCAGGGGACCCCGTCTACGAAGTATTCCGAGGTGTGGCCCCCGAATTTCTCGCCGCTCCATACCTCTCGGTATTGCCTGCGCAGCCGCAGCGGCTCCCCGTCCACCAGCAGCACCGCCTCCACAGAGGTCACCGCCCGCCGGTCCCGCACCCGGCCGGAGGGGGCCAGGGGCTTCACCTCGATGACCTTTTCGCAAATCCCCGCGCTGTCCCCGCCCCAGAGCAGCCACACAAAGGCGTCGTACACGCTGGTTTTCCCCACTGCGTTGTCCCCCAAGAGCACCCCATCCGCCCCGCCCAGATCCAGATGGAAATGGTCGTGGCATTTGAAATTCTCCAGGGTCAATGACCCGATGCGAATATCCTTCATTGCTTGTCCTCCTTTTGTTCCTGATTGAATTGACGGAACGATAAATTGGTGTTTGAAGTTTTCAAACACATTGCGTTACCACCGTAGGGGCGGATATTATCCGCCCGAAACGTTCCGGTTTTTGAGCATTTCCGGTGAATGTGCGTGCTATCAATGCGGTAAGGTTGCGGGCGGATACTATCCGCCCCTACGGTGATAGTGTTGTAAACACCAATTTATCTTTCCAATCCCATAGCGTACCCCGCCCGGGCGGAGAGGGCGGCCATCAGAAGCCCCGCAAGCACCGGGTGGGCGCAGTCCAGAATCTGCGCTGCCAGCAGCGCGGCGTTTCCCAGTACCAGCCAGACCCCGGCCCGCAGCAGCCGCCTTCGCCGCTTCCTCCCCGCCCGCCGGGACTCCGGCCTCAAGAATTTCCCGCCAGCCATTTCCATTCCTCCCATCCGTCCGTTTTTTTGGACATATTTTTCTGTATGCTGTCCCTGAGCACCTCCCCCGTGCGACAAATTGGTGTTTGAAGATTTCCAAACACGTTGC
>CAMFFO010000067.1 GCA_945949735.1 uncultured Clostridia bacterium | reverse complement strand
GATAGCACGCACATTCACCGGAAATGCTCAAAAACCGGAACGTTTCGGGCGGATAATATCCGCCCCTACGGTGGTAACGCAATGTGTTTGAAAACTTCAAACACCAATTTCCCGGTTTGCTTTGCGGGGTGGGTATTCCCAGGCTGTATTGCCCGGAAAGGCGGGACGCGCTGGTTTTCAAGAAACCTATTTTATGAAACGAGGTAACGAATATGGGAAAAAAGCATATCGCGATTTTGCTGGCGTTTGTTATGCTGCTGGGGATGACGGCCTGCGGAGCCGGAAATCAGGCGGCGGAAGAGCCGACCGCGGCGTCAACCACTGCACAAGCGACTGTGGAAGCCGCTTCGGAACCGGCGGAGCCGGCGATCTATACCTTTACGTTTGACGGTATGATGGGCAAGGAAACCGCCCATTTTGAACTTTCGCCGGACGGGAGCTGCAAATTCTCGCTGCCCGGGAACCCCATGCTGACGGATGTCTATGCGGGAACCTTTACCCGTGAGGGCGACACCGTAACCGTGGAGGGCCTTACCAATGTGGATACGACATCCTCCTTCACCACCCCCGGACTTTGGGACTGGATCGTGGACGGCGGCACGGTGATCACCGTGGATGACGCGGCAGGAACCTTTGTGCCCGTGGGCGGCTCCGGCGGCAGTGCGGCGGGAGCTCCCGGCGGCGAAAACGATCTGCCCGAGGGAACAACCGATGTGGCCTATGCAACAACTTCTCCTGCCCAGGTCTGCGATATTTATACCCCTGAGGGCGTGGAGCAGGCTCCTGTGATCGTGCTGGTTCACGGCGGCGGTTTCGCCTTCGGCGATCAGGCCATGACCATCATCCAGCCTGTCATCAAGGCGGCGGTGGCCAATGGCTATGCCGTTGTCAGCGTGGATTACCGGAAATCCGGCGAGGCCGCATTCCCTGCAGCACTGGCGGATGTGAAGGCGGCTGTCCGTTTTGTCAAAGCCAACGCTGTGGAGTATGGCTTTGATGCCGAGCATATCGCCATCTGGGGCGAGTCCGCCGGCGCATATCTTTCCGTGATGACCGCTCTGACTCCCGAGGTTGCAGAGCTGAACGGCGATGTAGCGGATAATGGGGGCGTTTCCTCCGCTGTGACCGCACTGGTCAGCTTCTACGCTCCCGTGGAATTCTGGACCATGGATGACGAGTACGCCGCCCTGGGCAACCCGGACTCGACCTTCGCGACAGATAGCTCCTTTGAGAGCAAGTTCCTGGGTCAGGCCATCGGCGCGGACAAGGACAAGACCTACACCACCTACTGGCAAACCTATGCCGATCAACTGCCCTCCGATCTGAAGGCCTGGATCCAGGTGGGCAACGCCGACAAGAGTGTTCCCTATACCCAGTCTCAGAATCTCGCGGAGCGTCTTTCCGGCTATCTGGGAGCGGAAAATGTCCAATTTGGAATCCTGGACGGCGCGGGTCATGAGGATGCCGCCTTCTATACCGATGAGAATCTGAGCGCGATCTTCGCGTGGCTGGACGGCTTTATGAAAGGTTAAGTCATGATTGACTTGAAAAAATCTCCGTTTTTCTTATCGGATGCGCAAATTGCCTGGGTGGAGTCCACTTTGGGCAGCCTTTCCACGGAGGAAAAGGTGGGACAGCTGTTTTGCGTCATGGGCGGCGATTATGCGCCGGATACCTTAAAAGAAATGGTTCAAAAGGGCAAAATCGGCGGCATCCTGTTTCGCCCGGTGAAGCCCTGCGAGGATGTCAAGGCGGATTACGCGCCGCTGGATGCGGTGGCAAAGGTGCCGCTTCTGAAAGCCGCGAACCTGGAGGAAGGCGGGTCCGGCGGAATGAGCGACGGTACGCTCTTCGGCTGGCCCATGCTCTCCGCTGCTTCCAATGACGCTTCCATCATTGAGAAGTTCGGCAAGACTTGCGCCGTGGAGGGAAGACGGGCCGGGATCAACTGGACCTTCTCTCCGGTCAGCGACCTGGACCTGAATTACCTGAATCCCATCACCAATGTCCGCACCTTTGGCAGCGATCCCGAAAAGGTGGCCCGATTTACGGAAACCTATGTCACTGCCGTTCAGAGTCAAGGTATGGCGGCCTGCGCCAAGCACTACCCCGGCGACGGCGTGGACTACCGGGATCAGCACCTGCATCCCACTTATAATTCCCTGCCCGCATCGGAATGGTACGCCACCTACGGCAAGGTCTACCGGAACCTGATCGACCATGGGCTGCTCAGCGTCATGGTGGGCCACATCGCCCAGCCCAATGTGGCAAAGGAGATGAACCCGGACTTATCCGTGGAGGACTGCGCCATGCCCGCCTCTCTGAGCAGGACGCTGCTCACCGATGTCCTGCGGGGTGAGCTTGGCTTCAACGGCCTGATCACCACGGACGCCACCATTATGGGCGGCTACTGCCAGGCCATGGAGCGGCGGAAGGCCATTCCCACCTCCATCATGGCGGGCTGCGATATGCTGGTGTTCATCACCGACTTTGAAGAGGACTTTGGATACGTTCTGGATGCGCTGCAAACCGGCCTGTTGACCGGGGAACGCCTGGATGAAGCGGTGACAAGGATTCTGGCTCTGAAAGCCAGGGCCTGCTTCCAGGAACCATGCACACAGAAGATTGAAGCGGCTGCGTGGCACCGGGAATGCGCGGACAAGGCCATCACCCTGGTGAAAAACCGCCAGCCCGAGGCCCTGCCCATGAGCCCGGAGCGGTATCCCAATATCCGGCTGATCACTCTGGGGAAGGATGAGATCCTGGACGGCTCCGTCCGGGAAATCACAAAGGAGCTCCTGGAACAGGCGGGCTTCCGGGTGGAGTGCTACGAACCCATTGCCGACGATCTTCACGGCGCCAAAGATCTGCCCAAGGATCGGCTGACCCTGTATATGGCAAACTACGAGCAGGCCAGCAACCAGACGGTGGTGCGCATCCATTGGTGCCCCAAGCACGCCCTGGATATGCCCAGGTTTATCAACGAGGAAACCAGTATTTTTGTTTCCCTGGCAAATCCCTACCTGCTGCAGGACGTGCCGAGAGTGAAAACCTACATCAACGCCTATACGGCTACCCGGACAACCATTGCCCTGACCTTGGAAAAGCTGATGGGGAGGGGCACGTTCCGGGGCGTCAGCCCGGTGGATGCCTTCTGCGGCCTGCCGGATACCGGATTGTGAGGAATAATATGAAAGTATCAGATTTGCGCTCCGCCCTGGAGCTGCTGCGCACCATGCCGGGGGAGCTGGTGGAGACGGATGTGGAGGTGGACCCGGCGGCGGAGCTGTCCGGTGTCTACCGTTATGTGGGCGCGGGCGGAACGGTTCAGCGGCCTACGAAGGTGGACGGGCCCGCCATGCTGTTTCACAATGTGAAGGGACATCCCGGAGCCACGGTTGCCATCGGCGTGCTGGGCAGCCGGAAGCGGGTGGCGGCCTACTTTGGCTGCGATATCCGCGATGTGGGCAAGCTGCTGTGCCGCTGCGCCCAGAATCCCATAGAACCCGTGGTGACCGGGGAGGCGGCTGCCTGTCAGGAGGTGGTTCACTATGCCACGGATCCTGATTTTGACCTGCGTACCTTAGTCCTGGCGCCTACCAATACGCCTGTGGACGCGGGGCCCTATATCACCCTGGGGATGTGCTATGCCACCCACCCGGATACGGGCCGCAGCGATGTGACCATTCACAGAATGTGCATCCAGGGGAGGGACGAGCTGTCCATTTTCCTGCAGCCGGGCTCCCGGCACATCGGCGCCATGGCGGAGCGGGCCACGGAGCTGGGCTTTCCGCTGCCGATCTCCGTCAGTATTGGTGTGGATCCGGCGGTGGCCGTAACCTCCTGCTTTGAGCCGCCCACAACGCCCTTGGGCTTCAACGAGCTGTCCATCGCCGGAGCCTTGCGGGGAGAGCCGGTCAGGCTGCATCCCTGTCTGACCATCCGGGAAAACTGCATTGCCAACGCGGAATATGTCATTGAGGGCGAGATCCAGCCCGGTGTGCGGGTGGTGGAGGATCAGAACAGCCATACGGGCTACGCCATGCCGGAGTTCCCGGGCTATAATGGACACGCCTCCAACGAATGCTGGCTGATCAAGGTCAAGGCTGTGACCCACCGGAAAAATCCCATCATGCAGACCTGCATCGGCCCTTCCGGCGAACACGTTTCCATGGCGGGCATTCCCACCGAGGCCAGCATCTATAATATGCTGGAAAAAGCCATGCCTGGAAAGGTCGCCAATGTCTACGCCCATCCTGCCGGCGGCGGAAAATACATGGCCGTTTTGCAGTGCCGCAAGACGGTTGCCACGGATGAGGGAAAGCAGCGCCAAGCGGCCTTGCTGGCTTTTTCCGCCTTTACGGAATTGAAGCACGTGATCCTCGTGGATGAGGATGTGGACATTTTCGATACCAACGACGTTCTGTGGGCCATGAACACCCGGTTCCAGGGAGATCGGGATATTATCACCATTCCCGGCGTCCGGTGCCACCCCCTGGATCCCAGTGCGGGGCCGGAGTATGACCCCTCTATTTTGGAACGGGGCATTTCCTGCAAAACCATTTTCGACTGCACGGTGCCCTTCCACTTAAAGAAGCAATTCCAGAGAGCAAAGTTCCTGGAAGTGGATCCCAAGTGCTGGCTGCCGGATTTTGAGGGATAAGGAGATGGAGCAGCGTTTGGTCGTCGGCATCAGCGGCGCGTCCGGTGCGCCGCTGGCAGTGAAGCTTTTGAAGATCCTGCGAAATACCCCCATCCAAACCCATCTCATCGTCACCCACGGCGGCGCGCTGACCCTGGAACAGGAGCGCGGCATGACCCTGGAAGAAGTCCGGGCCCTGGCGGATGTGGTGTATGACAACCGGGATATCGGCGCGGCGGTGGCATCCGGGAGCTATCGCACCATGGGCATGGTGGTGGCGCCGTGCAGCATGAAAACCGTGGCGGGAATCCACAGCGGGTATTCCGATAATCTGCTGCTGCGGGCGGCGGACGTGACCCTGAAGGAGCGCAGGAAGCTGGTGCTGGCGGCCCGGGAGAGTCCGCTCTCCACCATCCATCTGCGCAATCTCTATGAGCTGAGTCAAATGGGGGCAGTGATCCTTCCGCCGATGCTGAGCTGCTATTCCCACCCCAGGACGGTGGAGGACGTCACTGCGCAGATTGCGGGCCGAATTCTGGATCAATTCGATGTGGAAGCCCCGGAGCTGTACCGTTGGGAGGGCATGACGGAAGCCCCGGAATCGGCCCTTTCTGACCGGCGGCGGCCTTCCGGAAAAGGATTTGACGCGACAGGAGGAGAATAATGGAACAAATTCCGATTGTAAACCGGTCCATGGATCTGGCTCAGTGCCGGGGCGCATGGACGTTTGACGAACAGTACGACTGCTGGTGCCTGGAGGATGTGCTGTACACCCCCAAGGCCAGTGTACCCAAATTCCAGCGGCTGAGCATTTTTGTGCCGAGGGCCTACCTCCATGCCGATGGCACTGTAAATCCAGAGGGGAAGAACGGCCCTTACACCGCGAAATCGGTGCCGGTTGTGTTTGAGAACAACTCTGCCGGGTATATGCAGATGCCCCATACCTGGCTGGGCGGCCCCCGGTGCTATGCCGGGCAGTATTTGCGGCGGGGCTTTATTTATGTGACCTGCGGCTGCCGGGGCAGAGAATCCCGGGATGAAAACGGCGAGCTGGTTGGAAAGTCGCCCATCAGCCTGGTGGATTTGAAAACCGCCATCCGGTTCCTGCGCCACAACCGGCAGGTTTTGCCGGGGGACTGGGACAAGATCATCAGCGTGGGCTGGAGCGCAGGCGGCGCCATGAGCAGTCTGCTTGCCGTTTCCGGGGATAATGCCGCGTTTACGCCCTACATGGAAGAAAACGGCGCGTTCCCGGAGGAAAGCGACGGGGTGTTCGCCGCCCAGATTTACTGCCCCATTGTGGATCTGGAGCACGCGGATCTGGCCTATGAGTGGATGTACCGGGCCGACAAGGAAAGCGAAAACTCTCCTGCCGGTCCCGCGGAGGTCATGAGTCCTTTCAAGGAGGCGCTGTCCGAGGTGCTGTCCAAGCGGTATATCGCTTATTTCAACAGCTTGGGGCTTCGGAACCCGGCAACGGGCAGCCCACTGACTCTGAATCCTGATGGGCGCAGCGGATCCGGCTATGATTATCTGATGGAATGTTTAAACGCTTCCGCTACAGACTATCTGGCGCGTCTGGAGGCGGGAAAGCTGCCTCAGACCTATTCGGTGCAGGACTATTTAACAGGCAACTACACCTATGAGGCGCCGGCGCCTATGCCGCCCAAGCCCGGGAAGGATGCCCCCGGCCACCATGCCGGCCCCGGCGAGGCGCTGCCGGAGCAGTCCAAGCCCATGAGCCTTGGGGATTTGGTATCCCGGCCCCCAAGAGGCGTACCTTATCGTGGATTTGAGCCGCCTATGGCCACCTTCCCCGGCACGGACAAGCAGGACTATCTGACCTGGGACGGAAAGCAGGCCCGTATTTCTGATTTGGACAGCTATGTGCTGCGGCACCGTGGGCGGATGAAGCCCTGTACCTCCTTTGACAAGCTGGAGATGGACAGCGGTGAGAACCAGGAATTTGGCACGGAAACCGTGGATTTCGTCCATTTCGACACCGCCGTTGCCGGGGCTTTGGAGGAAATCAAGGCCCGGTTCCCGGAGGAATACGCCAAGTATCACGATGCCTTTGCCGCTGCTGCTGGGGATGAAGCTCTGGCAGAGCGGGTGCGGCTGATCAATCCCCTGTCCTACATCGGCACCGGGGAGCGGAGCCGTCAGGCGGCGCACTACCGCATCCGGGTTGGCGCCAGCGACGCGGATACGGCGCTGATTGTTTCTATGACGCTTGCTTTGAAACTGGCCAATGCGCACTGCGGTACCGTGGACTATGTCATGGTATGGGATCTGCCCCACTGCGAAGCCGATTACCCCGGCGAGGTCTGCGACTGGATCGACCGTATCTGCAAAGAAGGAACGATATAACCCGCGCCATTTTCACAACCCAATTCGCGCTTACCGGCTTCCCTCAGCATCCCGGCAGATTGGTGTTTATAGGTGTGCACTCAAAAAATGCTGTCATTGCGAGCCAGTGCGCTTAAGTGGCGTGGCAATCCCCCCGTTGAGAGGAACCAGGTAACGATTACCACCAGAAATCGCAACGTTTCCCAGTTCTGTAGGGCAATTGTCGATACAATTTCCCTCTAACCGGGGGATTGCCACGACCAGTCTGCGGACTGGTCTCGCAATGACAGCATTATTTCAAACACCAATTTGTCGGTTTGCTGACTTAAGCCGATACGCGCAATTCTTGGAATTCATACTCAGATTCTGGGCAGCCCCCATTGTGCGGGGCTGCCTTCGTATTCGGATGGATCGACAAAGCGCACATTGGGGATCCAGCCCTTGTCATAAGGACGATAGGGTTCGAAATCTTCCTGAAAACCTTTGCTGGCGGGAACCTCGCCTAAGTCGTATGCGTTCCATTCTTTCAGTTCCTCATTGACGGCGTCTGTCAGTCCGATCCGATTACCTCAAAATGTTCAATGCCATACGGCGTCTGCGCAGTTAGCTGGCGGCTGTCGCTGTGGTACAGCATTTCCCGGTATGGGCCGCTGAGAATCGGGGTGCCATCATAGGCATACAGTGCAGCACGAATACACCAATTCCCCGAAATCCGCTTAGATGCAATAATGAAATTATCTCTCGCGACAATTTCCGTGTACTCCTCCGGCACGATGATACGGCCGTCCAAGGTGGAAACCCCCAGCTTTTGGTACTCTCCGCTGATGACATATCCTTTTCGGTAGAGCTTTAGACAATCGCTGCTCATGCCGCCTTGCAGAATATTGGGAATGACAACTGTGCCATCAAATTCGATTAATCCGCACTTTTGATCCTTCCAGGTGCGCAGGAATCCTTCGAACTCACTTACGCTGTCATATTGAGAGAAATCCAATTCTTCACCGGCATAATTAAAATAGCGCTCTCTTGCTGTGTGCTGAATTTCACAACTGATGATGTGATCATCATAGTCAATACAGTCGTACTCAGCCGGAATCATCATTTTTTGCAGTTCCAAAGAATAAACACCCAAGGTATCTTCGTCCTCTCCAACAGTGAGCAGCCTGTGTTTTTCGTCGTATGCTTCAAAGAATTCAAACTGCGGCTGAGCGATGATATTGCCGTCCGGATCCATAACACCATACATTTTTTCGCCGTACCGACGGAACGCAAAAGCGTCTCCCCACCGGGTATACAGCGATTCGTATGTGCAGGGTATCACTTCTTTGCCTGTTCTGTCGATTGCGCCCCAATACAGTTTGCCGTCAATCAGCTTCGCAACAACAGCACGCTCACCGCCGCCGTTATAAAACCCAACTGCGTAAACATACTGCGGTTTGACAACAATCTTCCCGTGGATATCAATGTATCCCCATTTACCGGCCGTTACATCGTCATAGTCATGATCCCAGTAATAACCGGGGTACGGCGCTGTGACAGGCACCTTGGAAGCGTTGTAGGGACACAGGCCTCCATCAAAACGGCGGGTATCCATATCCTGTTCAAACGGGATCTCTCTTCCGTCCGGCGTCAATAGAAACCGCTTGGAAACGCCATTTACCTTGCGCTTCACCTTAACGCAGCCGCCTTCAAAACACTCGGCTTCCTCATAAACAGGAGGCGCAAGCCACGAACCATCTCCCAGGATAAAGCCGTAGAGACCGGTCGGCTCAACGCAAACGCGCCAGGCTTTATTGCCGTACCATTTGTCGAATTCATAACCCGAAAAAGAGATATCTGTAATTCTCTTTCCGTCCGGAGACAGCATTGCATCCAGAGGGCCATAGCACTCACCGGGATTTCCCCAATAATGCTGTGTTTGGAAATGCGACTTGAATTCCAGGAGCGGCAGCATATACTGCGGCTTCAGAATATCCTTATAGCCTTTTGACCGGACGCTGGTTGCCTGAACCTGCCGGCAGCTTCTGTAAAACAGAATATGATCTGCAATAACATAGCCGTTATCAAAGCAAATGCCGTTTTCTTTGATAGAGACGCTTTTCAAGATTTGCGCATCAAATGTGCATCCATCAATTTCGACCGCATCAGGAATCCTGCGGGTCTCAAAATTCTTCAAATAGTAATTGCGAACAGTACCGTCGGCATAAGTCATTTGCACAGCATAGCCGTGCATTTGCGCAATATCCAAAGCCCGGACGCTTTGCAGCGCGGGAACCTGGTTTACCAGGCTTTGTGCCTGCTTTCCAAGATCCCATTTTATGACCGGCGATGCATCCCGGTCATAAACATGGATCTCAGCAATCAAATTGCGCACATTGACCCAAATCTCAATTCCCTTTTCGCCGGCAATCAACACACGATCGTAAATGCCTGTATTCTTGAATTCCCGATAGTATGCGCCAACCGGAGAATTCTCCTGAAAGAACTCTGCTGCGGCTTCAATGCCCGCCGCAATGGTTTTCTTTTGCTTTTCCTGACCCGTGGTAATACGCACTGCCGGATCGAAAAGGCATTCGTATTCGCGGATATCCTGCGAAACGGAAACTGCGATTATTTTCTTGTAGTATTCCGGCCAGCAGTTATGAATATCATATGCCAACAAGGGAACTCCGTTATTTTCAACGAGCGTGTAAATATAGGCTCCTTTTCCAGAGGCAGCATGGTGTAAAAGCCGAAAGTTTTTCGTTTGCCCGTATTCTTCAACAGCAACGCTGTGGCTTACGATCTTGGCCTTATATCCGGCATTTTCCCACTTTTGAATAATCTCACAAGCGTATTTGACGCTGATGGAGAAGGGGCCTTTCTCTTCGTCGGTTATGAACAGCAGAAGTGCACACTGCTGAGCGCCCTCCTGGTATATGTAAGAAATGTAATCGTCTTGAATAGCGGTGCGAATCAGGAATCTATGGTCTAAAAACAAATGCAAGATCTGCTCGTCCGCATATTGCCAGCTGAGCGGAATCAGGTGCTTGCGATGTTCCGGCCCCAGGGATGTTTGCGGCTTATTTCGCATCACGGCAAGGGGATCTGCGCCAAAATACTCCGTCAAAACCTTTTTTACCGAATAAGAGTAGTATTTCATATTGCCCTCCTTTTTCCTCAATTGAATGAATCCGTCAGCGGCCATAAATAAGGGATACTCCGACATTGTACAATACCCGCATATACACCTTCCGGTAACGCTTATCATGAATTTAGCTGCCTGCCAGCTTCTGTGCTGTGGTGCTCGCCGCAACCACGACGCGCCCCAGGCGTTTTTGTTATGTGCATATCGGGTTAACTCAGCAGTACGACAAATTGGTGTTTG
>CAMFFO010000066.1 GCA_945949735.1 uncultured Clostridia bacterium | reverse complement strand
CCGGGGGATTGCCACGACCAGTGTGCGCACTGGTCTCGCAATGACAGCATTTTTTTAAACACCAATCTTCCGGTCTGCTGAGTGAAACCGATCAGCACATTACGGAAAATATGGAGGTATTCAATATGGATATGGAGCAGGAAATTCAGGAGCAGGAGAACCTCCTCACCCTCACCGATGAGAACGGGGAGGAGACGGAGTTTGAGTATCTGGACTGCATCGAGTATGAGGGCAAGGAGTATCTGGTGCTCACCCCCACCGACGACGAGGCCGGGCAGGTGGTGATCCTGGAGGTGGAACCGGTGGACGAGGATAACGAGAATTACCTGGCCGTGGAGGACGAGGATCTTCTGGGCGAGGTCTATTCCATCTTCCGGGAGCGGTACAAGGATGTGCTGACCTTCGAGGACTGAGGGGCATGGGCGCGGAATTTTCCAGAACGGAAATGCTCCTGGGGCCCGTAGCCGTGGAAAAGCTCCGGCGGGCCCGGGTGGCTGTGTTCGGACTGGGGGGCGTGGGCGGCTATGTGGTGGAGGCCCTGGCCCGGGGCGGCATCGGCGCCCTGGATCTGGTGGACAGCGACACCGTCAGCCAGTCAAATCTGAACCGGCAGCTTCTGGCCCTCCGCTCCACCCTGGGCCTCCCAAAAACCGAGGCCGCCCGGCGCAGGATCCTGGACATCGATCCCGGCATCACGGTGAAAACCTGGGAGCTTTTCTACAACGCGGACACGGCGGACGCTTTCGACCTGGGGGCTTACGACTATATTGTGGACGCCATCGACACGGTCAGCGCGAAGCTGCTGCTGGCGGAACGGGCCGTGGCGGCGGGAACCCCCATCATCAGCTCCATGGGCACCGGCAACAAGCTGGATCCTTCCGCCTTCCGGGTGGCGGATCTGGCCAAAACCAGCATGGATCCCCTGGCCCGGGTCATGCGCCGGGAGCTGGGCAAACGGGGCATCCGGCACCTGAAGGTGGTTTTCTCTCCCGAGGAGGCCCTGACCCCCCAGGGGGGCCGGGAGGAGGCGGAAAGCCTGGGAAAACGCCAGATCCCCGGCAGCGTCTCCTTCGTCCCCGGCGCGGCAGGCCTGATCCTGGCCGGGGAGGTCATCCGCCACATCGCGGGAGCGAATTGACAATAATGCTTATCGGCTTGGCTCAGCAAACCGACAAATTGGTGTTTGTAGATTTCCAAACACGTTGCATTGCTACCGTAGGGGCGGCTATTAGCCGCCCGAAAACGTTCAAGTTTCTGAGCGTTTCCGATAAACGGAAGCACTTTCGTTGACGCAACAAAAGCGGGCGGCTCATAGCCGCCCCTACGGTGGCATCTCTACAAACACCAATTTGTCGAATGGCTGAGTTAAGCCGATAAGCACATTGAAAATTGTCAATTGTCAATTGAACAAAAAAACCCGCCCCAGGTATTCCCGGAGCGGTGCATTCATACCGGCAGAGCCGGTACTCGCCAATATTTATCTGCCCTTCACCTCAAACCGGGCTGCCTCCATGCGGAAGGCCTCGAATTCCTCCGGGGTGCAGTCCATACGGGCGGTGATGGGCGTGCTGAAGTCCAGGCAGAACATTTCCATGAAACTCTTGGCATCGACCCGGTGGTGCCGATCCCCCACACTGATGGGGAAAGCCCTGGATGTGGCAAGGGCGACAAAATCCAACACATCCTGAACACAGGTCAGCCGAACCTGAAACTCCATAAGTCGCCTCCGAAAAAGTCTGTGATACGCGGATTATTCTTTCTTTACTCTATATAAAAAAGGAGAACAATCTCGGATCGACTCCAACGACGCTTATTATACCCCCCTTTTTCCGGAAATGCAATTGGGAGGATTTGACGATTATCACAAAACAGAATAAAATTAATTGGTGGAATTCACAATGAAATTTGGCTTTTATACGCTGGGATGCAAGACAAACCAGTTCGAAACCCAGGCCATGGAGCGTTTCCTGGCGGAGCGGGGCCACGAGATCGGCTCCTTTGAGGGCCCGTGCGACGGCTATATCATCAACACCTGCTCCGTCACCGCCGTGGCGGACAAGAAAAACCGGGCCGTGATCCGCCGGTGCCGCCGGGAGAATCCGGAGGCCGTCATCGGGGTCTGCGGCTGCTATACCCAGCACGCCCCGGAGGACGTGAGAAAGCTGGGCGTGGACGTCATCGGCGGCAGCGCGAAGCGGGAGGAATTTATCGAAAAAATGCTGGAGGCTGCCCAAAAAGCTGCCATTGCGAGGAGCGAAGCGACGCGGCAATCCCCCGGATTGTCCGGCAGCCCCCTGGAGCTGCTGGACAACGCCCTGTCCCGCCGGGAGTACGAGGTTCTGCCCGCGGGCGGGCTGGCGGAGCGGACCCGGGCCATGCTGAAGATTCAGGACGGCTGCGTGAACTTCTGCTCCTACTGCATCATCCCCTACACCCGGGGCCCCATCCGGTCGGAGTCCCTGGAGGATGCGGTGCGGCAGGCCCGGGAGCTGGAGGCCCGGGGCTACCGGGAGATCGTGGTCACCGGCATCGAAATCGCGGGCTGGGGACGGGATCTGCCCGGGAAGCCCCCGGTGCGGCAGCTCATCGAGGCCGTCTGCGACGCGGTGCCCGCCCTTCGGATCCGGTTAGGCTCCCTGGAGCCGAGAATCGTCACCGAGGAATTCTGCGCCGCCCTGGTAAGCAAGCCCAACCTCTGCCCCCAGTTCCACCTGTCCATGCAGTCCGGCTGCGACACGGTATTGGAGCGGATGCGGCGCAAATACGACACTGCCCGGTATCTGGAAAGCCTGGAGCTGCTGCGAAGGTTTTTCCCCGGCTGCGCCGTCACCACGGACATGATCGTGGCCTTTCCCGGGGAGACGGAGGAGGAGTTCCGGCAGAGCCTGGAATTCATCCGCAAATGCGCCTTTGCCGGGATGCACATCTTCCCCTACTCCCGCCGCCCGGGAACCCCCGCGGCGGATATGCCCGGACAGCTGGGGAACGACGTGAAGGAAGAGCGGAGCCGCGCGGCCATCGCTGTGGCCCGTCAGATGAACCGTTCCTACCGGGAAAGCCTCGTGGGCACGCTGCAGGAGGTGCTCTTTGAGGAGGAGGAAGGGGCTTTCAGCACCGGCCACGCCAGAAACTACATCCGCGTCTGGGCCGAAGGGAAGGGCCTTCACAACCGGATCAGAAGCGTCCGCATCACGGGGCTGTATCAGGACGGCCTGCTGGGAGAAATTCCGGGAGAATGAGCCTCCGGCAAATTGCTGTCGGCGTCCCCGGCAGGAGCGGAGAGGGGTACGTCCCTGGTACAGACAAATCGCAGGGAGGGATCTCCCCGCGGGGGAAAAAGGGAATTTTCCGGAAATTTTTCTTGACTTTCTGACGCTTTGCGGGTAAACTATACGGGTCTGCCAATGCGGACATATCCTTGCTCACGGCGCGACCGTGGGCCAAAAGTCCAAAAGGAGGTGCAATCAACATGGCTAAGATCACCGGTAAGTATGAGGTGCTCTACATCATCGACCCCGCTCAGGGCGAAGAGGGCATCGCAGCACTTGTGGAAAAGTTCAAGGCAATGGTGGAGGCGGAGGGTACCCTCTCCAACATCGATGAGTGGGGCAAGCGTCGGCTGGCCTATCCCATCAATGACCTGACCGAGGGTTACTACGTTCTCATGAACTTCGAGTCCAAGCCCGAGTTCCCCGCGGAGCTGGAGCGTGTGATGAAGATCACCGAGGGCGTCCTGCGCTGCCTGACCACCGCTGTGGAGGAGTAATTCTATGCTCAACCACATTGTGATTATGGGTCGCCTGGTTCGTGACCCTGAGCTGCGCCGCACCGGAAATGGGATTGCGGTGGCAAACTTCCGCGTAGCCGTTGACCGGGACTATGTTCCCAAGGACGGCGGAGAGAGGAAGGCCGACTTCATCGATTGTTTTGCCTGGCGTCAGACCGGAGAGTTTATCTCCAAGTATTTCACCAAGGGACGCATGATCGTTGTGGAGGGCCGCCTGGAAATGCGCGACTGGACCGACAAGGACGGCAACAAGCGTACCTCTGCTGAAATCAATGTGGCGAATGCCTACTTTGGCGACAGCAGACGTGACGGCGACAGCAGCGGCTCCGCTTACGGCGGCAATCCCTACGGCGGCAGCAGCTACTCCGCGCCCGCGGCTCCCAGCTACGGCGGAAACAACTATTCCGCGCCCGCAGGCGGCTATGGCGCCCCTGCCAGCGCGCCTGCTTCCGATTTCGCGATGCTGGAGGACGACGACGCCCAGCTTCCGTTCTAAGGCAACACCGCACAATTGCGTCTGCGGATCTCAGCGGATCTTTTGCGCCATTTCTGCAGTTTCAAAAACGGGAAATACATACAGTATTCCCCTGCTTTTGAAACTTTGAACTGGCACAAAATCTCTCGCTGAGCTTCCTTGCCGAATTATGCGGTGTAGCCCTAAGACTTTCTGAACTTTTCTACTGTGACTTACGAAGGAGGGAAAACCCATGGCCAACGAACAGCGTGCTATGCGTCCCCGGAAGCGCAAGAAGGTTTGCGCGTTCTGCGTGGACAAGGTGACCAGCATCGATTACAAGGACACCGCGAAGCTCCGCCGTTACCTGTCCGAGCGCGGCAAGATCCTGCCCCGCCGTACCACCGGTACCTGCGCCGCCCATCAGCGGGACCTGACCACCGCCATCAAGCGGGCCCGTCAGATCGCTCTGCTGCCCTACGTCGCTGACTGATTGACGAATTTCACCCCGGAACCGCAAGGCTCCGGGGTGTTTTTATGGAATGTGCTTATCGGTTTAGCTCAGCTGACTGACAAATTGGTGTTTGAAGTTTTCAAACACATTGCGTTACCACCGTAGGGGCGGATATTATCCGCCCGAAACGTTCCGGTTTTTGAGCATTTCCGGTGAATGTGCGTGCTATCAATGCGGTAGGGTTGCGGGCGGATACTATCCGCCCCTACGGTGATCGTGTTGTAAACACCAATTTATCGGTCAATACTCCACCGGCTCTGCCAGGGGTTTTTCCAGAAGCTCGGGGTTTTCCAGCAGGGTTTTCAGGAGGCGGACGGTTTTGGCGTAGTAGTAGCCGTCGGCGATGCGCTCGTCGATGGTCAGGCCCAGATCCACGCTCATGCGCATATCCACATTGCCCTCGTCATCGTAGAAGGGCCGCTTCTTCATCAGGCCGATGGCGCAGAATACGGAGTTGGTGCCCCAGTTGGTCATGTGGTGATAGCCCGCGTCCAGCTTCAGAGAACCCAGGTTCGTCAGCACTGCCGAGCAGTAGTAGGGGTCCGTGGCGATGATGGACGACGGCATCCAGCCGTGGCGGTCCAGGAACCGGGCAGCCGCGCCGATCAGGTGCTTGCCGGGGATCTTCTGGATGATATCCATGCTGGCGGTGGATTCGTCCTTGCTGTCGCTGCGGCAGAAGGACACCTGGCGGTAGATTTCGTCGTGGATGGTGTCCAGGGTGTCCGTGTCCTTGGCGTAGATCCGGGCCAGGGCCTCGCCGCCGTGGTCCGAGAACACCTTCTTCACCGTGAAGGCCGCGGTGATCTGGTTGCGCTGGTACAGGTTCTTGTTGGCGATAAACCGGTTCATCTCCGGCCGCAGGGTGATGGCCTTCAAAATGGCGGTCACCACCAGCTGAAACAGGTTGTAGCGGTAGGGGGGATTGGCCGCGTTCTTCTCCTCCAGAAACTTTTCCGCTTTGGTCAGGTCGACGCGGATGTGCATGAACGCCTCGTTGTCGCAGCGGTTGGGGTACATCAGCGGCATGATGTAGTGCATGGAGTCGATTTCCCGGATCAGAGTTCCGTCCTTCCGGTCGCCGAATTTTCTGCCCATGGATTTACCCTCTTTCCATATTTTTGCCTGGGCAGAAGCATCTGCCCGCTCAACCATATATCCTAACACCCAACAATAAACTGAAACTAAACGAAAACACAAATTCCCGGGACTTGACGATCCCCCCGCGGACGGATACAATAAAAAGAAATGAAACGGACAAATTGGTGTTTGTCGGTGTGCATCCCAGATTAGCTGTCATTGCGAACCAGTGCGCACACTGGTGTGGCAATCCCCCGGTTAGAGGGAAAATGTATCGACAACTGCCCCACAGAGCGGGAAAACCTTGCGATTTTTGGCAGAAATCGTTACCTGGTTCCTCTCAACGGGGGGATTGCCACACCAGTCTGCGGACTGGTTCGCAATGACAGGAAACTTGAGGGCGAAGCGACAAACACCAATTTATCGTTCTGGCGGCGGGATAGAGAAAGGACGGAAAAGCTATGTTTCAGATTCTTGTGGTGGATGATGACCGGAACACCCGGCTGTTGCTCCGGGCGGTGCTGCAGGCGGAGAACTACACCGTGTTCACCGCCGAAAATGGGGAGGACGCCCTTCAGGTCATGGACAGAGAGCACATCGACCTGGTGGTGCTGGATGTGATGATGCCCAAAATGGATGGCTACGAATTTACCCGGATCCTCCGCCAGACCGACAACAACCTGCCCATTCTGATGGTGTCCGCCCGGCAGATGCCCGCGGACAAGCGCCAGGGGTTCCTGGTGGGCACCGACGACTACATCACGAAGCCCATTGACGAGGTGGAGATGCTGCTGCGGATCAAGGCTCTGCTCCGCCGGGCCAGGATCGCCAGCGAGCGCCGGATCGTGCTGGGGGAGGTGGTGCTGGACTACGACTCCTTCACCGTGTCCCGGGGAGGCGAGACCCAGGAGCTGCCCCAGAAGGAATTTCTGCTGCTGTACAAGCTCCTGTCCTACCCCGGAAAGATCTTCACCCGGATCCAGCTGATGGACGAGATCTGGGGGGCGGACAGCGACACCGGCTGGGAAACCGTCACCGTCCACATCGGCAGGCTGCGCAAGCGGTTCGAGAGCTGGCCGGAATTTGAGATCGTCTCCGTCCGGGGACTGGGCTACAAGGCGGTGAAGAAGGTATGAAACGGGAGCAGCGGGCCCACCGCCTGGCGCTGACCCTGCTGACCGCGGCGGTGATTTTCGTCATGCAGGTGCTGGCTGTGGGCATTTCCGCCGTGGTGGTGACGGTGCTGGCCCGGGCGGGCTTTCTCAGCCATGGGGAGACCGACCGGGTGGTGGTGTTCATGGCCCTGATCAGCGTGGTGCTGGGGGCCATGATCACGGCCTTCTCCAGCCTGATCTTCCTGCGGCCCGTGAACCGGCTGGTGTCCCAGATGAACCGGCTGGCCCAGGGGGATTTCCGGGCCAGGATCACCTTCGGCAAGCCTCTGCGGGATCATCCCACCTTCCGGGAGATCGCCGACAGCTTCAACAAAATGGCTCAGGAGCTGGAGAACACCGAGATGCTCCGCTCCGATTTCGTGGGCAATTTCTCCCATGAGTTCAAGACCCCCATCGTCTCCATCACCGGCTTTGCCAAGCTCCTGAAGCGTGGGGAGCTGACCGAAGCGCAGCGGCAGGAGTACCTGGATATCATCGAAACCGAATCGATGCGGCTGGCGGCCATGGCGACCAACGTTTTGGACATGACCAAGGTGGAAAACCAGACCATTCTCACGGACGTGACCCGGTTCAATCTGTCCGAGCAGATCCGGAGCGCGCTGCTGCTCCTGCTGGAGGGAAAGTGGCGCAATAAGGAGATGGACTTCTCCCTGGAGTTCGGCGAGCACATGATTATGGCGAACGAGGAGCTTTTGAAGCATGTCTGGATCAACCTCCTGGACAACGCCATCAAGTTTTCGCCCCAGGGGGGCACCGTGGACGTGGAAATTCAGGAGCGGGGGGAGTCCCTGGCCGTCACCGTCCGCAATACCGGCAGCCGGATCACGCCGGAGCAGATGGAGAAGATCTTCCACAAATTCTACCAGGGCGACGAGTCCCACGCCACCGAGGGCAACGGCATCGGCCTGGCCCTGGTGAAGAAAATCGTCCAGCTCCACGAGGGCGAGGTCAGCGCGGAAAGCGGGGACGAGGCCACGGCCTTCACCGTAACCCTGCCCCGAAAGCAGCCGGCGGGCGGAAATTGAAGCGCGGCAAATTGGTGTTTATAATTGACAATTAACAATTGACAATTGACAATTAAGGAATCCCTTCGGGATAAAACATAAAATGCTTATCGGTTTCACTCAGCAGTACGACAAATTGGTGTTTGTAGATTTCCAAACACGTTGCATTGCTACCGTAGGGGCGGCTATTAGCCGCCCGAAAACGTTCAGGTTTCTGAGTGTTTCCGATAAACGGAAGCACTTTCGTTGACGAAACAAAAGCGGGCGGCTAATAGCCGCCCCTACGGTGGCATCTCGACAAACACCAATTTGTCGAATGGCTGAGGAAAGCCGATAAGCACAAAACATAATCATTGTGGTCAAAAATGAGGACAATATTTTCAAAAAGACAGGGTTGCGGCACATAATTGTCAACTGTCAATTGTCAATTCGGCGAAGCCGTTCAAACACCAATTTGCAGATTGAAAGGAATATTTACGGGAAGGAACCGAGTTCATGGTTCCTTCCCGCTTTGTTTCGATTCAGTTTAGATTGGAGGGGTATCCTTTTCGATGAAAAGCGTATTTTAAGGGGTGTGGAAAATGAATCTTTTCTTAACGCTGGCGTTCCTGTTTTTCATCGGTTCGGTGGGCGGATGGGTGCTGGAGCTGCTGTACCGGAATTTCCGGAAACCCCTGCGGCAGTGGGTGAATCCCGGCTTCTGCACCGGGCCCTATGTGCCGCTGTACGGGTTTGGGCTGTGCGCCCTGTTTCTGATCGCTTCCCTGGAAAACCTGCACCTGATTGAAAATCCCGCGGCCAACAAGCTGGCGCTGTTTCTGGGCATGGCCGTGTGCATGACGGTTCTGGAGTACCTGGCGGGTATCCTGTGTCTGGATGTGTTCAAGGTGCGTCTGTGGGACTATTCCGGGCTTTGGGGCAATGTCCGGGGTATCATCTGTCCGCTGTTCAGCCTGATCTGGGCGGCTCTGGGGGCGGTGTACTACTTCCTGATCCACCCCTACATTCTGGAGGCCCTGCGGTGGCTGTCCGGAAACCTGGCCTTCTCCTTCGTCATCGGGCTGTTCTTCGGGGTGTTCCTGGTGGATCTGGCCCATTCCGCCCACCTGACCGTGCATCTGAAGGCCTTCGCCGAGCGCAACGACGTGGTGGTGGCCTACGAGCGGATCAAGGAGGACATCCGGGCAAGAACCGAAAGGGCCAGAGGGAAATACCATTTCTTCCGCCCCTTCCACAGCGACACCTCCCTGCCGGAGGTGCTGAAGGATCTGCGTGAATCCTTCGAATCCCGGATCCGAAAGGAGTAGGGAGGAGAAATTGGTGCTTAGAATTGACAATTAACAATTGACAATTGACAATTGACAATTAAGGAATCCCTTCGGGATAAAACAAAAAACGCTTATCGGTTTCACTCAGCAAACCGACAAATTGGTGTTTACAACACGATCACCGTAGGGGCGGATATTATCCGCCCGCAACCCTACCGCATGGATAGCACGCACATTCACCGGAAATGCTCAAAAACCGGAACGTTTCGGGCGGATAATATCCGCCCCTACGGTGGTAACGCAATGTGTTTGAAAACTTCAAACACCAATTTATCGGAACAAATTATGGAAAGAAGAAAGGAAAGGGAGCATTTATGAATGAGGTAAAGCGTCCGAAGAAACCGCTGATTTATTATTACATGATCGTTCTGGTGGTCATGATGCTGATCAACCTGATCGCGGTGCCCTGGTTTGCAGAGAAGCAGATTCGGGAGGTGAGCTACGGCACCTTCCTGACCATGATCGACGAGGGAAACATCGGCCAGGTGGATGTGCAGTCCAACCAGATCCTTTTTACCGACAAGGAAGGAACCAAAATCTACAAAACCGGTCTGATGAACGACCCCAATCTGACCCAGCGGCTCCATGACGCGGGGATCACCAGCTTCGGCAGCGAGATCGTGGAGGAGACTTCCCCCTTCCTCAGCATCCTCTTAAGCTGGATTCTGCCCATTGTGCTCTTTGTGGCCCTGGGACAGTTCCTGTCCAAAAAACTCATGGACAGGGCCGGCGGCGGCTCCGGGGCCATGTCCTTCAACACGGGCAAGAGCAGCGCAAAGGTCTACGTCAAGTCCTCCGACGGCATCAGCTTCGCCGACGTGGAGGGCGTGGACGAGGCCGAGGAGAGCCTGGCGGAGATTGTGGACTATCTGCACAACACCGAGAAATACACCAGCATCGGCGCGACGATGCCCAAGGGCGTGCTGCTGGTGGGCCCTCCGGGCACCGGCAAGACCATGCTGGCCAAGGCCGTGGCCGGCGAGGCGGACGTGCCCTTCTTCTCCATCTCCGGCTCGGAGTTTGTGGAGATGTTCGTGGGCATGGGCGC
>CAMFFO010000065.1 GCA_945949735.1 uncultured Clostridia bacterium | reverse complement strand
AACCGGGGGATTGCCACACCAGTCTGCGGACTGGTTCGCAATGACAGCGTTATTTTCAAACACCAATTTATCTTCCTGCCGTATCAGATCAATCCGTGTTTGTGGGAACAACCTTTGACCTTCAGCATCCGCCGTCGGGGTGGAATCGGCGCTGGCGCTTCACCCAGCGGCTGCGGGGGTTGTGGAAGGGGGCGGGGCCCTCCAGCTCGGATTCGGCGATGGTGAGGTCCGCCCGGATGGCGCTGTCATACACCGAGCGGCCCAGGAAGGGAATGGGGATCCGGGCCAGGGGAAACAGGTAACAGGCGTGGTAGCGCACCTCCGCCGCGAAGCAGTGGAAGGAGGTATCCGCCGTATGGGTGGCGAGAATGGCCAGAGCCTCGTATTCGCTTAGGTTTCTGGGGTCGCGGATGGCGATGCGCTTATGGTCGCATACAGGATAGCCCGCCCGGGCGTTGGTTTCCTCCAGGAACCGGGGCAGACGGGAACGGGGGCTGCGGGAATACTGCCGGGCGTAGGCAACGGGAACCGGGAGCGAGCCGCCCCGGGCCAGCCCAGCGATGAAGTGGACGTAAAGCTCCGCAATCAGGTAAGGGGCCTGAGCCTGGGGGCGGCGGAAGTATGCCTTCAGAGCCGGGTGATGCCGCTGGCCACGGGAGACTACCACCCGGTTGATCTCCTGATTCAGGGCAGAACGGTTCTCCGGGGAGGGGTCTGCCAGGCACCGGGTCAGAGCCCCGGTATGGAATTCAATGAAACTGACCGTTACCCCCGGGGTATCTCCGTCGCCGATCTCTCCCCGCTCGGCGTTAAACTCCTGCTCCCGCATTTTGTAAAGACTGTAACAAAAGCCGTCCCCCGCGGGGATGCTGTAAAGATACCAGTCGTCATAGAACAGGTCGCACCGCCGCGTCTGCCCGAGGTCATTGGGGAAGGTATCAATGCCCCGGCCGGTCAAAAGCTCCGCCAGGGAGCGGTTGGATGCCGTAAAGCCGTCCCCGGTTTGGTAAATCGTTTCCGGCGGAAGGGAAAGCTCCCGGAACAGGGGAGGAGTCCGGTCAGGAGCCGGGTGAATTCCGTATTTCATGGTGTGTCACTTCCTTATGAGAAGAGTATAACGCCAGGGGCGAAGGTTGTCAATTCCGGGAAGGGGAGTGCATAGGATGGCCGGGAGGTGAGCGCTGTGAACGCCTGCAAGCTGAGCGCTTCCATTACGGCATTGGCGAACGTCCTGGCTGGGAGCCATCTTGACCCAGCTGGGGGATACTCTGACCACCATCGCGGCCTGCAATGGTCTCTGTGGCCAATAAAACACGCCTGCACCGGAAGCCTTCGGTGCAGGCGCATCCTGCGAAAATCAGTCGGGTTGTTGGCCGTCATGGGGAAGCCATTTGCACTCGGTGATGGACATTTCCGAGAAAACAGCGGTGAAGCTGGAATCTTCCGGGGAGCAGGCATAGATACCGAAGCGGATTTCCCCGGAGCCCTCCCAAAGGTGGCAGATGCGAAGCTGCCGGAAGAGCCGCCCGTCGTCGGAGCACTCGATGCAGAAGTCGGACTTCCTGCGGCTGAGACGGTAGTACATGGATTTGACCGAGGCGGGAATGTCCGTGGTGGCCCAGTCGGAGTAGCCGTGGTTGGTGACCACGCTGCCCAGACGATGGAAATCGGAATTCTCATATTCAATGGAGCCCTTCAGCCAGTTCTCGCTGTCCAGGTAGAGGGCCACACCGCACTGGTCGAACCGGTGCGCTGCGGAGGAGAATTCGGTTTTCACCGTGAAGGAAAAAAATTCCTCCCGGGTACTCAGCTGGGCAAGGGGGGCGTTGTCGTTGCGAAAGCCGTAGTAAGTCCGCTGCCACAGATCGGTGCCGGGCTCGGTGGTGATGGTCACGGTGTCCGGGGTGAGCGCAAAGCTTTTGGGTGGGCGGGTCCAGACAAGATTGGAAGTGTCCAGCTTCATGGTAAGGGCTCCTTTCTTGGTAGGCAGTAAATTGACAGGTTCATTCTAGCATGGATGCTGCCGCCGCGCAAGGGCGGAACGCAACGAAGGTGGAGATGAAAGAGAAATTGTTGTTTAGCGGGCTGTGCCCCGATTACCTGTCATTGCGAACCAGCGCGCACGCTGGTGTGGCAATCCCCCCGTTGAATGGGACCAGATTACGATTACTACTAAAAACCGCAACGTTTCCCACACTGTTGGGTAATAGTCGATACAGTTCCCCTCTAACCGGGGGATTGCGAGCCAGTTTGCGAACTGGCTCGCAATCATCACGTGTATACACACCACGATAAACGAAAAACTGTGGAAGGACGGGGGGATTGCCACACCACTTAAGCGCACTGGTTCGCAATGACAGCGTTTTTCATGGCAATGACAGCATATTTTTATAAACAACAATTTACCGGTTGAATTCCGTAATTTTTTGTTTTTCCTCTTGACTCTGACCTTACGTCATAGTCTATAATGACCATCACGGGGAGGGATGCATATGAAAACCGTGAAAGAAGTCAGCCGTGTGACGGGAGTGAGTGTGCGCGCGCTGCACCACTATGACACCATCGGCCTGCTGAAGCCCACCCGGGTGACGGAGGCAGGCTACCGGCTGTATGACGAAGAAGCCCTGAGAAGGCTTCACAGCATCCTGCTGTTCCGGGAGTTGGGGTTTGCGCTGAAGGATATTCGGAATATCCTGGACAGCCCGGACTTTGATCCCATGGAGGCTCTGGAACGGCAGATCGGACTGCTGGAGCTTCAACGGCAGCGGTTGGACAGAATCATCGCCCATGCCCGGAAAATTCAGAAAACAGGAGGAATCTCTATGGACTTTACATCCTATGACAGAACCGATCTCGAACGCTACGCCGCCCAGGCCAGGGAAAAATGGGGGAGCACCCCGGCGTACCGGGAATTCGAGCAGAAAAATGACGGAAAAGAAAAGCGGGAGCAGACAGCGGACGCGGAGGCGCTGATGGCGATTTTCACCCGGATGGGTGCCATCCGGAACCGGGACCCCGGTTCCGCGGAGGCTCAGGAGCTGGTAAAGGAGCTGCGCGGGTGCATCACGGAGCGCTATTACACCTGTACACGGGAGATTCTGAGCTGCCTGGGTCAGATGTATGCGGCGGGCGATGAGATGACCGAGAACATCGACCGTGCCGGAGGCCCGGGCACCGCGGTATTTGCCCACAAGGCCATCGAAATCTACTGCGCGGATTAAAAAACGCCGCCCTACGAGATGTGGGGCGGCGCACTTTTCAGACACAGGCTTTCAGCAGGCCAAAGGCAATGGCGATGAGGGCCAGAGGAATGGCCAGAAGAATCCCACCGGCAAACACCAGGCATCCGATCAGCATGGGCAGGGAAAGGGCAAGCAGGACAGTGGCGGCGATTTTGGCCGCGCCCCAGGCAACCCGGAACAGAAGTCCCAAAGCCTTGAAGCCCAGATAGCAGAACAGCACGATCACAAGAATTTGAACCATGGCGATACCTCCTTTTGAAGCAGTATAGCAGATATTTTTAGGGAAATGTGGATTTTTTGTAACACTTTTGCCCCGGCGCCTGTTTGGGGTGGTAAGCGGGCGGGGAATGTGGTATATTAGAAATGCGCAAAGGACGATTCGATGAATTGTTGTTTACCGGCTTTGCCTCAAGGTTTTCTGTCATTGCGAGACCAGTGCGCACACTGGTCGTGGCAATCCCCCGGTTAGAGGGAAAATGTATCGACAACTGCCCCACAGAGCGGGAAAACCTTGCGATTTTTGGTGGTAATCGTTACCTGGTTCCATGGGGCCGGGGGATTGCCACGCCACTCAAGCGCACTGGCTCGCAATGACAGCATTTTTTGGGTGCGCACGCGTAAACAACAATTTACCGCACGAATTTGAATAGGATGTGGGAACATGGAGTGGAATTTGAAAGAAGCAATGGAGTATTACGCGTCCCAGGGGGCTCCGGGGGAGCAGGGGGCGTTGGTGGCGCTGCTGCGGGAGGTTCAGCATGAGTGCGGTGGCATTCCGGCGGAGGTTCCCGGGGAGATCGCAAAAGCCTACGGCGTGAAGGAAGGGCTGATTCTCGCCCTGATCAAACGGATCCCCAGCCTGAACCTGAAGGAAAGCCGCTGCCTGGAGCTCTGCGCCGGGCCCAACTGCCGGGGCGGAGCCCTGGGGGCGTATGCCGAGAAGCGGTACCCTGGGGTAACGGTCAAATATGTGCCCTGTATGCGGCTTTGCGGCAAGGGGCCAAACCTTCGGTGGAAGGGGCATCTTTACCATGGGGCGGACAGGGCGCTGATTGATGAGCTGTTGAAATAACGCCCCTCCCGAAGGAGGGGCGAAGGAAGGTTACCGGAATTTGACCGCGGTGCCGTAGGCGATGACCTCGGCGGCGCCCTGCATCACGGCGGAGGAGCCGAAGCGGATGTTCACCACCGCGTCGGCGCCCATGGCAGTGGCCTCGTCCACCATGCGCTTGGTGGCGATCTGCCGGGCCTCTACCAGCATCTCGGTGTAGCCGGTGATCTCGCCGCCCACCAGGGTTTTCATGCCCGCCATGAAATCCTTTCCGAAGTTTTTGGATTGCACCACGGTTCCCTTTACGATTCCCAGAGCCTCCAGCTCCTTGCCGGGGATGTGATCAATATTGACTAGCAGCATCTTCTTCTCCTCCTTCAATTTCCTTGATCCTTGTTTTGTACAATATCCAGACGGGGACAATCATCCCCAGTTCCAGCAGGGATACAATGGTGAGAATCGTCCTCACCAGGGGGTGCTCCACAAAAATGGATGACAGCACCGCAAGCGCGGCCCCGGACAGGGCCATCCAGCCCGACGCCACCAGAGCGTTTTGCAGCGCGTCCTTTTTCCGGCGGCGCTGGGCCGGGGAATCAGTATTTTCTGGCATCCTCTTCCTCCCCGCTTTCCAGCTCCCGCAGCCGCTGGCGAAGGGCCGCGGCGATTCCCAGAATGATCGCCAGGATGATTCCGCCGTAGACCAGCAGGAAAATCCAGACCATCACGTCCCCGTAAGCCTCCCCCACCAGGGGCACCAGAATCACGGCAAGGATCACCGAGAAAAATCCGATTCCCAGAGCGGCGCAGATAATTGCGCCGCGTTTTTTGTCAGTAGTGTTTCGCATCGTCAATTTCTCCTTTCCCGATTTCCCGGATGCGCTGGGCCAGGGCCAGCACCACGCCCACGCCGACGGCGGCGAAGAGGCCCATGATCAGAAGCAGTATCCAGACAGGCGGCGCCTGCTCCGGCTGAGAGAAGAAGGCCCACAGGAGCATGGAGCTGAGCGCGGTCATCAGCGCCACCATGAGCACGGTGACCACCACCGGGGCCACATAGCGCACCCGGACATCCTGGGCGTGCTTATCCTGGAAGGAAGCGCCGCCCTGCTCCAGCTGCTCCATTTTCGCAAGCAGCGCTTCGGAATCCAGACTGGATACGGGGATGTCCAGATTCTGCAGCTCCCGGCACAGTGCAATGGACTGATCCAGATTCCGACGCTCCCGTTCCAGGGTAATGATATGCCGCCGGATGCCGTCGGATACGGTGTGGGCGCCGGAGAGCATCTGACGGATCTCCTCAATGGGGACGCCCAGCTTGCGCAGCACCTTGATCCGCCGGAGCACCTCCACCTCATTTTCCCCGTAGTCCCGGTAGCCGTTCTCGGAGTTGCGCCGGGGAGAGAGAAGTCCCTGTTCCTCGTAGAAACGGATATTCTTTTTGGAGATCCCCGCCAGGGCCTCCACCTCATTGATCTTCACCGGAACCACCGCCTTTCGAAATGCAGTATAAACCTTCCACCAAGGGGAAAGTCAAGGGGGTTTGGAAAATTTTTGGTCGGAAAAGGGGAAATATTTTCAGTGGACAGTTGACAGTGGAAAGTTGACAGTTAAGGAGCCCCTTCGGGACGAATGAAAAACACTGCGGTGAATTGGTGTTTGTCGAGATGCCACCGTAGGGGCGGCTATTAGCCGCCCGCTTTTGTTTCGTCAACGAAAGTGCTTCCGTTTATCGGAAACGCTCAGAAACTTGAACGTTTTCGGGCGGCTAATAGCCGCCCCTACGGTGGCAATGCAATGTGTTTGGAAATTTACAAACACCAATTTACCGGTCTATCGGGTCAGCAGCGGCCCAGGAGGCGGATGTAGAATTCTACGGCTTTGCCTACGGTCTCCACACGGATGCGTTCATTGTTGCCGTGGATGGTGGAGCGTTCCCCGGCGGTCAAATCCATAGCGGAGAAGCGGTAGACGTGATTGCTGATTGGCCCGTAGTGCCGGGAGTCGGAGCACTGCACCATGAGATAAGGGGCCACCACACAGCCCCGCCAGGTTTCCGCCACGGAGGCGGCCACCTTGTCCCAGGCTTCGCAGCCGGTTTCGGAGACGGGGCTGGGCTCGAAGGATTCCAGGGCGGTGATTTCCACGGCATCATTGGCGACCGTTTTCTTCAGATAGTCCAGAGCGGAGGCTACGCTGTCCGAAGGGTTTAAGCGCATATTGGCTACCATGGTGGCCTCCGGGGGGATCACATTCCGTGCGGAGCTGCCCTGCATCTGGGTAAAGGCTGCGGTGGTGCGCAGCAGCGCGTTCATCTCCCCACCGGACTTTCTGGCCATCAGATCCAGCAGCCACCCAAAGCACCAGAGGTTGGCGAAAATCAACCGGTACAGGGGCGTGGAGTAGCGGCCCAGAGTGTCGAACATCTGGGCGGCGGGCCCCTGAATATGGGCCTTGAAGGGATGATCCTCCACCCGCTTGCAGGCGGCGGAGAGCACGCCCACGGGGGTGTGGGGCTTGGGGGCGGAGGCGTGGCCGCCCTGGGAGCGGGCGCGGAACCGGGCGTTCATCATGCCCTTCTCCGCGATGCCGATGAGACCGCAGGGAACCTTCACTCCGGGGAACACGTTCTCCACCACGGCGCCGCCCTCGTCCACCACCAGGGCGGGCCGGATGCCCTGCTCCCGGAACCAGGCGACGATATTGGGCGCACCCTGGCCGTTGACCTCCTCCCCGCCGGAGAAAGCGAAGTACACGTCGCGCTCCGGCCGGAAGCCCCGGGCAATCAGGTGGTTGGCGGCGGAGAGAATGCCATTAAAGGTGACCTTGGTGTCCAGGGTGCCCCGGCCCCAGAGAACGCCGTCCTCCAGAATGGCTTCAAAGGGCAGTTTTTCCCAGGCGTCCTCGCTCGCGGGCACCACGTCGTAGTGGGCCATCATGACGGAGGGATCGCCGGGGGATTTCCCGGGCCAGCGCAGCAGCAGGGCCCGGTCGGGGAGCTGCCGGAACTCGCAGGTTTCCATAACACTGGGATAGAGCTTGGGCAGCAGGGAGATCAGCTTCTGAAACTCCGCCTCATCCTCCAAAGAATGGTCGTTGTAGGACACGGTTTTGCAGCGAACCAGCTGGGCCAGGGCATCCACCGCCGCATCCCGGTCAAAGCTGACTTCCTCCTGGGAAAGCCGGGGCTGGGGCTTGGGGGTGAAGCGGAGGGTACGGACGGTGATCACGGCCAGGAAAACCGCAATCAGCGCGGCAATCACAATACCAATCATTTACAGCACTCCTTTTTTATAGAGGATCCGGGACACGGCGATGGTGAACAGCACGCTGACCGGCACCATGATGCCCACGGTTCCGGCGTTGAGCGCCGGTACGAAGATGAAGAGGATCAGCATGAGCACCACAGGGGCCACGGCGATTTTCCAGTTCTTGCTGACAAAGGCCACCCCCAGTCCACCGAAGAGGGCGGGGAGCATCTGGGCAAAGGCGGGCTCCAGCACCGGGGCCTCCAGAATGGGGGTCAGGGGCACAATGCAGATGACACCGATGAGGATAATCACGGTGGTGACGATGCTGGACACGGCGATGGCAATGGTGGAAATGATCTCTCCCTCCTCACTGGAGGCGCTGACCCCGTTCTGCTCCAGAGCGTTCAGGGCGTAGGGCAGCTTCAGGTTGGAGATGTTGCCGGTGACGAAGCTCAGGTAGGAGCCGCCAGCCCCCAGCATGGGGACGAAGGTAAAGGTTTCGATAATGCCCACCGCCCAGTACATAGGCGCGGTGGCCAGTAATCCCAATGCCAGCGCGCCCCAGTCGGGAGCCGCGCCGAAGAGGAAGGCCGCGCTGACGGGAAACAGGATCAGAAGCAGCATCATGCCGATGTTCCAGATCCGGCCGTCCCGGTGGACACTGTTCATGTAGGTGTTGGTATCTCTCATATTGAATCCCTCCTTACCCCAGCCAGGCCGTGATGGGAATGGCGGAGGCCATACCCGCGATCAGGCTGATGGGCAGCGCGTAGTCGTTGACCCAGCTCCACTTGAACACCTTCATGGCAAGGCCGCACAGCAGCATCACAAAAGCGGATACGGCCATGACGCAGACCGGAACCAGACCGGAGGTGGGGCTGTACCCCTCCACCGGGGCCCAGAGCCGGGAGAAGTCACAGAACACATACCCCAGGAATGCCGCGATCATGCCGATGAACATGGCGCTCTGGAAGATATCCGCCCATTTGGCGTCCTTGGCGCCCAGCCTGGACATTCCGCCCAGGAGTTTTTTGCACACCACGGGCACCAGCCAGATGCCCACCATGATGGAAATGGTCATGACCAAAGTGATGTTCACATACTGCTGGGCGGTGAGGGCGCTGACCTTACCCAGCTCCAGACCCATGGCGCCCAGGGCATTGCTGGCGGCGATGGCCTCGTAACTCAGGGAGCCCACCACGCTGAGCCGCAGCCAGGGCAGAGGGATCCCCAGGCTCTTGGACAGGGTGATGACGCTGATGACGATGGACACCGCCGGGGCGATGGTGAAAACGGCAGCCGTGCGGATGGTTTTGCGGATTTTCCCCGCATCCATGCCGATTTCCCGGCCACGGCGCAGGGCCTTGACCAGAAAGTACACCGACTGAGCCAGAACGCCCACCACGGGAATCAGGGCCAGCAGGAACAAAATGGGATGATTGACAGTAAACTCCATAGATACACCTCCGTGATAAGATTAAGGTCAGTATATCACGGCAGTTACAGAAACACAAGAAAAACCCCTGCTTGCCGCAGGGGAATCGATGGGAGGATGGAGATGGGGCTGTACGGTAAATTGTTGTTTAGCGTATTCGCCTCCAAGTTTCCTGTCATTGCGAGCCAGTGCGCACACTGGCGTGGCAATCCCCCGGTTAGAGGGAAAATGTACCGAAAATCACCCGCAAAAAAATGGGAACTCCTGTGATTTTTGGTGGGAATCGTTACCTGGTTCCATTCAACAGGGGAATTGCCACGACCAGTCTGCGGACTGGTCTCGCAATGACAGCATTAATTCGGTAAACAACAATTAATCTTACAAGTATTGGGCCAGGAAGGACAGGAGCACTACGGTGAGAAGGCCCGCAATGGTGAGGGAGAAGCTGCTGACGGCGCCTGCCATTTCCGACAGCTCCACAGCTCGGGAGGTGCCAATGACGTGGGAGGCAGTGCCGAAGGCTACGCCCTGGGCGATGGGGCTGCGGAGCTTCAGAAGTCTGCAAAGCCAGGGGCCCAGGATATTCCCCAGAGCGCCCGTGACCACGATGCAGGCGGTGGTGACCGCGGCGATTCCACCAAGCTCCCGGCTCAGGGACAGGCCGATGGCGGTGGTAATGCTCTTGGGCAGCAGAGAGACCAGCAGTGCCCGGTCCAGGCCCAGCAGTTTGCAGGAAGCCCAGATAAAGCCCAGGCAGCTCACCGTTCCTGCCAGGACCCCCAGCAGTACGGCGGGAAGGTGCTTTTTGAGGGCCTGGAACTGTTCGTAGAAGGAGATGGCCAGGCAGATGGTGGCGGGGGTGAGCAGATAGCTCAGGATGCCGCACCCGGCTTGGTAGGTTTCGTTGGGGATATCCAGAAGGGTCAGCACCACCATGACCCCGGCTGCTGCAAGCACGATGGGGTTCAGGAGGGCATAGCGCCACCGACGCTGAATCATGGTACCGAGAGCATAGGCGCAGAGGGTCAGTGCCACGAAGAAATAGCCGCTGGGGCTCAGCAGTTCATTCATGGCGATCCCCCTTCCTCACCAGACCCTCCGTTACAAGGCCGGACACGGCAAAGCACAGGACGGTGCTGGCCAGGACAATGAGCACGATGGCCAGCAGCTGCTCCCGGATCAGCGCCCAGCAGTCCAAAAGGTTTACCAGCGGAGCCACAAACAGCAGCGACAATATGGACACCAGGAAGTCCCCGGAGGCCTTTATCTGCTCCAACCGGAGAATTTTGAACCACAGCGCCGCGAACAGAAGCGCCATGCCGTAGATGGACGCGGGAACGGGCCAGGGGATCAGGGCATGGAGCAGCTCCCCCAGGAAGGAGAAAAGAAAAATCAACAGGATCTGACGAAGATATTTCATACGAAAGCCTCCTTTTTCTATGCTTGCCGATAGGGCCGGCGGAAAGATAAATTGTTGTTTACGCGTGCGCACCCGAAAAAATGCTGTCATTGCGAGCCAG
>CAMFFO010000064.1 GCA_945949735.1 uncultured Clostridia bacterium | reverse complement strand
CCACTTAAGCGCACTGGCTCGCAATGACAGCAAGTATTCGACAAACACCAATTTAGACTATCGGGTTTAGTAAGCTGGTCGTCAAATTGATGTTTGCTGCACACGCTCTGTAGGGCGCGGGCATGACCGCGCCGCCCACCTGACGCGATTGAGCTCGTAAAATATACCGTAAAACGGTAGTTCTCAGTCATCCAACCGGAGCGGTGCGGTCATGCCCGCACCCTACAATAGTGTGCTTACTAAACCCGATAACCTGTACACCAATTTGTCGTTTTCCCTTACATTCAATCGCCCCAGGGGGTTGCTCCCCTGGGGCGATTGAATGTTATTCCACGGCGCGGGCCATGGTGGTCATTACGGTGATGCCCTGGCTGTTCATGTACACCGCCTGGTAGATGGTGCTGTCCCAGGAGGCGGTGAACTCCACCTTCCACATCCGCGCTTCGCTGTCATAGAAGGCCTTCGCCATGTTGGTGCCCGGCTCCATGCCGCCCGCCGCCGGGAGGGTGCAGTCCCGGATGGCCCGGTCGATCACCGCCTGGGTGTCCTTCATGGCTGCGGCAGAGCTGTTGACGAAGTTCTTCGTCCGCATTCCCGCCTGCTGCCGCTCCAGAATGGCCATCTCCCCGGCATAGTCGAAGCTGGGAATGGCGGTCAGGTCGATGCCGTTGATCACCGCGGCGATTTCCTCCCGGGAATCGCGGGTCACTGCCAGCTCCGCCTCCACCACCTTGTCGCGCTCCGCGCAGCTGCGGGTGGGCAGGTACAGCTTGCGCATTCCCAGCAGGTTTCCCTCACTGTCAAAGGACAGCACCAGCTGCTCTGCCTCGTATTGGTCGCTGAAATCATAGACGGACTGAATGACGATGTTGTTCCCATCCCGGAACACATCCTCCACCTGGGCGTCGTACCATTCATAATTGAACGACCACAGCTGGAAATTGGTCAGGTCCATATAGGTATTGGTGTTCCACTGGCTCAGGGGGCTGTCCACCGTGTCCCCGGCCCACTCCAGATTGTAGGTGACGCCGTCCCGCCACATTCCGCCTGTGTGTCCTTCCAGCGCGCTGGGGTCCTCCCGGTTAACATAACGCACATCCATCAGGTAGTCCGCGCCGTTCTTCCACACCTCTTCGGTCATGTAGTACTCCAAATCCCGCGACTCCGTATTCCATTCGATGCTGTAGATATGGCTGTACTCTCCGTACATAAGATCCACAAAAGCCTGGCGGCACTGCTCCAAAAGGGTCTTGAACTCCTCATCGTACAGCCGGAACTTGGCGTAGCAGACCTGGGTATCGGTCTGACCGTCCCCGTAGGTGAAGGTGTAGTAGTTGCCGATGCGGTAGAAGCCTCCGGGAAGGGAACCGTAATTTTCCTCCCACTGGATGGTCTGGGCGCTGCCGTTTCCAAGGGTCTGGGGGGCGATGGTCTTGAAATCTCCCTTTGGGGGCAGAGTCGTCCACACGCCGTCCACCAGCTGTTCGATAAAGTAGGTGTCCCCCGCCTGAATGGTGCCGCTTTCGATGGTGGCGTTGCCGTAGGGGACGGAACACTCCACCACCAGCTTGGCCCCGGTGGGGGTCACATCCTCCGCGCCGAACTTGAAGAACCATTCGCCGCCCGCGAATTTCCAGCCCATCTGGCCGGAGCCCAGCATAAAGTCCTTATCATAGGCGTTCTTGTTGCTGGGTACCTCCGTAACCTGATCCTGCAGCAGCCGGTAGGTTTCCAGTTCCTCCTGGGTGAGGACTTCCTCCGCCACGGAGCGGATTTTGCCCTCAATCTGCTCCGGGGTTTCCTCCAGAATCGTCAGCTCCTGATGGTAGCGCACCTCGCCGTCCTCGTCCTCCGGCAGCAGGCAGACATAATCCGAAAGGATGCTTTGGATGGTTCCGTCCTCCAGGAAGGTGTAGGTCAAAAAGCCCTGATAGGTCTGCTCCCGGGCCGTCCACTCCACCGCCATGGAGACCGTGTCCCCGCTCTGTACCCCGGAGCCCTCCGGGAAGGTGACGGTCTTGCCTGCCGGGGAGAAGGCGGCAAGGATTCTCGCCGGGTCGTAGTCCCAATCCTCCCAGGCCCAGGCATCTCCCATGTAGCTGGCCGTCCGGCCATCCAGCACCAGCATACCGGCGCCTGCGATAACGCTGCCATCCTCCTGGGGCAGATACAGCCAGTTCTCCCCACTCTTCTGCAGGGCCGCGGTATAGACGGACACGCCGTAGTGGGGGTTGGTGCTGTACCCGCCGCAGTCCAGGTGAACACTGTAGCTGTTCCGGCTCAGAAGCTCGTTCATGGCCTGCTCACAGGTATAGGCGATCTCGCTTTCCGACAGATTGGAGGCGAAGCCCGTTTCCTTGGCCGGGAGGGTTTCCTCCGGGGCATTGGCGGAAGCATCGTTCTCCGGCTCCCCCTTGGGACTGGTGACGAGACACACCGCCACAAAGATGATGGCGATGACGCTGACTAAACTCACCCAGAAGCCGGGCTTGCGGTAATTCAGCACGCTTAAGATCCGCTTCTTCACGTCCACCTCGCCGAAGGCCACGGGGCAGGCGGCGTAGTGGGCGCGGTTGGCGGAGCAGTTTAGCAGGGCGGCGGAGTAGGCCTTCCGTTCCTCCGCCTCCATGAACCGGATCACCCGCTCGTCGCAGGCCATCTCAATGTCCCGGCAGAGCAGAAGGTAGCTGACCCACACCAGGGGGTTGAACCAGTGGATGGCCAGGGCGATGTAGCCCAGCATCTTGATCCAGTGATCCCCCTTCTCCAGATGGGTGCGCTCATGGGCCAGGATGTAGCGCCGCTCCTTCCGGGACATCCCCATGGGGATGTAGATTTTCGGCTTGATGAAGCCCAGGATGAAGGCGGTATCGATGCCCTCGCACTCCCAGCCGCCGGGGATTTTCACCGCGAGGCGGACTTTTCGTTTCAGATTTATGTAGCAGACCAGGCTGTAGACTCCGAAGAGCGCCGCCACAGTCAGCCAGGCCCAGGGGATCAGCGCTTTCCAGTCGAAGGGCGCTTTCCCCGCCGGGGCGGGGGCCGCGGGCGTTTCCACGGAAACCGGGGCGGGCTCTGTCACCGCCGGGGTGGGAACGGAAAAGGCGGGCGCTTCCAACCCAGGCTCCCGGTTGTTCCGCACAGGCTCCGACGGGGCCCCCAGATCGGCAGGCTGCTCCCACCGGATGGGGGCCACCTCCTGGGGCTCCGGCTGGAGGCTCAAGCTGCTCTGAAGCTCAAAGGGCATCAGCAGCCGGATTCCCACCAGCACCCACAGAAAGCAAACATATTTTTTCGGCGCCCGCCGGAGCACCAGCCGCAGCACCAGCACCGCCAGGATCACGATACTGCCATGAAAGCTGGCAGACAACACATTCCGAAAGAAATCGCTCATCAAAATCACCTCATTACGGTTGTAGAACGGACAATCGCGGCGTCCCGACAAATTGGTGTTTGTAGATTTCCAAACACGTTGCATTGCTACCGTAGGGGCGGCTATTAGCCGCCCGAAAACGTTCAAGTTTCTGAGCGTTTCCGATAAACGGAAGCACTTTCGTTGACGAAACAAAAGCGGGCGGCTCATAGCCGCCCCTACGGTGGCATCTCGACAAACACCAATTTGCCGAACTGGCCCGAAGGGACTTGCTGATTGTCAATTGTCCGGTTGTCAATTCTCTTCGTAGCTGTCGATGAGGGCGCGAAGCTGTTCCACCTCGCTTTTGCTCAGCTTCTTGCCCCGGGAGAAAGCCGCGATGAAGGCGGGCATGGAGCCCTCGAAGGTTTCCTCCACCATTTCTGTGAGTCTGGCCTGCTGGGCCTGCTCCTTGGACACCAGGGTCGTCACCGTGGCGTTTTCGTTCTTCACCACACCCCGCTCGGACAAGCGGCGGATCACGGTATAAGTAGTGGCCTTGGACCAGCCTAAGTGCTCCCGGCACAGCTCCACCAGCTTCGTGGAGTTCACCGGTTCGTTGTCCCACAGGATCAGGCAGAAACGGTATTCACTTTCAAAAATCCTCGGTACGTTCATAGTCATCCCTCCATAGGAGTTTAATATATTAAACCTCATGTCGCAAGTTTAACACATTAAACCTCTCCTGTCAACCCCAAATCCAACAAAATATTCCAGCACACAAAGCCAGACAGACAAATTGGTGTTTAGGTTATCGGCTTTAGTAAGCTGATTGAAAACTGTTAATTGTACAGGAGGCGTTGTCATCCCGAGCGAGCGCAGCGAGTCGAGGGATCTACGCATTTCGTTGACGTGTGTGGTTATTTTAGTGCCAAGATCCTTCGACTCCGCTCCGCCATTTTTATAGTAGGATTGCCACCGGCAATCCTGATAATGGAAATTCGCTTACGCTATGCTCAGGATGACAGACTTTTCTTTTGTTTGCGATTGCGCCTCAAAAGCAGCTTCTCGCAATGCTTACTAAAACCGATAACCCTAATTGGTGTTTGTCGGGCTAACGGAAAGCAATACCTTCCCCCGGGGAGAAGGTGCCCCGAAGGGGCGGATGAGGAATGGCGAAACCTGAAATTTTCCGCAGCGGTTGGAATTACGGTACAACATTTGGACGAATTTCAAAGAATTGGGACTACTCAGTATTCTACAGCGGTCGCCGTTCCTCATCCACCGCTTCGCGGTCCCCCTTCCCCCCGGGGGAAGGTATTTTCCTGTCATCAGCCCTACAAACACCAATTTGTCTGGCAGGTGCGTCAGGGCGGCAAGCGTTTTTTCATTTCATCCCGCCCGCCGGGTTTGGCATCGGGTTTGCGGGGGATGTCCCACAATTCCCTTGCAAACCGGGCCTTTTTCTGATATAATGCGCCGGTAACGGGAGGGTGGGCCATGGATAAGCGCGGGACAATTGAAAAATGGGTGTTTGCGCTGTATGCCCTGGGGATGCTGGTGCTGCTGTTCCACCGGGAGGTGCCGGAAAGCCCCGCGCCCTATCTCGAACAGCTGTCCCGCCATGTTAACCTCTCCCCTCTGCGAACCATCCGGCTCTACTGGGGGCTATTGTCGCATCCCCGGCCCCCGCTGGTAAGGCTGGCAGCGATCAATCTGGCAGGAAATATTGTCCTGTTCATCCCCCTGGGATATCTGCTGCGGGCGGTGTTCCCCAAGCTGCGCAAGCCCTTGCGGGCGCTGCCTGTCTGTGCCGCGATCATCTGCCTGGTGGAGCTGGGCCAGATGGTGACCCTCCGGGGCACCTGCGACGTGGATGACCTGATCCTGAACCTCATCGGCGCCGCCCTCGGCTGCGGCCTCTATTCGCTCACAGTCCCCAAGCCGAAAAACAAACCGGAGCCAACCTAGGCTCCGGTTTTCCGTTTTGCAGGATATTCAAACGACAAATTGGTGTTTATAATTGACAATTAACAATTGACAATTGACAATTAAGGAATCCCTTCGGGATAAAACATAATCATTGTGGTCAAAAAACAGGACAATATTTTCAAAAAGACAAGGGTTGCGGCACATAATTGTCAACTGTCAATTGTTAATTGTCAATTTGGCGAAGCCGTTCAAACACCAATTTGCCGCTGCGCTTTCCGTATCGCGGCGCTGCGGGCGCTCAGCCCTTCTTTTCCTTCACAACCACCACGCTGAAATAGCTGGCGGTTTCCTCCAGGGTGTCGAGATTTCTGTGGATCAGCTCTCCCTCCATGCCGCAGCACTCCACGGCCATGGCATCGAAGCGTTCCCGGTCGATCTGGGCGCGGACCTTGCCCATGCTCCTGCCGGACTTCATGAGCACCTTGTTTCCCGGCTCCATCATGGCCTCCCCGGCGTCGGGATAGGAGGCGGGAATGATCTGCAGCCGCTCCGCCCCCTCGCACAGCGACGTATCCAGGGCCGCCGCCACGGCGCAGAAGGAGGGCACCCCGGGAATCATCCGGGTCTCGTAGCCCTGCGCTTTCAGAATATGGTGCAGGTACATGGGGGTGGCGTAGATGGAGGGGTCCCCCAGGGTGAGAAAGGCCACCGAGCGTCCCTCGTCCAGCTTCCGGGCCACCTGACGGGCTGCCTCGGCATGGGCCGCATCCAGGGCCGCCCGGTCCCGGGTCATGGGCATATCGCAGAGCAAAAGCTCCTTGTCCCGGAGCAGCTCCTCCGCGATTTTCCCGGCGGCATTTTCCCCGGAGCCGCTTTTCGGAAGCGCCGCCACCGGGCACTCCCGGATGATCCGGGCCGCCTGAAAGGTCATCAGCTCCGGGTCCCCCGGCCCCACACCCACACAGTAAAAGATTCCCTTGCTCATGTATGATCTCCCTTGTCTCACAGATTGTGTCCTTTTCCGTACCGCGGCGATCAATTGGTGTTTACAACACGATCACCGTAGGGGCGGATAGTATCCGCCCGCAACCTTACCGCATGGATAGCACGCACATTCACCGGAAATACTCAAAAACCGGAACGTTTCGGGCGGATATTATCCGCCCCTACGGTGGAAACGCAATGTATTTGAAAACTTCAAACACCAATTTGCCGCTCTCTTTATTCCCGCCGCGTCCTTGCGAGGGTTTCCTTCTCCCGGCTCTGGCAGGTGAAGAGGATCACCTGGCGGTGTTCCGCTTCCTCTTGCAAAAGCCTGAGGGCCGCTTCCAGTCTGGTATCGTCAAAGCGCACCAGGGCGTCGTCCAGAATCAGCGGAGCCTCGGGGGTCAGCTCCTCCGCCACGGCCAGCCGCAGCGCAAGGTGCAGCTGGTCTGCCGTTCCGTCGCTTCGCCACAGGACGCCGCGCTGGGTATCCTCGCCCAGGGCCCCCGCCGTCAGGGAGAAATCCTCCCCCCAGCTGAGCCGGTCGTACCGGCCTCCCGTCAGGGTTTCCAGCAATTCTCCGGCCCGCCGGGTGATCCGGGGGGCAAACCGCCGCTGCAGCTCCTGCTGCGCCCGGTTCAGGGTGTCCAGGGCCACATTCAGGGCGGCGTAGGTGTCCTCCAGTGCCTGGATGCGCCCGTTCACACGCTCCAGCTCCGTTTCCAGCCTCCCGGCGGAGCCCAGGGTTTCCATCCGCCCCTGGTACTGCCCCAGCAGATTCTGGAGCCTGTGCTGCTCCCGGCGGGCTTCCTCCAGCGCGGTCTCCGTCTCCTCCCGGCTCAGGGTCAGGCTGTCCTCCGATTCTGGAGTCTGCGACTGCCGTACCTCTCCCAGGGCTTCCAGATGGGCCCGGCACCGGGCTTCCTCCCGGCGGGCATCCTCCAGGTCCCGGCTCAGCTCCAGATCCTGCCGCCAATCCGCCTCCGCTTCCTCCGGCAGTCTGTCCCCCCAGAGGGCTTCCCCTCGTTGGCGAAGCAAACGGCTCCGTTCCTCCAGCCGCCGGGCCCGCAGGCTCTTTTCCTGCTCCCGCCGCCACTGCTCCGTCTCCCGGGAGCCGTAGTCCCGTTCCAGGCTTTTGCAGGAAATCAGGCTCAGAAGCGCCCCGGCCAGGGCCAGCACTCCCAGACCCACGGCGATGCCGCCCCAAACCCACTTCCCCCAGACCAGCAGCGCCACCCCCGCCATCCAGGCGGTCAGGGCGGCAATTCCCGCCAGCAGGGGCAGGGGCTTCAGCCGTTCATAGCGGGCAATGTCCTGTTCCAGATGCTTCCCCGGAGAGGCCGCGCGGAAAGCCGGAGGCGTGGTGCCCTGCTTTTGGAGCCTTTCCCGCTCCAGCCGCAGCACCCGCCACTCCTCCCGGAGGGCCTGGAGCTCGTCCAGCTTCCGCCGGGCCTCCTCAGCGTTGGGAGCCAGCCGCTCCAGGGTCTCCCGCCGGGCGGCGGCAAGCTCCAGAGCGTTCTGTGCTTCCCGGCGCAGAGCCGCCACCCGTCCGGCCTCGGCATAGGCAAGGGCCGCCAGGTGGTTTTCCAGGGCTTTCCGCTCCCGCTCCAGCTCTTCCAGGCGGTGGGTTACGTTCTCCCGTTCCCCGGAGAGCCGCTCCAGCTCCGCCTGTTTTTCCTCCAGAAGCCGCCGCTGCTCCTCCGCCTGGGGCAGCAGCCCCGAACGGTTGTAGCGGCAGCGGTTCCGAAGCTCCCGCAGACTCTGCTCCAGGCGCGCGGTTTCCCCGCTTTCGTCCCCGGTGGTCACCAGCTCCCGCAGGCGGCGGCGCAGCGTCTCGTCCTGGGTCACAGGCAGATCCGCCAGCCGGATAAAGCCCGCCCGGCGGAACACGGACTGCTCCGCGCCCGTAAGCCGCTCCCCGCAGTTTGCCGCGGTCAGCTCCGGCACGGGGATCCCGGAGTCCGTCTCATAGGCCCGGAACTCCCCCAGGGGCACCCGGCCCCGGGTGCGGCGTTCCACGGTGATGTTCCTGCCCTGCCACTGTACTTCCAGCCGCCCCTCCATGGGGCTTCCCGACCAGGGGGCGTAGCGCTCCTTGTCCGCGAGAGCCCCCTTGGTGGACTTGGCCCGGGTGTCCAGGCCGTAGAGCATGGCGCACAGAAACGCGCACCAGGTGCTCTTGCCCCACTCGTTGGGAGCCTCGACCACCGTAAGCCCCGGCTCCAAAGTCAGGGTTTCGTGCTCCAGCTTGCCGAAGGTGGCGGTCATTTCCAGAATCCTCACGGCAGCGTCACCTCCCTGCCCATCAGCAGCTCCCGGCTGATCCGGGCGGCCAGGGCGGCGGCAGCGTCACCGGCCTCCGCCTGCTCCCGGAGGAGGCGGAAGTACACCCCCTCCAGGGTGTCCTCCCCGGCCAGCTCCCACATATCCCCGGGGGCCGTCCGCTGATCCTTCAGCCACAGGTTGGGGATTCCCGGGAGGCAGATCTCCCCCTCCCCCTCTCCGGTGAGGGTGATGCGGTAAAAGTCCCGGGTTTCTCCCCCGGGGAGCCGGTTTTCCAGCTCCCCGGCGGGGATCTCCAGATCGTAAAACCGGATGCCGGGGACGGCCCGGAACCGAAGCTCCGTCCGCGCTCCCACATCCACGATGTACACGCCCTTCTCCCCGGTCTCGTCCCAGCCCCGGCCCATGGGGCAGCCGGGCCAGCCGCAGAGGGTGTCTCCCGCCCGGAAGGAACCGGCCCGGTGGACATGGCCCAGGGCAAGATACTGCAGGCCGCTCTGCCGGGCCTGAGCGGGCGTCACGGGGCAGTAGGGAGAGCCGGGATTCACGGCGTCCCCGTGAACCAGGCCGATCTGATACTTCTCCTCCCCCCGGGCCCGGAAGCCCTCCAGCAGTCCAGGGCAGTCCATTTGCGTATAGCCCGCGCCCCACACCCGACAGTCCAGCTCCGGCAGAGGAATGCTATCCCAGTCTCCAGCAAAAATATGCAGATTCCCGGGCCACCGCTCCGACTGCCAAAGAGTGCCGTAATCGTGGTTTCCCGGGACGAGAAACGCGGGAACCTCCGCTTCCTCCAGGGCGTTTTTCAACGCGTCCAGCGCATCCCGGCTGGGTACGCCGTCAAAAACGTCCCCGGCCAGAAGGAGCAAATCGCAGCCCTCCCGGCGGCAGAGCTCCGCGATTTTCCCGGGAAGGGCCAGGCTCTCCCGGCGAAGCAGCTCCCGCCGCTCCCGGTCGAAGCCCCGGAAGGGGGAATCCAGATGAAAGTCCCCGCTGTGCAGAAGTCTCAGTCCCATTGGTCGATCCTTTCCGCCCGGAGGCATTTTCCCGTGGAGGCGTCCAGGGTGAAGAGCACCCCCTCCAGCTTGGTGGGGCCGTCGGCCCAGCGATAGCGCTCCGTCAGATCCCCCCGGAATTTGGCGATGGAGAGATCGGGCCGGATGCCCAGCACCGATTCCCGGGGGCCGGTCATCCCCAGATCCGTCACATAGCCGGTGCCCCCCCGCAGCACCCGGGCGTCCGCCGTGGGCACATGGGTGTGGGTGCCCCAGACCGCGCTGACCCGTCCGTCCAGCATATAGCCCATGGCCAGCTTCTCGGAGGTGGCCTCGGCGTGGATCTCCACCAGGATGATCCTGGCCGTGATTTTCTTCAACAGCTTTTCCGCCAGCAGGAAGGGGTTGTCCGGGGTGTAGTCCATGGCGCACCGGCCGATCAGGTCGATGACGGCCACGTCCCCGAAGCGGCTTTCATACGCCGCCCAGCCCCGGCCCGGGGCCTGGGGCGCGTAGTTGGCGGGCCGGAGGATCCGGTCACTGTCCTCCAGGAACCGCACGATCTCCCGCTTGCCGAAGGAGTGGTTGCCCAGGGTGATCACGTCCGCCCCGGCGTCCAGGATGTCCTCCGCCTGATCCGGGGTGATGCCCACCACGCTGGCGTTCTCCCCGTTGACGATGACAAAATCCGCTCCCAGGCTGTTTTTGAGCCAGCGCAGGCTCCGCCGGATCCGCTCCATCCCCGGGCCGCCCACCACGTCGCCCACGCATAATACCCGAAATTCCATCCGATTTCCTCCTGCTGCCTTTCCGTAAATCAATAAATTGGTGTTTGTAGATTTCCAAACACGTTGCCTTGCTACCGTAGGGGCGGCTATTAGCCGCCCGAAAACGTTCAAGTTTCTGAGCGTTTCCGATAAACGGAAGCACTTTCGTTGACGCAACAAAAGCGGGCGGCTCATAGCCGCCCCTACGGTGGCATTTCGACAAACACCAATTTATCGAAACCATCCCATTCCGAGGGGACTCCTTAACCGTTCAC